>JBQDDT010000051.1:0-17043 GCA_052092505.1 Microbacterium sp. | reverse complement strand
GGGAGATCCGGTGACGATCGCCGAGACGCCCGGAGCGAAGCAGACGACCGCCCCTGCCTCGCTGCGGCAGGCGGCAGGGCGGATCCCCGACGGGGCGACCGACGCGCGCGTGCGCGTCGAGACGTACGCGATGCCCGACGGGACGCGGGAGCACGTCGTCTACCTCGCCGGCACGAAGGGCGCAGGCAAGGACGCCTGGGACTGGAAGTCGAACCTCGACCTCTACGCGAACAAGCGCTCCGCGTCGTACAACGGGCTCGAGAAGGCGCTCGATGAGGCGGGCGTGCGGCCGGGGGAGGCGATCCACGAGGTCGGCTTCAGCCAGGGCGCGATGGTCGGGGCCAGGCTCGCGCTCGAGGGCGACCACGACGTGCGCTCGCTCATCAGCTTCGGCTCGCCCGTCGACATCCAGGGGCACGAGGACATGCTGCGGCTGTCGGTGCGCCACACCGATGATCTCGTCCCGATGCTCGCCGACGGGGGCAACCCGGTCGAGGGCCTCGTCGTCGAGACGGAGTACGACCCCGCGCAGGGCGTCCACGACATCGGCCTTCCCGCTCACAGGGTCGACGCCTACGCCGAGACCGCGGCGGAGATCGATCTGAGCCGCGATCCGCGCCTCGACGAGCTCGATGCGCTCTTCGCGCACCTCGGCACGGCCGACGAGGTCGTCTCGGTCGAGTACTCGGTCACCCGTGAGCCGACCCTTCCGGCCAAGCAGCTGCCGACGTGGGAGAAGGTGCCCCTCGATGCGGGGTGACGCGCTGCGCCGCCGCTACCGCTTCTTCTTGCGCTGGGGCCGCAGGATGATGCCGAAGATCCCGTTGATGATCGAGATCAGAATGGCGGCCACGACGCCCCACCAGAAGCTCTCGATGGCGAGGCCCCAGCCGAAGCCGGACGTGAGCCAGGCGGTCAGCCACAGGAGGAATCCGTTCACGACGAGCGTGATCAGACCGAGGGTCAGGAGGTACAGGGGGAAGGCGACGATCTTGATCACGGTTCCCACGACCGTGTTGACGAGGCCGAACAGTGCCGCGACCGCGAGCAGAGTGACGATCAGCTCGACCGTGCCGCCGTCGCCGAAGGGCGTGATCGTCACCCCGAGGAACCCGATGAGGCTCACGACCCACAGGGCGAACGCGTTGACGACGACCCGGACGAGGAAGCTCATGCGCCCAATGTCGCACACGCGGCTTGGGCCCGGCTGGACCGTCTCGCCCGGCGGGTCGGCCGCCGGCGCACGCGCCCCGCCCGCGATCACGGGGGAGCGCGGCCTAGACTCGTCGTCGTGACCGATCCCGCCCTGCCCCGCCTCCGCGCCGAGATCGAGGCGCTCCCGCCGTACCGGCAGGGGCGTCAGGCCGATCCGTCCGGCTACAAGCTGTCGAGCAACGAGAACCCGTTCGAGCCGCTTCCCGGCGTGCTCGAGGCGGTGAGCGGCGCCTCCGCCCTCAACCGCTATCCCGACGCGACCGCCGGGCGCCTGCGCGCCGCGCTCGCCGAGAGGCTCTCCGTCGACTCCGACGAGGTCGTCGTGGGAGCCGGCAGCGTGGCGCTCCTGGCGGCCTTCCTCCAGGCGGCCGCCACGGTGGGCGACGAGGTCGTGCACGCGTGGCGCTCGTTCGAGGCGTATCCCGGCCTCGTCCTCGTCGCCGGGGCGACCGGAGTGCCCGTCCCGAACCGGGAGGACGGCGGCCACGACCTCGACGCGATGGCGGCGGCGGTGACCGACCGCACGCGTGCGATCCTCCTGTGCACGCCGAACAACCCGACGGGCCCCATCATCACGGCGGAGGAGTTCGAGGCCTTCGCCGACCGGGTCCCCGGCGACGTGCTCATCCTCCTCGACGAGGCGTACGCGGAGTTCGTCACGGCGGACGACGCGGTCGACGGCCTCGCCGCGCGCGTGTTCGAGCGGCGTCCCAACGTGGTCGTCCTGCGCACGTTCTCGAAGGCGTACGGGCTGGCGGCCCTGCGCGTCGGGTACGCGATCGGCCATTCCCGCGTGCTCGACGCGGCCAGGGCGTCGATCGTCCCGCTGTCGGTCACGGCCCAGGCGGAGGCCGGCGCGCTGGCGAGCCTCGAGCACGAGACCGCGCTGCTCGAGCGCGTCGAGCGGATCGTCGAGCGCCGCTCCCGCCTCGTGGCCGGGCTCCGCGAGTCCGGATGGGCCGTTCCCGACGCCCAGGCGAACTTCGTGTGGCTGCCGACCGACGACCCGGCCGTCCCCGCCGCGTTCGACGAGGCGGGACTCATGGTCCGCGCATTCGACGACGGCGTGCGCGTCTCCGTGGGCGAGGAGGAGTCGATCGAGCGGATCCTCGACGTCGCCCGCCGTCTGCGCCAGGCGTGAGCGTGGGGGCGAGCGGGCACGCCGCAGCCGCCGGGCCATGCGCGCTCGCGCATGCGACTGTGCGGTGGAGCCATCGGATCGGCGAATGCGTTGTTGAGAATGTCGCACCGCCGTTTCGGGTGGACCGACATAGCGTGGAACGGTGACTGTGGCGCAAGAGACCTCTCCAGAACAGGACGCGTGCGACGACGTCGTGCGGATCCTCGACGCCGACGGCCGGATCGCCCCGACGCCGGAGGCCGAGCGGTACGTCGCCGCGGCCGAGGCGCTCGACGACGCGACGCTCGAGCAGCTCTACCGCGACATGGTGCTCGTGCGGGCGTTCGACAACCAGGCGACGATGCTCCAGCGGCAGGGGCAGCTCGCCCTGTGGCCGCCGTCGCGCGGACAGGAGGCGGCCCAGGTCGGATCCGTCCGCGCCGCCCGCGCGCAGGACACGGTCTTCCCGTCGTACCGCGAGCACGTCGTCGCGACGGTGCGCGGCGTCGACCCGATCGACATCATCCGGGTCATGCGCGGCGCGAGCCACGGCGGCTGGGACGCGACGGACCCCGCGAACGGGAACGTGCGCAATTACACGCTCGTGCTCGGCTCGCAGACGCTGCACGCCACCGGCTACGCGATGGCGAGGACGTTCGACGGCGTCACGGGCACGGGGGATCCGGAGACCGACGAGGCCGTCATGGTCTACTACGGCGACGGCGCCTCCAGCCAGGGTGACGTGCACGAGGCGATGGTGTTCGCCGCGAGCTACCGGACCCCGCAGGTGTTCTTCCTGCAGAACAACCAGTGGGCGATCTCCGTCCCCGTCTCGCGGCAGTCCCCCGTCCCGCTGGCGCGCCGCGCGCCAGGGTACGGGATGGAGGCGCTGCGGATCGACGGCAACGACGTGCTCGCGAGCTACGCCGTGACCCGCCAGGCGCTCGACGAGGCGCGCGCCGGCGACGGCCCACGCGCGATCGAGGCGGTCACGTACCGGCTCGGGGCGCACACGACGAGCGACGACCCGACGAAGTACCGCACGCGAGACGAGGAGGACGCGTGGATCGCCCGCGACCCGATCGCGCGGATGCGGGCACACCTCGCCGGCCGCGGCGCGTCGGAGGCCTTCTTCGACGGCGTGGATGAGGAGGGTGCGGACTACGCCGAGGACGTGCGCGTCCGCACGCTCGAGCTCGGCGCCCCCGAGCCGGAGAGCATGTTCCGTCACGCGTACTCCGAGCCGCATCCGCTCATGGAGGAGCAGGCGGCCTGGCTCGCCGACTACGAGGCGTCGTTCGAGGGGGACCAGGCATGAGCGCGATCGAATCGGGGACCATGCCCCTCGGCCGGGCGCTGAACGCCGGCCTCCGGAAGGCCATGGCCGACGACGACCGCGTCCTGCTCATGGGGGAGGACATCGGCCCCCTCGGCGGCGTCTTCCGCGTCACCGAGGGGCTGCACGCGGAGTTCGGCGGGTCCCGCGTCCTCGACACCCCGCTCGCGGAGTCCGGCATCATCGGCACGGCGATCGGGCTCGCGATGGGCGGGTACCGCCCCGTCACCGAGATCCAGTTCGACGGCTTCGTCTTCCCCGGCTTCGACCAGATCACGACGCAGCTGGCGAAGATCACCAACCGCTTCGAGGGGGCGGTGCCGATGCCCGTGGTCATCCGGATCCCGTACGGCGGTCACATCGGCGCGGTCGAGCACCATCAGGAGAGCCCGGAAGCGTACTTCACCCACACGCCGGGCCTGCGGGTCGTGAGCCCGTCGACGCCGAACGACGCGTACTGGATGATCCAGGACGCGATCGCGTCGCAGGATCCGATCGTCTTCCTCGAACCGAAGTCGCGGTACTGGCAGAAGGGCGAGGTCGACGTGACGCAGCGCGCCGCGCCCCTGCACGCGAGCCGGATCGTCCGTCGCGGCACCGACGTGACGCTCGTGGGCCACGGCGCCATGGTGTCGGTCCTGCTCCAGGCGGCGGCGCTCGCCGAGGGCGAGGGGATCAGCTGCGAGGTCGTCGACCTGCGCTCGCTGTCGCCCGTCGACTACGATCCGATCCTCGACTCCGTCCGCTCCACGGGCCGGATCGTCTGCGCGCAGGAGGCCCCCGGCTTCACGAGTCTCGGCAGCGAGATCGCGGCGACCGTGGCCGAGCGCGCCTTCTACTCGCTCGAGGCACCCGTGATGCGCGTGGCCGGCTTCGACACCCCGTTCCCTCCGGCCAAGCTGGAGGGCGTCTACCTGCCAGACGCCGATCGCGTCCTCGACGCCGTCGACCGGGCGCTGGCCTACTGAGTCGTTCGCACGAGAGGATCCCGCGATGCAGACCTACAACCTGCCGGACGTCGGCGAGGGCCTGACCGAGGCCGAGATCGTCTCGTGGCACGTCGGCCCAGGCGACACCGTCGCGGTCAACGACGTCGTCGCCGAGATCGAGACGGCCAAGTCCCTCGTCGAGCTGCCGTCGCCGTTCGCTGGAACCGTCGGCGATCTGCTCGTCGCCGAGGGCGACACGGTCGCGGTCGGGTCGCCCATCCTCACGGTCGTGGGCGGGGCGGATGACGCCGCCGCCGCCGAGGAGCCTCCCGCGGCGGAGGAGGAGCAGGGCGGAGCCGTGCTCGTCGGATACGGCTCCGGCGGGGACGCGTCGACCCGGCGGCGGAAGAAGAAGCGCGAGAACCCGGTCGTCTCGTCGGTCGGCGTGATCGCGAAGCCGCCCGTGCGCAAGCTCGCGCGCGACCTCGACGTCGACCTCGGCGATGTGAACCCCACGGGAGAGGCGGGCGAGGTCACCCGCGACGACGTGCTGGGGCACGCGGATCAGGCCAGGGTGTTCCGCAACCTGGAGACGCCGGAGTGGCCGACGGAGCGCGAGCGCACGATCCCGGTGGCCGCGCCGCGCGACGACCGCTACGAGACGATCCCCGTGAAGGGAGTGCGCAAGGCGACCGCGTCCAGCGTCGTGAAGTCGGCGTACACGGCGCCGCACGTGTCCGTGTGGACCGACGTCGACGCGAGTCGCACGATGGAGTTCGTCAAGCGGCTGAAGAGCCAGCCGCAGTTCGCCGACGTGCGCATCTCGCCGCTGCTCGTCTTCTCGCGCGCCCTGATCTGGGCGGTGCAGCGCACGCCGGAGGTCAACTCGGCGTGGGTCGAGACGGAGCAGGGGGCCGAGATCCAGGTGCGCGGCTACGTCAACCTCGGCATCGCCGCGGCGACCCCGCGGGGACTGATCGTTCCGAACATCAAGAACGCCCAGGAGCTGAGCCTGCGCGAGCTGGCCGTCGCGCTCCAGGACCTCACCTTCACGGCGCGTGAGGGCAAGTCGACGCCGGCGGATCAGCAGGGCGGGACGATCACGATCACGAACATCGGCGTGTTCGGGATGGACGCGGGAACGCCGATCATCAACCAGGGCGAGGCGGGCATCGTCGCGATGGGCGCGATCCGCCAGAAGCCGTGGGTCGTCGACGGCGAGGTCCGTCCCGCCTGGGTCACGACGGTGTCCGGCTCGTTCGATCACCGCATCGTCGACGGCGACAAGGTCAGTCGCTTCCTCGCCGACATCGCCGCCGTCCTGGAGGAGCCCGCCCTCCTTCTCGACTGAGGGCGCCCCACGACCCGTTCCGGTGCGACAAAACGCTCCGAGATGGCCGTTGTGGAGCACTTTGCCGCACCGGAAGGGGTCGTTCAGATCAGGTGGCGGCGCGGAGCCAGGCGGGGAACGGATCGGCGTAGCGCGACCAGGCGGCGGGGCCGGCGGCGAACTCGGCATCGGTGAGGCAGACGGCGTCGAGCGCCCTGGTGAGCGCCGCGCGGTCGAGCTCGATGCCGATGAACGCGATGTCCTGGCCGACGGCGAGCAGCTCCTCGTCCTCCCCGAGCTCCGCGTCGTCGACGGCCGGCGGCAGCGAGAACATGGACCCGACGTGCTCCCAGTGCGCCGTCGTGCCCGGCCGCGTCGCGAGTCGGCAGAACCCCGCGGAGCGCAGCACGGTGCCGAACCGGCCGGTCTCGATCTCGTCGTCGAGGAGCCGGCGCAGGCGCGCGGGGTGCAGCGGGCGCTGCGACTGGTACCGCAGCGCCACGACGCGCGCGTCGGTCATGTGCGGGTCGTGCTCGCCGTTGAGGAGCCGGATCCAGCCCGGCCGATCCCGGGGAGGGGCCGCGGCCACGCCGTCGTCCGGCGCGACGACGGGTGCGGGATGCAGGCGGAGCCTGGCCGTGGGGGCCAGCGCGCTCACGAGGGCCATCGCGAGCGACAGGTCCGGCGTCGACAGCGCCTCCCACCCTGCCAGGACCACGGTCGAGGCGCACTCGATCTGGGTGGCCGTCGCCATCGCCCGCGCGCGGTGCACCTGCGCCGCGCCGAAGCGCTGGACGATGTAGTCCTCGCGGAGGAGGTCGTCGACGACGTGCGTCGCGTCGACGACGCAGATCAGGCCGACGAGCCGCGCCGGCAGCTCCGGGTCGGCGAAGCGGCCGATGAGCTCGGTCGGAGGCACGACGGCGGGGAACTCGATCACCGCCCCGCGATCCCCGCTCCAGGGGGCGAGGGCGATCGCCTCGTCGACGGGGTCGGGCGACATCGCGATCCTGACCGCCGTGTGCAGTGAGCGTCCGGTCCGGTCGGCGAAGCGCCGCGCGTACGCCGCGCGCTCCGGCGCGCAGGTGCCGACGACGGCGGTGACGGGAGTGGGGTCCTCGGGCATCGTCATCCCTTCGTTCGTGATGCTCTAGGCTACTCTATTGAAAATCATTATCAACAAACGGGAGCGGGAGACCGATCCGGGAGGGCAGGGGTCATGAAGGTCAGGGCATCGCTGAGGTCGCTGAAGAATCAGCAGGGCGCGCAGGTCGTGCGTCGCCGCGGGCGCACGTACGTGATCAACAAGCAGAACCCGCGCTTCAAG
Source organism: Microbacterium sp. (assembly GCA_052092505.1). Taxonomy (GTDB): domain Bacteria; phylum Actinomycetota; class Actinomycetes; order Actinomycetales; family Microbacteriaceae; genus Microbacterium. The sequence goes on along the minus strand of JBQDDT010000051.1, from coordinate 9,786 downwards.
GGTCGGCAGGGCTGAGGTGGGCGCTCTCAGGAACGATTAAGAAAACGATTATCAATAGGAGTACGCTCTCCCCATGACACGTCGCATCCTCCCCGTCCTCCCCCTCGCCGCAGTCGCGGGACTCGCGCTCGCCGGCTGCGCGTCCTCCGGCGACGCCGCCTCCGACGACGGGGTGTCGATCGTCGCCTCGACGAGCGTGTACGCCGATCTGGCGCAGGCCGTGGTCGGCGATGCGGCGGACGTGGAGGCGGTCATCGACTCGGCCACCGCCGATCCGCACGAGTACGAGGCGACCGTGCAGGATCAGAAGCTCGTCACCGACGCCGACCTCGTCGTCTCCAACGGCGGCGGGTACGACCACTACATGGACGAGCTGGTCGAGGCGGCGGGGATCGAGCACTCCGTCGTCGCCGTCGAGTACAACCACGACTACCCCGACGCGGAGGTCGACGAACACGACGACCACGACCACGACCACGGCGACGAGGAGTCGGAGGACGGTCACGACCACGAGGGCCACGACCACATCGAGGGCTTCAACGAGCACGTCTGGTACGACCCGCACACGATCGTGCACGTCGTCGAGGCGATCGCCGAGGAGGCGGGCGAGCTGCTTCCCGACGAGGCGGATGCGTTCGAGGAGAACGCCGCGGCGCTGATCGCCGACATCGAGGGTCTCGAGGGCTCGCTCGAGGAGATCGCGGCCGAGCACGAGGGCGGCACCGTCGCGTTCACCGAGCCGGTCGGCGGCTACCTCACGTCGGCCGCCGGCCTCGAGGACGTCACGGCGGAGGGCTTCGCCGAGGCCGTCGAGGAGGGCCAGGAGGTCGCGCCGGCGACCCTGCTCAAGGCGACCACGGCCCTCGAGGACGGCGACGTCGACGTGCTCGTCGTCAACCCCCAGACCTCGGGGCCGGAGACCGAGTCCGTCACCGAGGCGGCGTCGACGGGCGGCGTCCCGATCGTCGAGTACGCCGAGACGCTGCCGGACGGCGAGACCTACGTGTCGTGGATGCAGTCGAACATCGACGCGCTCCAGGCGGCGCTCGACGAGTGAGTCGCCGTCCGTGACGGTCCTGCCCCGCACGGGCGGCGGCATCTCCGCCACTAGAATCGAGCGCATGCCAGAACGCCCGCCCGTGCTCGACGTGCGCGGAGCGCGGGTCGCCCTGCGGGGCCGGGAGCTGTGGTCGGGCCTCGATCTCGAGGTCGCGCCGGGCGAGTTCGTCGCCGTGCTCGGTCCTTCCGGCTCCGGCAAGACGACCCTGCTGCGCGCGATCCTCGGCCTCCAGCGACTGAGCGACGGGGAGATCCGCGTCGGCGGGGAGCCCGTGCGTCGCGGGAATCCGCGGATCGGCTACGTGCCCCAGCAGCGTCCGTTCCCCGTCGAGACGAGCCTGCGCGCCAGGGACCTCGTCGCGCTCGGCGCCGGCGGCGCCCGGTTCGGGCTCCCGATCCCGCGCCGCGGCACCCGCAGGCGGGTCGATGCGCTCCTGGGCTCGGTCGGCGCGCTCGGATACGCCGACGCCCCCGTCGGACGGCTCTCCGGCGGCGAGCAGCAGCGGCTGCGCATCGGCCAGGCGCTCGTCGACGACCCGCAGCTGCTGCTCTGCGACGAGCCGCTGTCGAGCCTGGATCTGGCCAACCAGCGCGCCGTCACCTCGATCATCAACCGCGCGAGGCGCTCGTCGGGCGCCGGGGTCGTGTTCGTCACGCACGACATCAACCCGATCCTCGATCACGTCGACCGCATCCTGTACCTCGCGAGCGGGCGCTTCACGCTCGGCACCCCGGAGGAGGTGCTCCGCGACGACGTCCTCACCGATCTCTACGGGACCCCCGTGTACGTCATGGAGGCCGGGGGCCGCCTCGTCGTGGTGGGGGTCCCCGACGCCGACCCGCACCACCACGGCGACGAGCATGACGCCGAGCTCGGCACCGGCGGGGTGCACCTGTGACCGGCCGGATCGCGCCCACCGTCGAATGGAGCGACATCTTCTCGTTCGACGACTACGGCGCCCTCGTCCAGCTCGTGTCGAACGCGATCATCGCGGCCGGCGTGCTCGGGATCGTCGGCGGGCTCATCGGCATCTTCATCATGCAGCGCGACATGGCCTTCGCTGTCCACGGCGTGAGCGAGCTGTCCTTCGCCGGCGCCGCGGCGACCCTGCTGTTCGGAGGCTCGGTCGTGGCCGGCTCGCTCGTCGGCGCCGTCACGGCGGCCCTCCTCATCGGCCTCCTGGGGGCCCGCGCCCGCGACCGGAACTCGATCGTCGGCGTGCTGATGCCGTTCGGGCTGGGTCTCGGGATCCTGTTCCTCGCACTGTACGAGGGGCGAAGCGCCAACCGATTCAGCCTCCTGACGGGGCAGATCGTGTCGGTCACGACGCCGGATCTCGGCTGGCTGATCGGCATCTGCGTCGCCGTGCTCGTCGTGCTCGTGCTCGTGTGGAACCCGCTGCGCTTCGACTCGCTCGACCCCGCCTCGGCGGCGGCACGCGGCGTGCCGACGACGCTCATCAGCCTCGTGTTCATGCTGCTGATGGGGCTCGTCGTCGCCGTCGCCGTGCACATCATCGGCGCCCTGCTCGTGATGGCGCTGCTCGTGACGCCGGCCGCGTCAGCGATGCGGGTCGTGCACGGGCCCGTCGCCGTCCCCGTCCTGTCCGCGCTGTTCGGGTTCGTCTCGGCGGTCGGGGGCATCCTGCTGGCCATCGCCGGCACGCTCCCCGTCAGCCCGTACATCACGACGATCTCGTTCGCGATCTACCTCGTCTGCCGACTCGTCGCCTGGGCGCGCGAGCGCGTCACCCGCACCAGGGCCGGTCGCGTCGGCCCCGATGCGCCCGGCCCGCGCGGAGCCGCCACGGCTTAGACTCTGCTCATGGTCCAGAGGAACACGTGGCAGCGCGCGCGTGTGCGGGACGCGCTGAACGAGGTCGAGGGGTTCGTCAGCGCCCAGACTCTGCATCAGCGGCTCCGCGACGAGGACACCGGCATCGGGCTGGCCACCGTCTACCGGGCGCTTGCGGGCCTGACGGGCACGGGCGAGGCCGACTCGCTGCAGAGTCCGGAGGGGGAGGCCCTCTACCGGGCGTGCGAGAGCAGCGGGCACCACCACCACCTCATCTGCCGCCGGTGCGGCACCGCCGTCGAGATCGAGGCGCGCGCCGTCGAGAAGTGGGCGCACGACACGGCGGAGAGCCACGGGTTCACGGACGCCGAGCACGTCATCGACATCTTCGGGCTCTGCGCCGCGTGCACGGCGGAGCTCGCCGAGGAGCGCGCTTGACGGCGACGACCACCCGGCGCGTCGCCGGACCGGCTGTCGGACTCGGGCTCGCCGCGGCGCTGTTCGCCGTCGCGGTCTTCGTCCCGTCCCTGTTCGCCGATCCGCTCCCCGTCCGTCTTCAGGACGGGCTGACGCTGACGATCAGCGTGCTCGTCGAGGCCCTGCCGTTCGTGGTGCTCGGCGTCGTGCTGTCGATCGCCGTGCAGGTGTGGGTGCCCTCGGGCGTCGTCGAGCGGATCCTCCCGCGCTCCGGCTGGGCCAGGCGGGCCGTCCTCTCGCTCGTCGGCATGGTCATCCCTGTCTGCGAGTGCGGCAACGTCCCGTTCGCCCGCGGACTGATGATGCGCGGCGTCGGAGCGGCCGACACCCTCGCGTTCCTCGTCGCCGCCCCCATCGTCAACCCGATCGTCATCATCACGACCCACCAGGCGTTCGGGTTCGACGGCGGCATCCTCGTGGCCAGGCTCGTGGGCGGCTACCTGATCGCGAACCTCGTCGGGTGGCTCTACAGCAGACATCCCGACCCGGCGTCCCTCGTGACCGAGCGGTTCGGCGAGGTGTGCGAGGCGGCGCGCGACGACAGCGGATCGCGGGGGAGGCGCACGCTCGCCCAGTTCATCGTCGAGCTGCGGGCCGTCATGCCGGCGCTCGTGATCGGATCGGCGGTCGCCGGCGCCGTCCAGGTGATCGTGCCGCGCTCGCTCCTCGTCGCGATCGGGTCGAACCCCGTGCTCTCGATCGCGGCGATGGTGCTGCTGGCGATCACGGTCGCGATCTGCTCCAACGTCGACGCCTTCTTCGCGCTGTCGTTCGCGTCGACGTTCTCGTCGGGATCGCTCGTCGCGTTCCTCCTCGTCGGCCCGGTCGTCGACCTGAAGATGATCGCCCTGCTGCGCACCACGTTCCCGACGCGGGTGATCGCCGGGCTCGTCGCCGTCGTGATCCTGGCCGCCTGCGCGATCGCGATCGGGGTGAACCTCCTTGTCTGAGCGGATGACGCGCATCGGGACGCGCTGGCTGGGGGTCGGGCTGACGTCCGCCGTCGCGGCGCTGACCATCGTGCTCGCGGCGACCGGGCAGCTCGCGCTGTTCATCAACCCCGCCCAGACCCCGTTCGCCGTGGGGATGGCGGTGCTCGTGCTCGTCGGAGCGGTCTGCTCCTTCGCTCTGCCGCTCGGGGCCGAGGACGACCACGGCCACGCCGACGGCCACGACCACGCCGGCTCCGTGCGCGCCGGGGCGAGGGTCGCGGCGCTCGCGGGCGGCGCGGTCGCCTCGGTCGTCGTGGGCGCGAGCATCCTCCTCCCTCCGCAGTCGCTGTCGGTCGAGCTCGCGATGGAGCGCGACACGGGCACGCCGCCTCTGTTCGCCGGAGCGGACGAGGTCACGTTCGCCGCGTCGGTCGACACGGACTCCTTCGGCGTGGGCGGATGGGCCGCCGCGTTCGCCCGCTCGACCGATCCGGACACGTTCGACGGATCGCCCGTCACGCTGACGGGCTTCGTCACGCCGGGGGACGACGGGATCCGCCTCGGGCGCCTCGTCATCACGCACTGCGTCATCGACGCGCAGCCGGCGTACGTCCCCGTCTCGACCGACGAGACATTCGAGACCGGCCAGTGGGTCGAGCTGAGCGGATCCGTCACGGCGACGTCCGACGGCGCGCTCACCGTGACCGCGGACGACATCACCCCCGTCGCCGAACCGGACGACCCCTATGAGTACTGATCGGGCGTCCGCCGCCGGCGCCACCCGCCGCGCGGAGCGGCAGCGCCGCGGCCGCCGCCGCTTCGCCATCGGGTTCACGGTCGTGCTCGTGTGCCTCGCGCTCGTCGTCGTCGCGGGATCCGCCCTCAGCCTCGTGCTCGGCCCGCGCCTGACGGGTGTCGAGGCCGACCCGGAGTCGGCGACGGCGACGTCGGGCAGCAGGGTGATCCTCACGGCGAACCAGGCGCTGGAGGAGGTGACCGCCGACCAGGTGGAGGTGACCCCGTCGGTCCCGTTCACGGTCGACGCGGCCGGGCGCAGCGTCGGAGTCCGCTTCACCGCTCCGCTCGACGACGACACCGAGTACCGGATCCGCGTCCCCGACGTGCGGGGCGTCGGCGGAGGGGCGACCGCCACGCTCGAGACGACGTTCCGCACGCCGCAGGCGAGCGTGCTCATGCTCGAGCGGTCGGAGGGGGACGACGTCGTCTACCGCACCTCGCTCGCCGGCGGCGACCGCGAGGAGGTCTTCTCCGCGCCGGAGATCGACGACTTCCGCGCGGCGGCCGGCATGATCGTCGTCTCGGTTCGGCAGGACGACGGCAGCGCCGCCCTCCTGCGCGTCGACGAGTCCGGCGGGGATCCCGTGACGTTCGCGCTGCCGGGGGACGGGACGATCCGCGGCCTGCAGCTCTCCGAGAGCGGCGGCCTCATCGGCTACACGTACACGGATCTCACGAGCGGGGGCGAGGCGCCGGAGCGCGAGGCGCAGCTGTTCACGTCGTCGCTGCACGATCCGGCCGCCGAGCCGGAGGCGATCGAGGTGGCCGGGGAGAGCCCCAGCGTCGACTCCTGGCAGTTCGTGCCGGACTCCACGGCGGTCCTGCTCATCGACTTCTCGGGCGAGCTCGTGCTCGTGGAGCCGGGCTCCGAGGCGGAGCCCGGCATCCTCGGCTCCGCGCTCTCGATCGACGCGATCGCCCGCGGCACGTACACGGCGGTCGTCGAGCGGCTCGACGGCCTCGTGTGGATCGACCTCGCCACGGGCGACGAGCAGTCGATCGTCGCGGCCGATCCCGAGCCAGGCGACCTCGGCGTCGTGCGCCCGCTGCCGACGGAGGGCGCCGAGGATGCGGAAGGCGTCGACACCGTCCGGCAGTACGCGGTGCTCGACGACGAGGGGGTGCCCACCGCGCAGGAGGTCACGTTCGTCGCGGCCGACGGCGCGGCCAGAGAGATCCTGACGGTCGAGGCGCCGGAGGCGCTCCTGCAGACATGCCTGTCGCCGAGCGCGCGCTACGTCGCGGCGACGGTCGCGGCCGACCTGTCGCAGAACCCGTACGACACGATGGAGCTGCCCATGCCCGGCGACGTCGAGACGCGGATCGTCGACGTCGACTCGGGCGACGAGGTCGCGACGCTTCCCGGCTTCGACGCGTCGTGGTGCTCGGCGGCGCCGTCATGATCGGCGCCTCCCTGCGCCCCGCGACGCGATCCGACCTCGTGGACGCGTCGTTCGAGGTCGCGCCGCGCCTGCTCGGCGCGGTGCTCACCGTCACGATCGGCGGCGAGGAGGTGTCGGCGCGGATCACCGAGGTCGAGGCGTACCGCGGCCGGCGCGGCGAGGAGGTGCCCGACCCGGGGTCGCACGCCCGGATGGGGCTGACCGCCCGCAACGCGACGATGTGGGGCGAGCCGGGGCACCTGTACGTCTATCTCAGCCACGGCATCCACTCCTGCGTGAACGTCGCCTGCGGTCCGGAGGGCACGGGAGACGGGTGCCTGCTGCGCGCGGCCGAGATCGTCGAGGGCGCCGAGTCCGCCAGGCGTCGGCGCACAGCCCGCGGCGTCGTGCGCGCCGACCGCGACCTCGCGCGCGGCCCCGGCCGCCTCGGCGACGCCCTGGGCCTGCGGCACCCCGTCCACGACGGCGTCGACGCGATCGGCGGGGCGGCGCAGGCCGGGGCGAGTGCGCGGCTCGCGCTGCTCTCCGAGCCGATCGCCGCCTACGCGACCGGCCCGCGCGTCGGCGTCGCGGGCATCGCCGGAACGTCGGCCTTCCCGTGGCGGTTCTGGATCCCGGACGATCCCACGGTCTCCCCGTTCCGGCCGGGCCGGGGCGCCGAGGAGGGCTGATCCAGCGCGACGCGCCCGGCGTGCTAGAATCGTCGTCTGTCTGCACGCACTCCTGTGTGCAGTTCGCGCATCCCCCACTCGGACACAGCCCGTTCGCGGGCCGGCTGAGGGGTGCGCAGGCAAGAGATCTTGGGTGGCCCCGTCGCGGGCCACGGTACTGAAGGAGAGAACCATGGCAGCTGTGTGCCAGGTGACCGGCGCCACTCCCGGCTTCGGTCACAACGTCTCGCACTCGCACCGCCGGACGAAGCGTCGCTTCGACCCGAACGTGCAGAGGAAGACGTATTACGTCCCGTCGCTCGGCCGCAAGGTCACGTTGAACGTCTCGACGCGCGGCATGAAGGTGATCGACGCTCGTGGGATCGAGTCCGTCGTCAAGGATCTGATCGCGAAGGGTGTGAAGCTCTGATGGCCAAGAAGGCACAGGACGTCCGTCCGATCATCAAGATGCGTTCGACCGCAGGCACGGGGTACACCTACGTGACCAAGAAGAACCGTCGCAACAACCCCGACCGCCTCGTGCTGAAGAAGTACGACCCGGTCGTCCGCAAGCACGTCGAGTTCCGCGAGGAGCGTTAATCATGGCCAAGAAGAGCAAGATCGCGCGCAACAAGCAGCGCGCCGAGATCGTGGCCCGCTACGCCGAGAAGCGGGCTCAGCTGAAGAAGCAGCTCGTCGACCCGAACGCGAGCGACGAGGAGCGCGAGGCCGCCCGTGTCGGTCTGCAGAAGCTGCCCCGCGACGCGTCGCCGGTGCGTCTGCGCTCGCGCGACGTCATCGACGGCCGCCCCCGCGGCGTGCTGACGAAGTTCGGCATCTCGCGTGTGCGCTTCCGTGGGATGGCGCACCGCGGCGAGCTGCCCGGTGTGACCAAGTCCAGCTGGTAAGCACCCCGCCGCGAGGCGATCGAGAGGGCCCGTTCCGGATTCGTCCGGGACGGGCCCTCTCGCGTCGACGGGTATATCACTACGTATGTAGCACTAAGGATGTAGGTATATCCTGTCGAGCGAACGCACTGCCGCTTTCCGACACGTAACCGACGAGGGCTACTCATCCGCATGACAACGACCGTCTCCGCACCGCACGACCTGCGCTCCCACCTCGAGCGGGCGCCCATGTCCTTCTACCAGTGGGCCATCGTCGCCTGCGCCGTGTTCCTGAACGCGCTCGACGGCTTCGACGTCGCCTCGATGTCATTCGTCTCGGTCAACGTGGAGAAGGAGTTCCAGCTGACGGGGTCGGTCCTCGGCATCGTCATCAGCGCGACGCTGTTCGGCATGGCGATCGGCTCCCTCGCCATCGGGCGGATCGCCGACGTGCTCGGCCGGCGCTGGACCGTGATCGGATCGACGGTGCTGGCGACCGCCGGCATGTACCTCGCGGCGACGGCCCAGGACGTCACGCAGTTGGGGGTCTGGCGCGTGGTGACCGGCCTCGGCGTCGGCGGCATCCTCACGAGCATCACCGTCATCACGTCGGAGTACGCGTCCCGGCGCTGGCGAGGGCTCGCCATCGGCATCTACTCGGCCGGGTACGGTGTCGGCGCCTTCCTCGGCGGCATCGCGGCGAACAGCCTGCAGGCCTCGTTCGGCTGGCGCGCCGTGTTCCTCGCCGGGGCGATCGTCAGCACGGTGCTCGTGCTCGTGCTGCTGTTCGTCCTGCCGGAGTCGGTGCAGTTCCTCACGAGCCGTCGGCCGGCGAGGGCCGATCGCGCGCTGCGGACGATCGCGCGCCGTGTCGGCTTCACATCGTCCGGCTCGACCCGGCGCGACGCCGCCGGGCAGGCGGATGGCGAGGAGAAGAGGGGACTCCTCAGCCTGTTCACCGGCGGGGCGCTCGCGGCCACGCTGCTGCTGTGGGCCGCCTACTTCACCGTGATGTTCGGCTTCTACTTCGTGAGCTCGTGGACGCCGCGGCTCATGACCGATGCCGGCATGACGGCCGAGCAGGGCGTCGTGATCGGCATGGCGCTCGCGATCGGCGGCGCGGTCGGATCGGTGCTCTACGGGATCATCGCCGCCCGCATCGAGCGGGAGAAGCTCCTGCTCGGGTTCCTCCTGCTCGGCGCCGCCGCGATCGTCGCGTTCATCCTGTCGACCGCCGTGCTCGCGATCGCCTTCGTGCTGGGCGTGCTCGTGGGACTCCTCGTGAACGGCTGCATCGCCGGGCTCTACTCGGTCGCGCCGACCCGCTACGGGACAGCGGCCAGAGCCACGGGCGTGGGAGCGGCGCTCGCCGTCGGGCGCGTGGGCGCCATCCTCGCTCCGACCGCCGGCGGCGCGCTGCTCGACGCCGGATGGACGAACATCGCCCTGTACTCGCTGGCCGCCGTCCTGCTCGTCGTCGGCGCGGGGGCAGTGCTCTTCCTGCGCCGGATCCCCGAGCCGGGGGCCGAGGCGTAGGCCCGTTCCGGACGCGTGTGGGACGGTCTCATCCGTCACACACGTCACATTCGCGGCCGACACGCCGCCGAAAAATGCCGAAAGACGGCCAAAATCCGCGGAATCACGCGGCACGTTGGTACTGTCAAGGCGGTCGAACGACCAGCCGGCGGCACCCGTCTCCGGTTCGAAACAACACGTCTGCGGCGTCATTCGCCGCTGGAGGATGACATGGCCGACAAGTCCATCAACAAGACCGAGCTCGTTGCG
>JBQDDT010000050.1:0-17053 GCA_052092505.1 Microbacterium sp. | reverse complement strand
GGGGACGCCATCGAGCGCCGGGGCGGCCGCGGGGCGCTGGGCCGGCTCATCTGTCGCCGCTCCCCCGTCATCCGGCGCCGCGGCGGCCTGTGCGTCCGGCGCGGCGACCGACTCGCCTGCCGGCGGGACCGTCGGCTCGGCGACCGGAGGCGTGGGGGGAGCGACCGGCGCGGCGACGGGAGCGACGGGGTCGGCCGCGGCAGGCGCAGCGGGGTCGGCAACGGGTGGCGCCACCGGCGCGGACGGGTCGGCGACCGACGATGCCGCGACATCGCGCTCCGGTGGGGCCGGAGCGGCAGGTGCCGCAGGAGCGGCCGGAGCAGGGGGCGTCGCGGGCTCGGCCGAAGCGGCGGCCACCGGCGCTGCAGCGGCGGCCGGCTCGGGTCCGCGTGCCGGGGGGCGATCCGCCGTCTCGGCTGACGGCGCCCGCAGCGCCGTCAGCACCCGCGCGATCATGAGCTCCAGCTGCAGCCGCGGCGAGGTCGCCCCGCCCATGTCGTCGAGGGTCGCGCTGACGATGTCGGCCGTGCGCGAGAGCCTGGGCCCGCCGTAGGACGCGGCCTGGGCGCCCATCCGCTCGAGCTCGTCGGCCGGCGTTCCGCGCAGGACGGCCGCTGCCCCTTCCCCCGTCGCGTCGAGGATGATGAGGTCGCGCAGACGCTCGAGCAGGTCGTCGACGAACCTCCGCGGATCCTGCCCCGTCTGCACGACGCGATCGACCGCGGAGAAGGCCGCAGCCGCGTCGTCGTCCGCGAACGCCTCCACGACCCCGTCGAGCAGCTCGCCATGGGTGTACCCGAGGAGCGACACGGAGCGCTCGTAGCGGACCGCCTGCTCGTCGGACCCGGCGATCAGCTGATCCAGGATCGAGAGAGTGTCGCGGGGTGAGCCCCCACCGGCGCGGACGACGAGCGGGAGCACGCCAGGCTCCACCTCGACGCCCTCCTGCGCGCACAGCCGCTCGACGTACTCGAGCATCGCGGCGGGAGGGACGAGGCGGAACGGATAGTGGTGGGTGCGCGAGCGGATCGTGCCGATGACCTTGTCGGGCTCCGTCGTGGCGAACACGAACTTCACGTGCTCCGGCGGCTCCTCGACGAGCTTGAGCAGCGCGTTGAACCCCTGCGGCGTCACCATGTGCGCCTCGTCGAGGATGAAGACCTTGAACCGGTCCCGCACCGGGGCGTAGGAGGCGCGCTCCCGCAGCTCACGGGCGTCGTCGACACCGTTGTGGCTCGCCGCGTCGATCTCAACGACGTCGAGCGACCCGCTCCCGCCCCGCGCGAGCTCCACGCAGGAGTCGCACGTGCCGCACGGGGTGTCCGTCGGCCCCTGCGCGCAGTTGAGGCAGCGGGCGAGGATGCGCGCCGACGTCGTCTTCCCGCAGCCGCGCGGGCCGGAGAACAGGTACGCGTGTCCGATGCGGTCGCCGCGCAGAGCCGTCATCAGCGGCTCGGTCACCTGCGCCTGCCCGATCATCTCCCCGAAGGACTCGGGGCGGTAGCGGCGGTAGAGGGCGGTCGTCACCCCACCAGCCTACGGCGTGCCGACGACATCGCCGCCGCGGCGGGAGGTCGGGATGCGGGAGGCGGTCACCGCGACAGCTCGGGGCCGGACGGATCGATGATCGGCATCGTGCTCGTCACGACCGTGACGGGCTCCTCCTGGTGCGGCGGGACCTTCGGCACGAGCGATGTGCCGTCCCTGCGATGGAGGGCGGCGATCTGCTGCAGCGTCGGCCGACCGGGGCGCATCGGGCCCTGGTCCTCCAGCGGCACGACGACCTCCTCGTCCGCCGTCACCGTGTGCTTCTCTCCGCGCACGGAGAACTCGATCGGGTCACCCTCCTCGAGCCGCGCGGTGAGGCTCTCGCGGCGGATCGACACCCGCATCCGCGAGCCCTGCCATGTGAGCGGGAACTCCAGCTCCGGCCAGTCGATCGGCAGGCGCGGGTCGAACGACAGCTCGCCGCCGTGGTCGCGCATGCCGCCGAATCCGCTCACGAGCGCCGTCCACACGCCGCCGGCCGAGGCGACGTGCACCCCGTCGGAGGCGTTGCCGTGCAGGTCGGCGAGGTCCACGAAGATCGCGTCCCTGAAGTACTCGTACGCGAGGTCCTGGTACCCGACCTCGGCGGCGAGGATCGACTGCACGACGGCGGACAGCGTCGAGTCCCCCGACGTGAGCGGATCGTAGTAGTCGAAGTCCGCGAGCTTCTCCTCCGGCGTGAAGTGGTTGCCCTGCAGGAACAGCGCGAGCACGACGTCCGCCTGCTTGAGCACCTGGAAGCGGTAGATGACGAGCGGGTGGAAGTGCAGCAGCAGCGGGCGCTGGTCCTCCGGCGTGCGCTCGAGGTCCCAGACCTCGCGGTCGAGGAAGAGCGAGTCCTGCGGATGGATGCGGAAGCGCTCGTCGAACGGAATCGCGAGGGCATCGGCCGAGCGCTCCCACGCCTCCGGCTCCCCGGGATCGAGGGCGACGCGCTCGACCATCATGCGGTAGGACTCGGGCGCGACCTCCGCCATTTCCCGGACGACCCGAGCGGCCGCGTTGAGGTTGAATCGCGCCATGACGTTCGTGAACAGGTTGTCGTTGACCACGGTCGTGTACTCGTCCGGGCCCGTCACGCCGTGGACGTGGAAGCTCTCCACGCCGTCGGTCGTGCGCCAGAATCCGAGCGTCGCCCACAGCCTGGCGGTCTCGACGAGCACGTCGGCGCCCTCCCGCGCGATGAAGTCGGTGTCTCCCGTGGCCCTGACGTACTTCGCGATCGCGAAGCTCACGTCGGCGTTGATGTGGTACTGGGCCGTCCCCGCCGCGTAGTAGGCGGAGGCCTCCTCGCCGTTGATCGTCCGCCAGGGGAACAGCGCGCCGGCCTCGTTGAGCTGGTTCGCCCTCCTGCGGGCCGCCGGCAGCATCTGCGTGCGCATCCTGAGCGCGTTTCGCGCCCACTGCGGCGTCGTGTACATGAGGAACGGCAGGACGTAGATCTCTGTGTCCCAGAAGTAGTGGCCGCTGTATCCGGATCCGGTCAGGCCCTTGGCGGGGACGCCGGCGCCGTCGGCACGCGCCGCGGCCTGCGCGAGCTGGAACAGGCACCACCGCGCAGCCTGCTGGACCGCGTCGTCGCCCGAGATGCGCACATCGGAGCGGCGCCAGAAGTCGTCGAGGAACGCCCGCTGCTGCGCGCGGCACGCGTCGACGCCCTCCGCCAGCGCGCGATCGACCGTGCGCCGGCAGCGGTCGACGAGCTCGCGGGCCGGGACGCCGCGGGACGTGTGGTAAGCGGTGAGCTTCGTGACGGTGATCGGCACCCCGGCCTTCGCGTTCACGCGGAACACGCTCTTGGCCAGATCGGGCTCGACGACGCCGCGGCGCTCGTAGTCGTTCTCTGTCTCGATCACGTGGTCGGAGACGATGCCGATCGTCATCTGGGAGTTCGTCACGCGGTACGACAGCGCGCTGCGCGCGTCATCGAGCCAGTACTCCTGCGGCTGGAGCACGCGCTCGGAGAAGTCGTTCGCCTTGCGGGGATCGAACCCGTCGTCGCCCGAGGTGCGCACGGGCGCGCTTCCCCCGTAGACGCCCTCGCCGTCCTGCCGGTTGATCATCTGGCTGTTGATCGTGACGGGCGCGTCGCTGTTGAGCACCGTGACGGTCATCTGCTGCTCGACGAGGTGCCGCTCGGAGAACGAGACCATCCGACTCGTCTCGAGGAGCACGTCCTTGCCCGACGGCGTCATCCAGCGGATCCGGCGCCGGAACGCCCCGTCGCGGAAGTCGACGCTGCGCTCGTACTCGCGCACGTCGGCCACGTCGAGCGCGAGCGGCTCGTCATCGACGTAGACCCGCATCACCTTCGCGTCGGGAACGTTCACGATCGTCTGGCCGACCTTCGCGAAGCCGTACGCCTGCTCGGCATGCTGGATCGGCCAGGTCTCGTGGAACCCGTTGACGAAGGTCCCGTACTCGACGCCGTGGCGCCCCTCCGGGTGGTTGCCGCGCAGGCCGAGGTAGCCGTTGCCGACGGCGAACAGCGTCTCGGTCAGCGCCGCGTCGTCCTCGGAGAAGCGCGTCTCGACGAGCCGCCACGGGTCGATGGGGAAGCGATCGCGGTCGATCATTCTGGGCTCCTGGGGTCGGGCCTGGGGTCGGCGAGGGGCGTTCGGTCGCGCCGGATCGGCTGCCGTCCTCCTCAGGCGGACGGCGCTCCGGCCGGGGCGGAGGCGCCGACGGTCGGGACGAGCTCGGCGAGGTCCTGCACGACGACATCGGCCCCGGCGGCGGCGAGCGCGTCGCGCCCCGCACCGCGGTCGACGCCGACGACGAGCGCGAAGCGGCCGGCCGCCCCTGACTCGACGCCGGAGATCGCGTCCTCGACGACGACGGATCGCGCGGGGTCCGCGTCGCTCATCCGCGCGGCCTCGAGGAACATGTCGGGCGCCGGCTTGGACGGCAGGTGATCGCGCTCGGCGACCGCGCCGTCCATCACGACGGGGAAGCGGTCGCGCACGCCGGCGGCGCGCAGCACCGCCTCGGCGTTCTTGGAGCTCGACACGACGGCCACGCGCGTGCCGGTGCCGGAGAGCCGGTCGAGGAGCGCGATGGTCCCTGGGTAGGGGGCGATGCCCTCCTCGTCGAGGATCCGGGAGAACACGACGTTCTTCCGGTTGCCGATGCCGCAGATCGTGTCGGCGCCTGGGGCGTCGGACGGGTCTCCCCACGGCAGGGCGACGCCGCGGCTGGCCAGCAGCGAGGCGACGCCGTCGTAGCGCTTCTTCCCATCGAGGTGCGCGAAGTAGTCGTCCTCGCCGTACGGGGGCGTGATCCCGCGGTCGGCGAACAGCTGCTGGAACATCGTCTGCCAGGCGTGCCGGTGCACGGCGGCGGTCGGCGTGATCACGCCGTCGAGGTCGAAGAGCACCGCGTCGTACGACGCGAGGTCGGGTGTGTGTTCGCTCACGACGTCCACGCTAGTGCCACAGGCACCGGCCTTCGCAACGGGTTCGGCACGGGCGAACGCCCGTCCGCTCACTCCCCGATCAGCTCGATCGCCTGATCCGCGATCTCGAGCTCCTCGTCGGTCGGCACGACGAGCACCCGCGCCGTGGAGCCGGCTGCCGAGACGTCGTGGACCTCGCCGCGCGGGGCCGCGCGGTTCGCGTCTCGGTCGATCCGGACGCCGACGAAGCCGAGCGCCTCGATCGCGGCCTCACGGACCTCCGGCACGTTCTCGCCCACCCCCGCCGTGAAGGAGACGACGTCGACGCCGCCGAGCAGCGCCACGTACGCGCCGGCGTAGGCGCGCAGCCGGTGGACGTAGACGTCGAAGGCGTGCGCCGAGCGCTCGTCGCCCTCGGCTCGCCCGGCGATGATGTCGCGCATGTCCTGCCGGCCGGCCATCCCGAGCATCCCGCTGCGCCGGTTGAGCAGATCGTCGATCTCGCCGATCTCCATGCCGCCGCGCGCGAGGTAGAACACCACGGCGGGGTCGATGTTCCCCGTCCTCGTCCCCATCACGAGGCCCTCCAGCGGGGTGAAGCCCATCGAGGTCTCGACGGAGCGCCCTCCGTCCACGGCCGTGACGCTCGCGCCGTTGCCGAGATGGAAGACGAGCTGCCGCAGATCGGCCGCGTCGCGCCCGAGGAAGGCGGCCGCGCGCCGCGAGACGTACTGATGACTCGTGCCGTGGAACCCGTAGCGGCGGATGCGGTGCTCCTCCTCCGCCGCGCGCTCGATCGCGTAGGAGCGGGCGGCGGCGGAGAGCGTCTGGTGGAATGCCGTGTCGAAGACGGCGACGTGCGGCAGCCGGGGGAACGCGGCGCGAGCGGCGCGGATGCCCTGCAGCGCGCCGGGGTTGTGGAGCGGGGCGAGGGGCACGAGCTCCTCGATCGCGCGCTCGACGGCGTCGTCGATCCTCGTCGCGCCGACGAAGCGGTCGCCGCCGTGGACGACGCGGTGCCCGATCGCGACCGGCGGGGCGTCCTCCAGCGACGGGCCGTGCTCGGCGAACGCGTCGAGCATGAGCCGGAAGCCCTCCGTGTGGTCGGCGATCGCCTGCTCGCGCTCGTGGGCCATGCTCGTCGCGGCGACGACCGGCTCGCCCTGCGCCGCGTGGACGCGCACCTCGTGGACCGCCCTCCCCGACGCCTGGCCGATCCGCTCCACGAGCCCGACGGCGAGGACGCGGCCGCTCTCGCCGAAGCGGCGGTCCGGATCGATCAGCCGGTACTTGATCGACGACGATCCGCTGTTGACGACGAGGACCACGCTCATGGGAGCTCCTGTTCTGCGCGGATCAGCCGGCCTGCGCCTGGATCGCGGTGAGGGCGACGGTGTTGACGATGTCCTGGACGGTCGCGCCGCGGGAGAGGTCGTTGACGGGCTTCGCGAGCCCCTGCAGCACGGGCCCGATCGCGACGGCGCCGGCCGAGCGCTGCACCGCCTTGTACGTGTTGTTGCCCGTGTTGAGGTCGGGGAAGACGAACACGGTCGCCCGGCCGGCGACCGCCGAGTCCGGCAGCTTCGTGCGCGCGACGGCCGCGTCGGCCGCGGCGTCGTACTGGATCGGCCCCTCGACGGGCAGCTCGGGTGCGCGCTCGCGCGCCAGCGCCGTCGCCTCGCGCACCTTGTCGACGTCGGCCCCCGATCCGGAGGCGCCCGTGGAGTAGGAGAGCATGGCGACGCGGGGGTCGATGCCGAACTGCCGGGCGGTCGCCGCAGACGACACGGCGATGTCGGCGAGCTGATCGCTCGTGGGGTCGGGGATCACGGCGCAGTCGCCGTAGACGAGCACCCGGTCGGCGAGCGCCATGAGGAACACGCTCGAGACGACGGAGACGCCCGGCGCCGTCCGGATGATCTCGAAGGACGGCCGGATCGTGTGCGCCGTCGTGTGCGCGGCGCCGGAGACCATCCCGTCGGCCTCGCCGAGGTGGACCATCATCGTGCCGAAGTACGACGGATCCGTGACCGTGTCGGCCGCCCGTTCGTATGTCATCCCCTTGTGCGCGCGCAGCCGCGCGTACTCGGTCGCGTACCGGTCGACCGCCACGGCGTCGAACGGGCTGAGCACCGTGGCGTCCTGGATGTCGAGGCCGAGCTCGATCGCGCGGGAGCGGACCTCGAAGGGCTCGCCGAGGATCGTCAGCTGCGCGACGCCCCGCTCGAGGAGCACCGCGGCGGCGCGCAGGATCCGGTCGTCATCTCCTTCGGGGAGGACGATGCGGCGTCGGGCGGCGCGGGCGCGCGCGAGCAGGTCGTACTCGAACATCAGCGGCGTGACGACGTCGGTGCGCGCGACGTCGAGGACCCGCGTCAGCTCGCCAGCGTCGACGTTGCGCTCGAACAGCGACAGCGCGCGCGAGTACCGCTGCGGGGAATCGGCGGCGAACCGGCCGCGCGCGTGCATCACCCGCACGGCCGTCGGGTACGTGTCACCCGTCGTCCGGATGATCGGCACGGGAGAGGCGAGGCCGTCGACGAGGCGCTGGACGGGCTCGGGGATCTCGAACGGCCCGTTCAGGACGACGCCGGCGAGCGACGGGAACGTCGCGGCGTCGTTCGCGAGCAGGGTCGCGAGCAGGACGTCGCTGCGGTCGGAGGGGATCACGACGACGGCCCCGTCGGACAGGCGCGGCAGGACGTTGACCATCGACATGCCCGCGATGACCACGGAGAGCGCCTCGCGCCCCAGCAGCCCCTCGTCGCCGGCGAGCAGCTCGCCGTCGACCGCATCGGCGACGTCGCGCATCGTCGGCGCCACGAGCAGGGGGTCCTCAGGGATCGCCCACACCGGCGTGTCCGGCGTGTGCGCGGCCACGGCATCGACGATGTCGGCCGCGCCGTCGGCGTCCGCCCGGTTGACGAGGGTCGCCACGAGCTCCGCGTTCGCGTGCGTCAGCTCCGCCAGCGCGAGCGCCGCGATCTGCCCGAGCTGCTCGGCGGCCCGCGCCGGCGGCGATCCGAGCGACTCGTGCGCGCCCTGCTCGTGGCGCCCGCTGAGGACGAGGAGCACCGGCGTGCCGAGGTTCGCGGCGATGCGGGCGTTGTAGGCGAGCTCGGCCGGGCTTCCGACGTCGGTGTAGTCGCTTCCGAGGACGACGACGGCGTCGCAGGCGTCCTCGACCGCGCGGAAGCGGCGGACGATCTCGCCCAGCGCCCTGTCGGCGTCGGCGTGGACGTCGTCGTAGGTCACCCCGACGCAGTCCTCGTAGGCGAGATCGGCGCCCGAGTGCTCGAGCAGCATCGAGAGCACGTAGTCGCGTTCGTCCGTCGTGCGGGCGACGGGGCGGAACACGCCCACCTTCGGCGCGACCCGGCTCAGCAGATCGAGCGTTCCGAGAGCGACGGTCGACTTCCCCGAGCGACCCTCGGCCGACGTGATGTAGATGCTCCTGGCCACGTGCTCAGCCTAGGTCGTGTCCGGTCGGGATCGGCCGCCGCGCCGCCCTCAGCTGGGCGAGGCCTGCCCGATCCGCCAGTAGCCGGAGAAGGTGACCTGCTGCCGGGGGATCCCCCGTTCCCTGACGAGGTGGCGGCGGGCCCCGACGGCCAGCGACTGCTCCCCCACGAGGAACGCGTACGGCGTGCCGTCGGGGAACCCGAGCTCGCGCAGGGCGGGCAGGGCGAGGGTCCCCGGCTTCTCGGACGGATCGCGCGCGAGCCAGTGCACGGTCATCCCCTCCGGCGCGTCGACCTCCTGCCGATCCCGCTCGTCGAAGAGCTCGATGATCGCGTGGCCGTTCGCATCGCGCGGCATGTCGCGCAGGATGCCGGCCGCCGCCGGGAGCGCGCTCTCGTCGGCGACGATGAGCGACCAGTCGGAGTCGACATCCCGCCAACCGCGGCCCTGATCGATGAACGCCACGCGCTCGCCGGGCTCCACGCCGGCCGCCCACGGACCGGCGATCCCCTCGTCGCCGTGCGAGACGAAGTCGATGTCGAGCTCGCGCTCCTCGCGACGGAAGGCGCGCACCGTGTAGTTGCGGACGATCGGGCGGGTCCCCTTCGGGAGCATGAGGTACCTGACGAAGCCGCCGATGTTGAACTTCGCCGGCATCCGGTCGAGGCTCCCCGTGCCGCGGATCGGCAGCGCCAGGCGGAACCACTGGTCGAAGCCGAGGTGCTCGTAGCGGTCGAGGTCGGGGCCGCCGATCGTGACCCTGATCATGTGGGGCGTCACGCGCCGCGCGCGGATGACCTCCGCTCTGACCAGGCCGGACTCCGCGTGGGTGACCGTGATGTTGCTCACCGAGTGCTCCCTTCCCGGCGCGGCGCGCCCACCGCGTCAGGTTAGCCTCGCCTCACCAGACGGTCAACGCCGACGCGCGGGAGTCAGCGACCGACGGCGCGCGACACGGCGTCGGCCAGCCATTCGGCGAGGGTGTCATCGTCCGGATCGGTGAGCGCGGCGAACGGCACGTCGCGCCCGCTGCGCAGCCGCAGCCGATGCGCGCCGCGCTGCAGCGCGAGCTCGAGCGCCTCCCCTCCGCCCATCGGGAAGAAGACGTCCGTCGAGGACACGCCAGCCGCCATCCGCCCGTTCACGAGGAACGCGAGCGAACCCATCATCCGCTTCTCGTCGACCTCGCCCATCGTGTGGATGATCGCGCGCACGCGATCGGCGAGCTCTGTGTCGTACGCCATGGCGGGACGCCGGACCCCTCAGAGCACCTTCGAGAGGAAGTCCTGCGTGCGCGGCTCCTTCGGAGCGTCGAACATCTCGGCCGGCGGGCCGGACTCGACGACCTTGCCGTCGGCCATGAAGACGACCCGGTCCGCGACCTCGCGCGCGAAGCCCATCTCGTGCGTCACGAGCACCATCGTCATGCCGGACGCGGCGAGGTCCCTGATCACCTGGAGCACCTCGCCGACCATCTCGGGGTCGAGGGCGCTCGTCGCCTCGTCGAACAGCATGATCGCCGGGCTCATCGCGAGGGCGCGCGCGATCGCGACGCGCTGCTTCTGCCCGCCGGAGAGGGAGGCGGGTCGCGCGTCGGCCTTGTCGTCGAGGCCCACACGCGAGAGCAGCTCGGTCGCGCGCTTGCGGGCGTCCTCCCTGCTCATCTTCCTCAGCTCGATCGGAGCGAGGGCGACGTTCTCGAGCGCCGTCATGTGCGGGAAGAGGTTGAAGTGCTGGAACACCATGCCGACGCTCTGGCGGACCGCGTCGAGGTCCTTGCCCTTCGCCGTGGCGATGTTCTCGCCGACGATGCGCACCTCGCCGCTCGTGACCTCCTCGAGCCGGTTGAGGCAGCGCAGCAGCGTCGACTTCCCCGAGCCGGACGGCCCGATCACGGCGACGACCTCGCCGTTGGCGACGGTCAGGTCGATCCCGGTGAGCACGTCGTTCTTCCCGAACGACTTGTGCAGGTCCCGCACCTCGATCGGGTTCCCGTCGACGGTGGCGACCGGGGTGGTGTAGGTCGGTTCGTTGTTGGTCATGGCCATCCCCTACTTGTTGAACTTCCGGTCGAACCAGTTCGAGAGCACCGTGAGTAGCCAGATCACGATGAAGTACATGACTCCGACGACGATCCAGATCTCGAACGAGCGGAACGTCGAGGCGATCACGATCCTGCCCTGGTAGGTCAGCTCCGCGAAGCCGAGCACCGACAGGAGCGAGGTGTCCTTCAGCGTGATGATGAACTGGTTGATGAGGTTGGGCGTCATGATCTTGAACGCCTGCGGCATCACCACGCGGCGCATCGAGGAGCCCCAGCCGAGGCCCAGCGAGCGCGAGGCCTCCATCTGGCCCGGATCGACGGACTGCACGCCGCCGCGGACGACCTCGGTGATGTACGCCCCTGCGTTGAGGGACAGCGTGATGACGCCGGCCGTGAGCGCGTCGAGGGTGACGTCCATCCCGAGGAACTGCTTGAAGAAGGCCGGCACGCCGAAGTAGAAGAAGAACGCCTGCACGAGCACCGGGGTACCGCGGAAGATGTTCACGTACGCCCCGGCGAGGAAGCGGAGGAAACCGACGCCGGAGAGCTTCAGGATGCCGAAGATGATGCCGAGGATCATCGCGAAGACGATCGCGAGGAAGGTCGACAGGAGGGTGAGCAGCAGCCCCTGGAGCAGGGCGGGCATCGACTGGCCGATGAGGTCGAAGAAGGTGTTCTCCGAACTCTGCTCGTCGTCGGTCGCGAGGTAGCGGTCGATGATCACCTGGTACGCGCCGGAGTCCCTGGCGTTCTCCAGGCCCTCGTTGAACATCGTCAGCAGCTCGGCGTTCTCGCCCTTCGAGACCGCGAAGCCGTAGTCGTCGCCCGGCTCGGGGTCGGTGACGATCTTCAGCGGGACGTTGCCGGAGGCGATCCCGTACTGCAGGACGGGGGCGTCCTCGAACGCGGCGGCCGAGTTGCCGGTCGCGACGTCGTTGTACATGTCGGCCGAGTCCTGGAACGAGTTGACGTCGAAGCCGATCTCGTCGCTCAGCTCGTTGGCGAACTCCGAGCCGACGGTCCCGTTCTTCACGGCCACCGTCTGACCCTCGAGGTCCTCGTACGAGGAGATGTCGCTGTCCTCGGAGACGGCCATCTGGACGCCGGAACTGTAGTACGGCTCAGAGAAGTCGAACGCCTGCTTGCGCTCGTCGGTGATGCTCATGCCCGCGATCACGCCGTCGACCTGCCCTGCCTCGAGCGCGGCGAGCGCGCCGTCGAAGCCGAGCGTCTTGATGTCGACCTCGAAGCCCTGGTTCGCGGCGATCGCGCGGAGCAGGTCCATGTCGATCCCGACGTTCTCGCCGCCCTCCTGGAAGATGAACGGCGCGAACGTCGTGTCGGTGGCGATCGTGAACGTGCCGTTCTCCACCGGGGTGTCGGTGGCGAAGCCCTCGACCTCGGGCAGCTCGCCCGGCTCACCGAGGTCGAGCTCCGCGTTGCCGATGGCTGCCTTGCCCTCGCCGATCTTCTTCGCCTCAGGGGCGTCGTCGCCGAGGTAGTCGTCGAGGATGCCCTGGTACGTGCCGTCGGAGATCAGGTTCTTCAGGCCCTCGTTGAAGGCCTCGACGAGCTCGGCGTTGTCGCCCTTCTTGACGCCCATGCCGTAGCTCGACGCCTTCTCCTGCTCGGTGACCGTCTTGAGGTCGACGTTCCCCGTCGCGATCCCGTAGGCGAGGATCGGGTAGTCGTCGAACACCGCGGCGGAGTTGCCGGAGCTCACGTCGTTGTAGGCGTCGGCCGCGTCCTGGAAGCCGGTGACCGTGAAGCCGTGCTCCTTGCCGAGCTCCTCGGCGAAGGCGTACCCCTCAGTGCCGGTCTTGGCCGAGACGGTCTTACCCTCGAGATCCTCGTAGCCCGAGATCGCGTCGTCGTCGGAGGCGACGGCCATCTGGATGCCGGAGTCGAAGTACGGGTTCGAGAAGTCGAAGCTCTTCTCGCGCTCGCTCGTGATCGACATGCCCGCCAGCACGGCGTCGGCCTGCCCCGCCTGCACCGCGGCGAGCGCGCCGTCGAACCCGACGACGTCGACCTCGATGTCGAAGCCCTGGTCCTCGGCGATCGCGTTGATGAGGTCCATGTCGATGCCGCGCAGCTCGCCGTCGCGCTCGAACTCGAAGGGCGCCCACGTCGTGTCGGTCGCGATCGTGAACGTCTTGCCCTGCACGCCCTCGGTCTTCACGATGGCGTTGGCCGCGCTGACGGCTCCGCCGACCGTGAACAGCAGGATGAGCAGCGCGGTGAGGCTGGCGAACAGGGTCGTCCTGTTCTCCTGCCACCAGTTCGCCGTCCGGGTGATGAGAGTCATGAGGTCCTCTTCGCCGTGTCTGTCGTCATGCGAATACCCTTCGGTCTTCTTGAGAATTCGCTGTACGTCGGGAGCAATTCAAGCACGCGAGCCGCGAATCGCACATGCCGTGCGGGAGTTCGGCGGTCGAAGACGCGATGTGCGCTCGCGTGTGTGAGCGCTTCCGAGGGGCGATCGCGCGCATGAGCGGAGCCGTGCGGATGGGGGATCCGCACGGCTCCGCCGTGTGAGGGGCCAGCCAGGCGCCGCGTCAGCGTGTGCGCTCCCGCCGCCCGCGGACGACGGCGAGACCGGTGCCGCCGGCGATGAGAGCCACAGCCGCCAGCCACAGCCATCCGATGGGAGCTCCGCCCGTGACCGCGAGATCGGAGACGTCGTCCTCCCCACCACCGGATGCGCCCGGTTCGGATGCGCCTGGTTCAGCGGGCTCTCCGGGGGCGGAGGGATCGGATCCACCCGGCTCGGGGTCGGGGTCCGGCCCCGGTCCAGGCTCCGCCGCGACGGCGACGGTGATCTCGGCGCTGAACGGCTCGAACGGTGCGGGTGCGAAGGATGCCGTCCTCCCCGCGTAATCGACGCGGAGCTCTCCCGCATGCCGGCCAGCGGCCAGGTGCGCCGCATCGGCGCTCACGATCCATCGTCCGTCGTCGAGTCGCACGCTGGTGTCGACCTCGCGGTCGCCGATCGTCAGATCGACCGTCACGGGCACATCGGCCGTGGTGACGTCGCCCTGCGCCGATTCGACGAAATCGCGCAGCTGGCCGGGGGCGGCCGCGAACTCGATCGCCGCGACATCCTGCCGCTGAGAAGCGGGGGCTGCCGAGCGAGCTGCGGACGCGCCTTCCGCGTCGACATCGAGGTCAGTGACCGTCGGATCGACCCGCAGCGGCGCGGCGACGCTCGGGAGCCGGTCGGATGCGGCCGTTCCCCATTCCGCCCCGCGCTGGCTCGTCACGTCGAACGCGAGCGTGCCGCCCGCGACGATCTCGGCCGCATCCAGCCAGGTGGTCGACACGTCCTCACCGTCGAGCGAGACACCGGCGATGTACGACGGCTGGCTCTCGGACGCCCCGGCCGCCGTGATCGTGAGCGGCCCCTCCGCCAGCTGCACGGTCGCGGCCTCCACACGGGGCGTGTTCAGCGCGAGCATGCCGGAACCCGGCACCACGGGTTGGAAGCCGAGGGTCGCCATGACGTACCAGGATGCGAGGGTGCCGAGGTCGTCGTTTCCGACGCCGCCGCCCGGTGTGTTCGGGAACCGATTGAGATTGGCCGCGAGCACGTCGTTCGTCTTCCAGGGCTCGCCCGCTGACGCGTAGAGCCACGGGTTCATGATGGTCGGCTCGTTGCCCGGGTTGTAGCCGATGCTCGAGTAGTAGTCGCTGCCACCGGACGCCCAGTGCTCCGGGGACTGACCCGGGGCGCGGACCAGCTCGTCCATCGCGAAGTAGTGGTCGAGACGGTCGAGGAAGCCCTCCTCCCCTCCCATCTGCGCATGCAGGCCGTCGAAGTCCTGACTGGCGAGCCACTGGTACTGCCAGGCAGTGCCCTCGTGGAACCCCGACGTCAGAACGTCTGCATGCTCGTCGACGCTCTGGAAGCCGCCGTCGGGATGCACGGCGTTGACCATGCCCTGGTACCCGCCGGAGAGCGCCACATCGTCGTTCCAGAGCCGCTGCCAGTTGCGCCCGCGCTCGAGGAACTCCTCGGCCTCCGGCTTGCCGAGACGGGTCGCCGCGGCTCCGATCGCCGCGTCCGACACAGCGAACTCCATCGAGGATGAGCCCGCGTGCCGGTACTCCTCGTACTCCTGACCCAGCCCAGGCTCGAGCTCCGAATAGTACGGGATGTGCGAGTTCTCGAGCCACTCCTGCGCACTCTGGCGTCCCACGGAGACGGCGGTGTCAGGCGGAGAGGTCGTCGCGTTCTCGATGAGGTGGCCCCAGAGGTCGTCCGCGATGTCATCGGGCACCGTTCCCATCGCGAAGTTCTCCGCGACCCAGGCCGACACGGGATCGCCGGCCATGACGTTCGTCTCGAGCGAGCCGAGACTCCACCGCGGCAGCCAGCCGCCCTCGACCCGGTGCTGGTACATGGACCGGACGATGTCCTCCGCGCGCTCCGGGGCGAGCAGCGCGTGCAGGGACGCCTGGGTTCGATAGGTGTCCCAGAGCGAGAACGTCTGGTAGTACGTCCAGTCGTCAGCACGATGGACCTCCTGGTCCATCCCGCGGTAGCGTCCGTCGACATCGCTGCCGACGGTCGGCGACAGCATCGCTTTGTACAGCTGCGTGTAGAAGACGCGCTGAGCATCGTCGCTGGCCGTGATCTCCGCGACGCCGAGCTGCTCGTTCCAGGCCCGCTGCGTCTGCTCGAGCACCGATTCGAAGGAGGCGTCGTCGTCGACCTCTGCCGCGCGGTTCGCGCGCGCCCCTTCGACGTCGACGTACGAGACGCCGACGTGCACGTCGACGTCGGAGTCCTCGGTTGTATCGAAGGTCGCGAACGCGCCGTTCTCCCCACCATCGGACGTGCTCTCCCGACTGCCGTCCTGAGGCTCCGAGTCGTTGTTCCACGTGCCGACGCGCTCGGGAGCGCGGTCGAGGGACGCGCTGAAGAAGAGCCGTGACTTCGTGCCGTCGTCACCACAGAAGCCCCCGTTGTCGACCCACCCCTCGAGAGTCCGCTCGTCCACCCAGCTGACCTCGCTGGCACCCGCATTGCTCAGAGTCATGCCGACGTTGAAGGACAGGTTCGCCTCAGCGGTCGCCGGGAAGGTGTACCGGTGCACGCCGACGCGCGTGGTCGCCGTGAGCTCGGCGCGCACGTCGTTGTCGAGCGTCACGTCGTAGAACCCGGCCTCCGCCGACTCGTGGGGCGAGGGACTCCCCGTTCCGTCCCCACCGCTGCCCGAATGGTCCTTGATCCCGATCTCCTGGCGGGTCGTCGCCGGCTTCTCGCCGGTCGTCGGGGTGACGAGCAGCTCGCCCGCGGCAGGGCAACCCGCGCTGTTCACGTGACGGTGGCTGAACCCCCACACGACCCCTCTATGGGTCGAGTAGGAGGTGTTCTGGTAGGAGTTCGCGTTGTCCGGGCTCAGCTGCACCATCCCGAAGGGGGCCGTCGCTCCGGGATACGCATTCCCCTCGCTCTCCGTTCCGACGAACGGATTGACGAACGAGGCGTAGTCGGTTTCTGCGGCCTCTGCCGTGGCCGGAGGATCGGCCACCACCGCTCCCACGACCAGGGCCGCGACCGCGGCCGTCCCGGCGAGTGCGCGTGCGGACAGGCCGCGGATGGGTGCGCCAGCACCCCGGGAGCGTCGCATTCGTCCTCCTTGACATCAGCGATTGGAACCGGTTCCACTGAACATACTGCGTCTCTCGGAACCGCGCAATTCCCGGCCGCAGACGCTCTCACCCGGATCAGGAACGGTCGATGAGCACCGGCTCGACGACGATCGTCTCGTCGGGCCCCGCGGCGCCCGAGAGTCGGGAGGCCATCGCCTCGGCGGCGCGCCTGCCGATCTCCTGCGGACGCTGGGCGACGACGGTGAGCGGCGGGCTGAGCAGCTCAGCCAGCTCCAGGTCGTCGAACCCGACCAGATCGAGGCGCGCACCGAAGTCGCGCAGGTGCCGCAGGATCCGCACGGTGAGGCGGTTGTTCCCCGTGAACACCGCCGTCGGCGGCTCAGGAAGCGCGAGCATGGCCGACACGCCCGCGCGGTCGTCGCTCGGATCGTCGCGAGCGTGCACGAGGCGCGGATCGTAGGGAATGCCGGCGCCGGCGAGCGCGCTCCGATAGCCGGAGAGGCGCTCTCGGGCCGTGTGCAGCCCCATTCGGTCGGTGAAGCAGGCGATCCGCGTGTGACCTCGCTTCCGCAGGTGATCGACCGCCAGGCTCGCACCGAGCGCGCTGTCGGTGACCACCGTGTCCCCTGCGAGGCCGCGCGCCGGTCGGTCGAAGAACACCAGCGGCGTGCCGAGCCTCTGCCCGGCGACGACCTGCACATCGTCGCCCTCATCAGGCAGAGCGAGGATGAGGCCGTCGATGCCACGCGCGGCGAGCGTCGTCAGCTGATGCCGTGCGCGCTCGGCGCTCCCGCGCGAAGAGACGGCGAGCAGTGCCCATTCCTCCCGCACGGCCACCTCCTCGATCGCCCCCTGCACCTGCGCGTAGAACGGATCGGCCACGTCCTCGACGAGCAGCCCGACGCTGGTCACGCGCGGCCGTCTCAGGACGGAGGCCGCCGCATGGGGCCGATAGTCGAGGCGCCGCATCGCATCCAGCACGCGGT
>JBQDDT010000049.1:0-17175 GCA_052092505.1 Microbacterium sp. | reverse complement strand
TCACGAAAGGCCGCCCCCACAAAAGGGGGCGGCCTTTCGCATATCCGGGCCCATCTGGCGTTCTGTCAGCCGGATGGGGCAGGATGGACTCTCGCGCGCGCCGCACAGCGGCCGCGGACAACACAAGAGCGGCACGGTTCGCGCGCAAGACGCGCGTCGGCGAAGAGGGACGAGGACATGGCGGACGATTCCGAGCACGATGATCGTGCACGCGACGAGCGGCCGAAGGGCCGGGGGGCGGATCGCGATCGTCGGCCTCGCGGACGTGCCGATGGAGACCGCCGCTCGTCGGATCGCGGTGATGGCGGTCATCGGCCGCGTCGCGATGGCACCGACGGCCGCGAGGACCGGCGCCGTGACGGCGGTGAGCGTCGTGGTGGCGGAGGTCGGGGCGATGGCGACCGAGGCCAGGCGCGCCCGTATCGCTCGTCGGACGACCGCCGCCGCAGCGGCTACTCCGGCCGCTCCGACCGCGATCGTCCGCCGGGCGACCGCGGGGGCTGGCGTCGTGACGGCTCTCGCTCCGCTGACGACAGCAGGGGACGGGACGTGCGCGGCGGCCGTGACGGCGACCGGCGCTCGTTCGGGGACCGGCAGCACCGGGGCGAGACGGGCAGACCGTGGCGGGACCGGCCATCGCAGGACCGTGACCGCCGCGGTTCGGACCGCGGGCGCGATGGCGAGCGGCGCTTCGGCGACCGCACGGATCCGCGGCGCTCCGATCGCTCCGGCGGTCCGAGCTCCCGCGATGGCGGTCGCGGCGAGTTCCGCGGGCGTCCGCAGCGGGACGGACGCCGCGACGGCGGCCAGCGCCGGGATGGCTACGGCGGACCTGGCGGGGACCGTCAGCGCGACGGCGACCGCCGGCAGGGCTCGTGGAAGGACGGCGACCGTCGCCAGGGCGGGGACCGCCGACGTGACGGGGGCGACCGTCGCGGGGGCGACCGGCGTCCGGACCGCGACGGTCGTCCGGCGGCGGGGCACCGGCGAGACGGAGACCGCTTCGGACGGGGCGCCTCCGACGGTCGCGGACGCGGCGACGACCGCGGGTACGATCGGCGCGACTCGGAGCGGCGCGAGCCGCGTCAGCCCTCGATCCCCGATCCGGTTCTGCCGGAGGAGATCACGCCGCGCGACCTTCCGCCGTCGGCGCGCAACGAGCTGAAGACGCTGAGCAAGGAGAACGCCGAGCGCGTGGCGCGTCACCTGGCGATGGCGGCGCGGGAGATCGGCGACGATCCGGCCCTCGCGCACGAGCACGCGCAGGCCGCGATGCGTCACGCGGGTCGCGTCGCCGTGGCGCGGGAGACGCTCGCCATCACGGCGTACGCCGTCGAGGACTTCGCGCTGGCGCTGCGGGAGCTTCGCACCCTCCGTCGCATCACGGGGAGCAACGAGCACGTGGCGCTCATCGTCGATGCCGAGCGCGGAGTGGGGCGCCCCGAGAAGGGGATCGAGGAGGGCAGCGCTGCCGATCGCTCGGCGCTGTCGCGATCCCAGCAGGTCGAGCTCGCGATCGCGATGTCGGGCGCGCGCCTCGATCTCGGACAGACCCAGCTGGCGCTCGCGGAGCTCGAGATCGACGATCTCGACCCCGACACCGCCTACTCGTGGAGCCCCGGCCTGTTCGCGGCCCGAGCGGCCGTGCTGGAGGACCTCGGGCTCGTCGATGAGGCCGCCGAGTGGGACCGCCGTGCGCAGGTCGCGGCGGACGCGATCGAACTCGAGCGCGCTCGCGACGACGAGATCATCGTCGAGGAGATCTCCGAGATCGAACTGCCCGATGATGACGACGACGCGCCGTCGGACGTCGCGCACCACGGTGCGGCAGATGCTGGGCTCGAAGCCGAAGCCGAAGCCGAAGCCGAAGCCGAAGCCGAAGCCGAAGCCGAAGCCGAGACCACGGACTCGGAGTCGACGGCCCCGGAGCAGCCAGACGACGCTGCCGACGTCCCGTCGCCCGACGTGGCGGTCGAGGACGAGGTCGCGGAGATCCTCGTCGAGGCCGGCGTCGACGCGCCGAGCGCGACCGAGGAGCCCGGCCCCGCGTCGGGGGAGCGGTCCGACGCCGAGGACGACGAGGACGATGAGGAGGACGAACGCCCCGATGGCGCTCTTTTCTAAGAAGACGGGAGCGGCGCCGATCGACGGCGTCGACGTGCTGCTCGCCGATCTCGACGGCGTCGTGTACGCGGGTCCCGGCCCGATCCCGCACGCGGTCGAGAGCCTCACCCGAGCCGCGGGTCAGGGCGCGCGCCTCGGCTACATCACGAACAACGCCTCGCGCACCGACGCGGCGGTCGCCGAGCACCTCACCGATCTCGGGCTGACGACCGAGCCGCGCGCCGTCGTGACGAGCCCGCAGGCGGCGATGCGCCTGCTGAGCGAGAAGGTGCCGGCCGGCGCGACGATCATGGTCGTCGGCGGCGACGGGCTCGTGGACGAGCTGCACAAGGCCGGTTTCGGCGTCACCCGCAGCGCGAAGGACGCCCCCGCAGCCGTCGTGCAGGGGTTCGCGCCCCACGTCGCGTGGAGCGACCTCGCCGAGGCGGCGTTCGCGCTGGCGGTCCCGGAGGAGGACGGCGGGATCCCCTGGATCGCGACGAACACCGACTGGACGATCCCCCGCGAGCGCGGCATCGCCCCGGGCAACGGCACGCTCGTCTCGGCCGTGCACACGGCGGTCGGGCGGCTCGCCGAGGTCGCGGGGAAGCCGGAGGCCCCGATCTTCCATGAGGCGGTCGCGCGCTTCGGCGCGACGAAGCCCCTGATGATCGGCGACCGGCTCGACACCGACATCCAGGGCGCCCAGGCGGCCGGGGTCGACTCCGCGCTCGTGCTCACGGGCATCGACCGCCCGAAGCACGTCCTCGCGGCGCCGTCGCACTCCCGTCCCACCTACATCCTGCGCGACCTGCGCGACCTCTTCGAGCCGTATCCGACGGTGCGCCGGCGCGACGGCGTGACCACCGTCCGCGAGGCGGCGGTCGAGATCGACGGGCCGGACATCCGCATCGTCTCCGAGGGCAGTGACATCGACCTCCTCCGCGCCGCAGCGCACGGCATCTGGGCGACGGGGCGGCAGATCTTCGGATTCCGCGTCCCGGAGCGTCTCTACGCCGATCCGTTCGCGCGAGAGCGGTAGCCTGGGCCGCATGCAGGGTTCGGAAGACGACGAGACCGACCGCGGCGATGGCCTCATGAGCCGCGTGCGCATCGTGGAGGAGCAGCCTCTCGCGCAGCGGGCCGAGGCGTACGCCGCTCTGCACGACGAGCTCGCCCGGCGGCTGGAGCAGGCGCCGGGGGAGGCCCCGGCGGACCGATGACCGCGCGACTCGACGTCGCTCTGGCGGCTCGGGGTCTCGCGCGATCCCGCACGCACGCCGCCGCGCTCATCGCGGCGGGGAGCGTCCTCGTCGCCGGAGAGGTCGTCACCAGGGCGTCGGCGCGGGTGCCGGACGACGCTGAGATACGCGTCGAGGGCGCCGACGCGTACGTCAGCAGGGCCGCGCACAAGCTCGTCGCCGCGCTCGACGGGTTCGGCATCGACCCGGCGGATCGCGTGGCGCTCGACATGGGTGCCTCGACGGGCGGGTTCACCCAGGTGCTCCGTGAGCGCGGCGCCCGCACGGTGATCGCGGTCGACGTCGGGCACGACCAGCTGGCGGAGAGCGTCCGCGCGGACGCCGGTGTGCGAGCGGTCGAGGGCTTCAACGTGCGCGATCTCACGGCGCGGGCCCTGGCCGAGACGAGCGGCGTCGACGCGGCGCCCTCGCTCGTCACGGGCGATCTCTCCTTCATCTCGCTCCGGTACGCGCTGCCCGGCGTCGCCGACGTCCTGGCCCCGGGCGACGCGGACGTGGTGCTCCTCGTCAAGCCGCAGTTCGAGGTGGGGCGCACGCACGTCCGCGACGGCATCGCGGTCGATCCGGAGCGCCGCGCCGGCGCCGTCCGCGACGTGATCGCGTGCGCGCAGGAGCTCGGCTTCGGCGCGCGTGGCGTCCTGCCGTCGCCGCTCGAAGGGACGCACGGCAACCGCGAGGCCCTGCTGCACCTGCGCCGGGGCTCAGGGAGCGTCGGCGACGACGCGATCGCGCTGGCGGTGGCGGCGTGAGCGCGGGCGCCTGTGGGGAATCGGACGCGCCGGCGGCCCGATCGGCCACAATGGAGGAACACGTCGGATGCGGGGAGGACCATGGCTGAGCGCAGGATCCTGGTGGTGGCGCACGCCCACCGCGACGACACCGTCGACGCCGCGGTGCACGTGATCGACACCCTGTGGCGTTCCGGCGCGACGCCCGTGATGGACGGCCGCGATCGAGACGAGCTGGCGGAGCACGCGCCGGTCGTCGCCGGGGTCGCCGCCCTCGGGACCGACGTCGCCGTGTCCGACGTCGATCTCGTGATCGTGCTCGGGGGCGACGGGACGATCCTGCGCGCGGCCGAGCTCGTGCGCGGCGGCACCGCTCCGGTCCTCGGCATCAACATGGGGCACGTCGGCTTCCTCGCCGAGATCGAGCGCGACGACATGGACAAGGCGGTGCGCCGGGCGATCGCCGGTGAGTACGAGGTGGAGGAGCGCCTCGCGCTCGCGGTGAAGGTCCGCAACAGCGCCGGCGTGGTCACGTTCGAGAGCTGGGCGCTCAACGAGGCGTCGATCGAGAAGGACACGCCGGGACGGATGATCGAGGTCGTGCTCGAGATCGACCGGCGGCCGCTGTCGAGCTTTGGCGCCGACGGCGTCGTGATCGCGACGCCGACCGGCTCCACCGCGTACGGGTTCTCGGCGGGCGGCCCCGTCGTCTGGCCGACCGTCCAGGCGATCACGGTCGTCCCCGTCTCGGCCCACGCGCTGTTCGCCAGGCCCCTCGTGGTGGGCCCGGAGCACGCGGTCGCCCTCGAGATGCAGAGCTCCATGGGCGGCTCAGGGGTGCTCTGGTGCGACGGGCGCCGCACCCACGAGCTTCCGGCCGGCGCGCGCGTGTCGGTGCGGCGCTCGCCGGAGCCCGTGCGGCTCGCGCGGCTCCACCCCGCCGTGTTCACCGACCGTCTCGTGCGCAAGTTCCAGCTTCCGGTGCACGGGTGGCGGGGGCCGACCGGGACGATGATGACGACCGCGGTGAGCGTGATCCCGATGGCCGACGACGATGACGCGAGCGAGGGGAGCGTGGCCGGCTCGTGATCGAGCAGATGCGCCTGCGCGATCTCGGAGTGATCGACGAGGCCACGATGCCGTTCTCCCCGGGGTTCACGGCGATCACCGGAGAGACGGGCGCAGGGAAGACGATGGTCGTCACGGGCCTCGGCCTGCTCCTCGGCGCCCGGGCCGACTCCGGCGCCGTCCGTGCGGGCGCCGAGCGGGCCGCCGTCGACGGCGTGTGGCGCGTGCCACTGCGCGGGCCCGTCGCCGAGCGCGTCGACGAGGCCGGCGGCGAGATCGAGCCCCTCGACGACGCGCGGGGCGAGCTGTTCCTCGCCCGGACGCTCTCGGCCGAAGGTCGCAGCCGCGCCAGCGTCGGAGGGCGAGGGGCCCCCGCCGGCGTCCTCGGCGACCTCGCGGAGCACCTGGTGGTGGTCCACGGGCAGTCGGATCAGCTGCGCCTGCGCTCCCAGGCGGCCCAGCGCGCCGCGCTGGACCGCTTCGGCGGCGACGCCGTCCGCGAGGTCCTCGCCGCCTATGCGGAGGCGTACGCGGCGTGGCAGCAGCTCGATCGCGAGCTGACGGCGCTCGCCGCCGACCGCGACGCGCGCACCGAGGAGGCCGGGCGGCTCAGGGAGACGCTGGCCGAGATCGAGCAGGTCGCCCCGGAGGTGGGAGAGGACGCGGACCTCGCCGCGCGCGCCGAGCGTCTGGCGAACGCCGAGCAGCTCCGCAACGCCGCCGCCCTCG
Source organism: Microbacterium sp. (assembly GCA_052092505.1). Classification (GTDB taxonomy): domain Bacteria; phylum Actinomycetota; class Actinomycetes; order Actinomycetales; family Microbacteriaceae; genus Microbacterium. Next base: position 11,285 of record JBQDDT010000049.1, on the reverse strand, counting down.
CCCGTGAGGCGCTCTCGAGCGAGGAAGGCTCCGCCGACGTGTCGGGGCTCCTGGGCGAGGCCAGGCAGGAACTGGAGCGCTCGGGCGACCCGGACCTCTCCGGCGTCGCCGACGAGCTCGCCGACCTCGGCTATCGCGCCGCCGATCTCGCGACGACGCTGTCGAGCTTCCTCGCGGACCTCGACGAGCAGGGCCCCCAGGAGCTCGCCGCCGTGGAGGAGCGCCGCGCCGCGATCGGCGCGCTGGTGCGCGCCCACGGCTCGCTCGCCGAGGCGCTCGCGCTCCAGGAGAGCGGCTCGGCGCGCCTGGCCGAGCTCGACGACGACGGCGACCGCATCGAGCGGCTCTCGACGCAGCGCGACGAGGCGGCCGCGCTGCTGGAGGCGAGGGCGCAGGCGCTCACCGAGGCGCGGACGGAGGCCGCCTCGCGCCTCTCGGCCGCCGTGACCGAGGAGCTGCGCGCCCTGGCGATGCCGGATGCGGCCCTTCGCGTGGACGTCACCACGGGGGCGGCATCCGCCGCCGGCCGCGACGAGATCGCGTTCCTGCTCGCGCCCCACCCCGGCGCCGACCCCCGCCCGGTCTCGAAGAGGGCGTCCGGCGGCGAGCTCAGCCGCGTGATGCTGGCGATCGAGGTCGTCATCGCCGAGACCGATCCCGTCCCGACGTTCGTCTTCGACGAGGTCGACGCCGGCATCGGCGGCGCGGCGGCGATCGAGGTGGGCCGGCGCCTGGCGCGGCTGGCCGAGCGCTCGCAGGTGATCGCCGTCACGCACCTCGCGCAGGTCGCGGCCTTCGCCGACAACCACCTCACGGTCGTCAAGGACACGGACGGCGTCGTCACGGCCTCCAGCGTCCGGGCGCTGGGGGGCGCAGAGCGCGAGGCGGAGATGGCCAGGCTGCTGTCGGGCATGACGGATTCCGACGCCGCGCTCGAGCACGCGCGGGAGCTGCTCGCGCTCGCCGCCGCGTGACCGGCGGAACGGGGCTCCGCCGCGCGGAGTTGTCCGCCGGGGGCGGAACTCGCCGCGCATTCATGCCAGGATGACCGACAAGAGCCGTCCTCGACCGTTAGGATTGAAGCCCGTGATGCAGAGTTCCGACGCCGGCCCCACGGGCAAGACCACCAGACAGATCTTCGTGACGGGCGGTGTGGTCTCCTCGCTCGGCAAGGGGCTCACGGCGGCCAGCCTCGGGAACCTCCTCACGGCGCGCGGACTGCACGTCGTGATGCAGAAGCTCGACCCGTATCTCAACGTCGATCCCGGGACGATGAACCCGTTCCAGCACGGCGAGGTCTTCGTCACGGACGACGGCGCCGAGACCGACCTCGACATCGGCCACTACGAGCGCTTCCTCGACATCAGCCTGTCGCAGGCGGCGAACGTCACGACGGGGCAGATCTACTCGAAGGTGATCGAGCGCGAGCGACGCGGCGAGTACCTCGGCGACACGGTCCAGGTCATCCCGCACATCACCGACGAGATCAAGCGGCGGATGCGCCTGCAGTCGCAGGACGACCCGCAGCCTGACGTGATCATCACCGAGGTGGGCGGCACGGTCGGCGACATCGAGTCGCAGCCGTTCCTCGAGGCCGCCCGCCAGCTCCGCCACGAGCTCGGCCGAGACAACGTGTTCTTCGTCCATGTCTCGCTCGTGCCCTTCATGGGCGCCTCCGGCGAGCAGAAGACCAAGCCGACCCAGCACTCCGTCGCGGCCCTTCGGCAGGTCGGCATCCAGCCGGACGCGCTCGTGCTGCGCAGCGACCGGCCCGTCACGGAGGCGAACCTCCGCAAGATCGCGCTGATGTGCGACGTCGAGGTCGAGGGCGTCGTCAACACCGTCGACCTCCCGAGCATCTACGACATCCCCTCGACGCTGCACGAGCAGGGCCTCGACTCGCACATCGTGCGCCGGCTCGGGCTCTCCGTCGACGACGTCGACTGGGCGCGGTGGCAGCGGGTCCTGAACGCCGTCCACAACCCGAAGCACGAGGTCACGATCGGGCTCGTCGGCAAGTACATCGACCTGCCGGACGCGTACCTCTCGGTCACGGAGGCGATCAAGGCCGGCGGCTTCGCGAACGAGACGAAGGTCGACATCCGCTGGATCCCGTCCGACGAGTGCGAGACGCCGGAGGGCGCGCGCGAGAAGCTCGCCGACCTCGACGGCATCTGCATCCCCGGCGGCTTCGGGATCCGCGGCATCGAGGGCAAGCTCGGCGCTCTGAGGTTCGCGCGCGAGCAGGGGATCCCGACGCTCGGGCTGTGCCTCGGCATGCAGTGCATGGTCATCGAATACGCGCGCAACGTGGTCGGCCTCGAGACGGCGTCCTCGAGCGAGTTCGACCCGGCGACGCCCGACCCTGTCATCGCGACGATGGCCGAGCAGGTCGCCGTGCTCGACGGGGGAGACCTGGGCGGAACGATGCGCCTCGGCCTGTACCCGGCGAAGCTCGCCGACGGCTCCCTCGCCGCCGAGGCGTACGGTGCGACGGAGGTCGCCGAGCGCCACCGCCACCGCTACGAGGTCAACAACGCCTACCGCGACCGGATCGCCGACGCCGGCCTCGTCTTCTCCGGGACGAACCCGGACCTCGGGCTCGTGGAGTTCGTCGAGCTGCCGCGCGACGTGCACCCGTACTACATCGCCACCCAGGCCCACCCCGAGCTGCGATCGCGACCGACATCGCCGCACCCGCTCTTCGACGGGCTCGTCGCGGCCTCGCTCGCGCGCCACCGCGCGAGCGAGCTGTTCGAGGACGAGGCCTGAGCGGATCCGCATGAGCGAGCAGTTCGCCGATGAGCCCAGCGAGGCCGAGGTCGTCTCGAGCAGGACCGGTTTCTCCGGAAGCGTCTGGGACGTGCGGGAGGACGCGTTCCGCTACGGCGACGCGGTGCTCGTGCGCCACTACGTCGAGCACCCCGGCGCCGTCGCGGTCGTCGCGCTGGATGACGAGCGGCGCGTGCTGCTCCTGCAGCAGTACCGCCATCCCGTGCGGATGCGCGACTGGGAGATCCCGGCGGGCCTGCGCGACGTCGCGGGGGAGGACCCCGTCGAGACCGCGGCGCGCGAGCTCGCCGAGGAAGTCGACCTCACCGCGAGAGAATGGGCGAGGCTGGGCGAGTTCGCCCTCACGCCGGGGGGCAGCGACGAGCGCATCGTCGTGTTCCTCGCGACAGGGCTCGCCTCCACGGACGAGCCGTTCCCCCGCCACGCGGAGGAGGCCGACATCCGCACGATGTGGGTCCCCCTCGCCGACGCCGTGGCGGCGATCCGCGAGGGCCGCGTCGCGAACGCGACGACCGCGATCGGCGTGCTCACCGCCGCCGAACGGCTCAGGCACGACGGCGACGCCCCGGCCGGGTGACGTCCATGCGCATCGAGCGGGCCGTCGACGCCTACCTGCGCCACGTCACGATCGAGCGGGGCCTCAGCGCGCACACCGTGTCGGCGTACGAGCGGGATCTCGGCGGCTATGCGGCCTGGCTCGCCGAGCAGGGCGTCGAGGAGGTCGGGGCGGTCACGCCGGAGATCGTCGCGGAGTTCGCCGCGGCCCGCGCCGCGGACGACCCGCCGCCGGCCGCCTCGTCGCTCGCGCGCCTGCAGTCCTCCGTGCGCGGCCTGCACCGCTTCCTCGCGCGGGAGGGGCACGCCATGGACGATCCCAGCGCGCGCCTGAAGCCGCCGAAGCAGCCATCGCGCCTGCCGAAGGCGCTCACGATCGAGCAGGTCGAGGCGCTCCTCGCGGCGCCGTCGGGCGAGGAGCCGATCGGCATCCGCGATCGTGCGCTCCTCGAGCTCCTGTACGCGACGGGCGCGCGCGTCTCGGAGGCGATCGGGCTCGACGTCGACGACGTCGCCCACGAGGACATCGTCCGCCTGCGCGGCAAGGGCGACAAGGAGCGGATCGTGCCGGTCGGATCGTTCGCCCGCGAGGCGATCGGCGCCTACCTCACCCGTGTGCGGCCCGCGCTCGCCGCGAAGGGCAGGGCGACGCCGCGGCTGTTCCTCGGGGCGAGGGGCGCGCCGCTGTCGCGGCAGAGCGCGTGGCTCGCGATCCGCTCCGCCGCAGAGAAGGCGCAGCTGAGCGCGCACGTCTCGCCGCACACCCTGAGACATTCCTTCGCGACGCACCTGCTGCAGGGCGGCGCGGATGTGCGCGTGGTCCAGGAGCTCCTCGGGCACTCGTCGGTCGCGACGACGCAGATCTACACGCACGTCACGGCCGACGCACTGCGCGACGTCTACCAGACGGCGCACCCCCGGGCCGTCTGAGGGCCGGGGGTGCGCCGGGGTCGTCACGGAGCCGGGATCTCGAACTCCGTCGTGAACGCGGGGATCTCCTCGTCGGATCCGATCACCGAGGCGGGACCCCGCTCGTACTGCACGAGGTACGAGTCGCTGCGCTCATCGGCGAGGAACGCGATCCAGCCGGTGCCCTCGCCGTCGCGGCGGGGGAACCCGTCGGTCGGCTCGAACCCGGCGTCGGTCATCTCCTCCTCGACCATGCGGGTCTTGTTGCCCCAGTAGTCGGCGCCCTCGTCCCAGGAGATCGAGAAGTCGCCGGCGGACACCGTCCCGCCGTACTCCTCGCCGGGGACGACGGACAGCTGCAGCAGGACCACCTCGCCGCCGTCCGCGATGAGCTCCTGCTCCTCCTCGGACGGGAAGTCGCGGATCGCGGAGACGATCTCGATCGAGTCGCCGAGGTCGGGGTCGTCGATCGTCTCGCCAAGCGCCACCTCGGCCTGCTCGCCGGCGGGCGCGGCGTCCTCCTCCTCGGCCGGCGTCTCCTCCGGCTGCGACTCCTCGACGGCGGGCTCGTCGACCGGCTCCTCCGGCTCCGACTCGGCGGAGCAGCCCGCGAGGGCGAGGGCCGCGAGGACGGCGACGGACGTGAGAGCGATGGGCTTGCGCATGGGTTCCTCCTCCGGTGGTGCGCCGACCGGCTCGTGGCGACGGGCGGCGCGTGCTGTGTCCCTCCACCCTTCCACAGGTGCTGCCCGGGTGGGAATGGGCAGCAGGACCCGGGAAGGAGTCCCCATGGACGCGTCGGCGGCCCGCCCGGCGATCCTCTCGGGACCCGCCCGGTCCGTGTGATTACACTCGTAGCAGCGTGTCAGGAGGATCATCGGTGGCGAACCCGCAGAAGAAGCCGACGAACAGCGACGAGGTCATCCTCGGTGCGACCGGTCGCCCGTATCACGGGTTCTCGACCCCGGCGTCGCTCGATCGGCACGGGCCAGCCCGCATCATCGCCCTGTGCAACCAGAAGGGCGGCGTCGGCAAGACCACGACCTCGATCAACCTCGCGGCGGCGTTCGCGAGCTACGGCCGGAAGGTCCTCGCGATCGACTTCGACCCGCAGGGCGCCCTGTCGGCGGGCCTCGGCGTGGCCACGCACGAGATCCCGACGATCTACGATCTCCTCCTCGACACGAAGCGCGACCCGCGCGAGGCCGTCGTGCCCACGCGCACCGAGGGGCTCGACCTCATCCCGGCGAACATCGACCTGTCGGCTGCGGAGGTGCACCTCGTCAACGAGGTCGCGCGCGAGATGATCCTCTCGCACGTGCTGCGCCGGCTCGCGCCCGAGTACGACCTGATCCTCATCGACTGCCAGCCGTCGCTCGGGCTGCTCACCGTGAACGCCCTCACCGCGGCGCACGGGGTCCTCATCCCGCTCGAGTGCGAGTTCTTCGCGCTGCGGGGCGTCGCGCTGCTCGTGGAGACGATCGAGAAGGTGCAGGACCGCCTGAACCCCTCGCTGGAGCTCGACGGCCTCCTCGCCACGATGTACGACTCGCGCACGCTGCACTCGCGGGAGGTCCTCGAGCGGATCGTCGACACGTTCGGCGACAAGGTCTTCGAGACCGTGATCGGCCGCACCGTGAAGTTCCCCGACGCGTCCGTGTCGGGCGTTCCGATCATCGACTTCGCGCCGGAGCACCCGGCGGCCCAGGCGTATCTCCGCCTCGCGAGGGAGCTGGTCGACCGTGGCGCGGTCGCCTGAGGACGATCCGGTCGTCGACGAGGCGGTCGATCAGGGAACCGGCGACGGCTTCCGGGTCTCGCTGACGAACTTCGACGGGCCCTTCGACCTGCTCCTCCAGCTCATCACGAAGCACGAGATGGACGTGACCGAGATCGCGCTCAGCCGCGTGACCGACGAGTTCATCGCCTACTTCCGTGATCTCGAGACGGGGGAGGAGCTCGATCGGGCGAGCGAGTTCCTCGTGGTCGCGGTGACGCTGCTCGACATGAAGGTCGCGGGACTCCTGCCCCAGGGCGAGCTCGTCGACGCGGAGGCGGTGGCGGCGCTCGAGGCGCGCGATCTGCTCTTCGCCCGCCTGCTGCAGTACCGCGCCTTCAAAGAGGTGGCCGGATGGTTCGGCGAGCGGCTGAACGAGGAAGTTCGTCGGCACGCCAGGACGGTCCCGCTGGAGCAGAAGCACAGGGCGAAGGCGCCCGAGCTCGTGTGGACCCTGTCGCTCGACGACTTCGCGGCGCTCGCGCTGCTGGCGCTCACGCCGAAGGAGCTGCCGACGGTCGGGCTCGACCATCTGCACGCGCCGCTCGTGAGCATCCGCGAGCAGGCGGCGATCGTGGTCTCGACCCTGCGCAGCCGGGAGTCGCTGACGTTCCGGGAGCTCGTCGCCGGGGTCGCGGAGCCCGGGGTCGTCGTGGCGCGCTTCATCTCCGTGCTGGAGCTGTACCGCCACGCGGCGCTCGCCTTCGAGCAGCTGGAGCCGCTCGGGGAGCTGACGCTGCGCTGGGCGGCGGAGGAGTGGTCCGACGAGATGCTGGCATCGCTGGGAGCCGAATATGACCGATGAGCCGCAGGGGATCGATCAGCCGGAGGAGGAGACGGCGCCGGCCGATGTCGGAACCGTCCCGCAGCGACTCGAGGCGATCCTGACGATCGCGGACGAGCCCCTGAGCCTCGTCACGCTCGCCTCCGCCGTGAACGCGCCTGTCCCGGCCGTGCGGCAGGCCATCCAGTCCCTCGCGGCGGAGTACGACGGCGACGAGACCCGCCCGGCGCGCGGCTTCGAGCTGCGCGAGGTCGGCGGCGGATGGCGCCTGTACGTGCGGGCCGCGTTCGACGACATGGTCGCTGAGTACATCGGGGGACAGGCGCCGGCGCGCCTGTCCCAGGCGGCCCTCGAGACGCTCGCCGTGATCGCCTACAAGCAGCCGGTGACGCGCTCGCAGGTCGCGGCGATCCGCGCGGTCAACGTCGACTCCGTCGTGCGGACCCTCGTCGCGCGCGGCCTCATCACCGAGCAGTACACCGACCCCGAGACGGGCGCGATCAACTACGGCACGACCGACGTGCTGCTCGAGCAGCTCGGGATCAACTCGCTCGACGAGCTGCCGCCGATCTCCCCGCTCCTCGACGACGGCGCCGACGGGTTTGACGACATCGTGTGAGGGGCGGCCTTGTCGCCCGGGCGGCCCGCCGTCTGAGAACCTAGTGGGTATGGAATCGAACGGATCGGCACCGGAGGGCGTCCGCCTGCAGAAGGTGCTCGCGGCCGCCGGGGTGGCCTCGCGCCGCGCGAGCGAGGACCTCATCGTGCGCGGGCGCGTCCGGGTCAACGGCGCCGTCGTCACGGAGCTCGGCACGCGGATCGATCCGGACGTCGACCTCGTCGACGTCGACGGCACGGCCGTCCAGCTCGACACCTCGCGGCGGTACGTGATGCTCAACAAGCCGACGGGCGTCGTCAGCTCGATGAGGGACGATCGCGGGCGCGCCGATCTGCGCGGCTTCACGGCCGACTGGCCGGAGCGCCTGTTCAACGTCGGCCGGCTCGACGCCGACACGAGCGGGCTGCTCGTGCTCACCAACGACGGCGACCTCGCCCAGGTGCTCGCGCACCCCAGCTTCGGCGTCACGAAGGTCTACATCGCGAAGGTGCGCGGCTCCGTGAGTGCGCAGACCGTCGCGCGGCTCACGCGCGGCATCGAGCTGGACGACGGGCCGATCGCGGCCGACCGGATGCGCGTGCTCGACACCTCTCGGGGCACGAGCCTCGTGGAGGTCACGCTGCACTCCGGGCGCAACCGGATCGTGCGGCGGATGCTCGCAGAGGTCGGGCATCCGGTCGTCGAGCTCGTGCGACGCCAGTTCGGGCCCCTCCATCTGGGCACGCTCCCAGCGGGAGCCACGCGGGAGTTGACTAAGGTGGAACGCGGCGCGCTCCTCACCCTCGCGCGCCGCGACCAGGACGCTCCGCCGTCGGACGGCGTCGAGCAGGGCGCCGCATCCCCCGATCCGAAGGATCCCTCGTGACCGACACCCCCGCACGCGACGGCATCACGGTGCCCGGCCGCGAGACGCGCACGCGCGGGACGGTGCGGATCGTCGGCGCCGGTCTCCTCGGCGCGAGCATCGGACACGCGCTCACCAGGGCCGGCGTGGACGTCGCGCTCTCCGACACCTCTCCGGCGCAGCTGCGCCTCGCCGTCGACTACGGGGCGGGTCGCCGCGCGACCGACGCGGACGAGCCGGTGCTCGTCGTCGTGTGCGTTCCGCCGGACGTCGTCGCCGACGTCGTCGAGGCGGAGCTCGCGGCCCACGCCGAGGCCGTCGTGACCGACGTGGCCTCCGTCAAGCTCCAGCCGCTGCGCGAGCTGCGTGAGCGCGGCGCCGACCTCGCCCGCTACATCGGCTCGCACCCCATGGCGGGCCGCGAGCGCGGGGGAGCGGTCTCGGCTCGCAGCGACATCTTCGTCGGCCGCCCCTGGGTCGTGTGCCGCGACGGCGAGACCCGCGCGAGCGATCTCGCGCTCGTCGAGGACCTCGCGCTCGACCTCGGAGCCGTGCCGATCGAGATGACGCCGGAGGAGCACGACCGATCCGTCGCGCTCGTCTCGCACCTGCCCCAGGTGGTCGCCTCGCTCCTCGCGGCGCGCCTCGCCGATGCCCCGGAGCAGGCGCTGGAGCTGGCGGGCCAGGGGGTGCGCGACACGACGCGGATCGCCCACTCTGCGCCCGACCTGTGGGTCCAGATCCTCGAGGCCAACGCTCCCCGCGTCGTCTCCGGGCTGGACGCGCTCGCCGCCGATCTGACGGAGGTCGCCGACGCGCTCCGCGAGGCCGACCGGCCGGGCGCCCGCCGGGCGATCGCCGAGGCGATCCGCCGCGGGAACGTGGGTGTCGAGCGCCTGCCGGGCAAGCATGGCCAGCGCCGCCAGTTCGCCTCGCTCGTCGTCATGGTCGACGACACGGCCGGCCAGCTCGGCCGGCTGTTCGGCGACCTCGGCGACCTGGACGTCAACGTCGAGGACTTCCGTCTCGAGCACTCGCCCGGCGCCCCGCTGGGGCTGGCCGAGATCGCGGTCGAGACGGGCGTGCTCGAGCCGGCCGTGACGGGTCTGGAGGCCCGCGGATGGCGGATTGCGAGCACCGATGACGACTGACACCACCCTCGGCGGCGTCGACGTCGTCGCGATCGACGGACCGGCGGGATCCGGCAAGTCGAGCGTCTCGAAGGAGATCGCCCGGCGCCTCGGCTTCGGCTACCTCGACACCGGCGCCGCGTACCGCGCGCTGTCGTGGCACGTCCTCGACTCCGGCGCCGACACGACGGACGAGCGGGCGGTGCTCCACGCGCTCGACGCGTTCGACCTGCGCCTCGGCCTCGACCCGGACGACCGCTCCGTGCGCGTCGGGGAGAGGGACGTGACCGACGCGATCCGGACGCCGGAGGTGACCGCCGCCATCAGCGGATTCACGCGTGTCCAGGCCGTGCGCGATCTGCTCAACGAGCGGTTCCGACGCCTGGCGCGGGAGTCGGGGATGCCCGGTGTGGTCATCGAGGGTCGCGACATCACCTCGGTCGTCGCGCCAGATGCCCCCGTGCGCATCCTGCTGACCGCGAGCCCCGAGGTGCGCGCGACTCGGCGCGGGCTCGAGTGGAACGCCGACGCCGGGTCGGTCGCCGATGCGATCAACCGGCGCGACGCATCCGACAGCCACACCCTCTCCCTCGCGCAGGGCGACCCCGGAGTCGACGTCGTCGACACCACGGAGCGGGACTTCGAGGGTTCCGTCGCCGCCGTGCGAGGCGTGATCGAACGACGAACGGGAGGCCGCCATGGCCGATGAGCAGGACTACGAGCCGGGCGAGGACCGCCTGGCCGATCGGATCGCGGAGCTCGACGACGAGCTGATCGAGGCGCGCACGAACGCGCTCCGCAAAAGCCTCGGCGACTACGAGCTCGACGAGGAGGACGAGGCGATCCTCGCCGACATCGACCTCGGCCGCGACGGCATCGAGTACCTGCCGGCGCTGCCGGTCGTCGCGATCGTCGGGAGGCCGAACGTCGGCAAGTCCGCGCTCGTGAACCGGATCCTCGGCCGCCGCGAGGCCGTCGTCGAGGACACCCCCGGCGTGACGCGCGACCGTGTGACCTATCGCGCAGAGTGGGGCGAGCGGAGGTTCTCGCTCGTCGACACCGGTGGCTGGGAGCCCGACGCGCGCGGCATCGACCGTGCCGTGGCGGCGCAGTCCGAGGTGGCGATCGACCTCGCCGACGTGATCCTGTTCGTCGTCGACGCGATGACGGGCGCGACGGCGACCGACGAGCACGTCGTGCGCCTGCTGCGCAAGACCGACAAGCCGGTGTTCCTCGTCGCGAACAAGATCGACGACGCCTCGCACGAGCCGGAGGCCGCTGCGCTGTGGAACCTCGGCCTCGGCGAGCCTCACCCCGTCTCGGCGATCCATGGGCGCGGCGTCGCCGACCTGCTCGACGCCGTGATGGCGAAGACGCCGCGCATCTCGGCCGTCGCGAAGCAGGAGGTCGGAGGCCCGCGCCGCGTCGCGATCCTCGGTCGGCCGAACGTCGGCAAGTCGTCGCTGCTCAACCGCGCGGCGGGCGAGGAGCGCGTCGTCGTCAACGACCTCGCCGGGACCACGCGCGATCCGGTCGACGAGGTCGTCGAGATGGGTGGCAAGATGTGGCGCCTGGTCGACACGGCCGGCATCCGGCGCCGCGTGCACATGCACCAGGGCGCGGACTTCTACGCGTCCCTGCGCACCTCGGCCGCGCTGGAGAAGGCTGAGGTCGCGGTCGTCGTCCTCGACGTGACCCAGCCGATCAGCGAGCAGGACGTGCGGATCATCGAGCTCGTGCTCGAGTCGGGCAGGGCGCTCGTGCTCGCCTTCAACAAGTGGGATCTGCTCGACACTCCGGAGTCGGAGGACAAGGAGCGCCGACGGTTCCTCGAGCGCGAGATCGAGAAGGACCTCGCGCACGTGGCGTGGGCG
>JBQDDT010000048.1:0-17321 GCA_052092505.1 Microbacterium sp. | reverse complement strand
AGGACATCTGGACCTACATCTCGCTCGGCTACTTCACGCAGATCCCCGTCGCCGGCGCGACCGGGTCGTCGACCATGCCGCACAAGATCAACCCGATCAAGTTCGAGAACGCGGAGGCGAACCTCGAGATCGCCGGCGGCCTGTTCACGACCCTCGGGCAGACCCTCGTCACCTCGCGCCTGCAGCGGGACCTGACCGACTCGACCACGCAGCGCAACATCGGCGTCGCGTTCGGCCACTCGCTCCTCGCGCTGTCGAACCTCTCGGGCGGGCTCGACCAGATCTCGCTCTCGCGCGAGACGCTGCTCGCCGACCTCGACGGCAACTGGGAGGTCCTCGGCGAGGCGATCCAGACCGTCGTGCGCGCAGAGGTCGTCGCCGGGCGATCCGACGTCTCCGACCCCTACGCGCTGCTCAAGGAGCTCACGCGCGGCCACCGCGTCGGCGCCGCGGAGCTCGCGGAGTTCGTGAAGGGCCTCGACATCGGCGAGGAGGCGAGGCAGCGCCTGCTCGCCCTGCGCCCCGAGACGTACACGGGACTGGCCGAGCGGATCATCCGCGAGCACCTGTAGGAGCCCCGCACGACGGCGCCCACGCCGCCAGCGCTCCTCACAGCTGCGGACGACGGGCCGAACTGCGGACGGGATCCGCCGGATCATCCGCAGTTGGGCCGGATCTCCGCCGGTCTCCGGCGAGGTGATGGCAAGACGGAGGAGGAAGGCGGACCGAGCGTCCGCCGACTGACGACAACGCCGCCAGCGCCCCGCCGGCGGCCCGCGGGGTCAGTCCTCGTCGACGATGACGCCTTCGTCGAGCAGCGCCAGATCGGCCCTGGTGACGAGGTTCGAGGAGACGGCGTACTCGACGAGGCGCGCGCGACGGTTCGTCGCCAGCTTGCCCGGACCGCCGCGCAGGCCCTGCACGCCCATCCGGTCGAGCTTGTCGCACACGTTGTCGAGCTTGCGGTTGAACTTGCTCATCGTCCAGCCGAGCCGCTCGGCGGCCGTCGTGCTCGAGGGCAGCTCGCTCATGCTCACGCCCTCGCGCCGCAGCATCGGCTCGGCGAGAGCGACGATCAGCTGCTTCTGCAGGGGGGTGAAGCTCACGGGCATGACGGTCGTCTCGCCGCTCGTCGAGTTCTTCACCTGCGACGAGACCGAGAACTGCGGCTCGTCGGTGTGCATCCCCAGCTCATACGTCGTGGGCCCCGCCGTGAACACGATGGTGCTCTGCTCGAACACCACGGGGATGCTCGCGCCGGGCGACAGCCACGACTGCACGGCGCCGCCAGCGCTCGAGACGGTCGCCGACAGGCGCGATCCGACGTTCGAGAGCCACCACAGTCCGTCGCGGAAGTCGAGCTCGAGGAACACCCGGTGCAGGTACTGGTTCTCGTCGATGTCGAGGTCGGCCTCACGGCCGATCGTGAACGACTGGTCGGGCTGCACCTCGAACCACTCGCCCGCGAACTCGATGCGGACGGGGCGCGCCTTGCCGGGCGCGGCGGGCACCGTCGACCGCTCGATCTCGCCGGTGTCGTGCGTCATGGGCTCCCCCTGTGAGTCGATCCCGCTCGGGATCCGTCACGGCGCGTGTCCGAGGACGTGGAGGACACGGCCTCACGCATCATACGACGGACCCGCGCGCACCGGGACGCCAGGGAGCCGTCAGCTCGCGGATTCGCCGTCGTCGCGCGCCGTTCCGCCCTCGTCGCTCGCCTCCGCGGCGGACTCCTCGTCCTTCTGCAGCAGGACGGGGCGCTCGACGTCCTTCTCGACGTCCGCGGGGTCGACGGCGAGGAGCAGGAGCGAGACCACGAGGAGCACGACGATGAACGCGACGCCGGCGACGATGCCCGCGACGGCCCAGGCGCGCAGCTTGTCCTCGGGCGGCGCGTCCTGGAACGCGCCCATCGAGACCGCCGTGACAATGCCCGCGAAGGCGGCCGCGACGAAGGCGACCCCGAGCAGCTGCACGGGTCGCATCAGGTCACGACGGCGGGTCTTGTCGGTCACGCGGGGTCCTTCGGGTGGGTCGTGCGGGTCGGGACGGCGTCGTCGGACGATGCCGCGGCGCCGGGGATCTCCTCGATTTCGGGCGCATCGGACGCGTCGTCCGCGGCGGTACGCGGAGACAGCCCGGCGATCCCGAGGTACACCGCGAGGATCGCCGCGTACCCGCCGATGAGGCCGACGATGATGATCTCGCCGGAGAGGGTGAAGCTGCGCCCGGCCTCCTCGATGAAGTAGTCGAGGCTGTACTGGGGCGGTACGACGGCGACGGCGACGGCGAGCAGGACCCCGAGCGCGCCGACGAAGATCTCGTCGCGGACGAGCGAGCGCTCGCGCCCTGCTCTCCGATCGGCGATGCCGGCCGCCAGCTCGACGGCGCCCGAGAGCAGGGCCCACGCGATGATCAGGACGAACAGCAGGAGCGTCGAGCGCAGCGGCTGGAGGCTCGCGGCGACCGCGGCGAGCGCGTCGATGACGCCGAGCGCGATGAGGCTCGCCCTCCGGGTGCGGTCGTCCACGAAGACGGCCGCGAGGATGAGCGCGAGGGCGGAGGCCATCGCGAAGCCGGAGAACACCGTCAGCCCAACGGTGTGCGAGTGATCCGGCGAGAAGGTGATCATCGCGGCGGCGGCGGCGGCGATCAGCGCGCGCACCAGCTGAACGTGCCGCGACGTGATGCGCGCAGCGGCGGGTGCGGACGACATGGAGCAGACCTCGGACGACGGATGCCCTCGCGGGCGGAATGCGGACGCATCCATCCTAATGACCGCGACCTGAGCGTCTGCCGCCGACTCATCCGTTCGGACGAGTCGGCATCTCCTCCCTCCGACCGAGGCGGCGGCGGCCCCGACTCGTGTGAGATGGAGACATGATCGACACGCTGCAGTCCTTCGCCGATTCGCTCCCCGCCGCCGTGCAGTGGCTCGGGCTCATCCTCCTCGGAGCGATCCCGTTCGTGGAGTCGTACTTCGCCTCGCTCATCGGCGTCGTCGTGGGAGTGCACCCCGTCATCGCAGTCGCCGCCGGCGTCGTGGGCAACGTGGTCTCGATGCTGATCTTCGTCTTCTCGGCGCACGGGATCCGGGCGGCCGCCACGAAGAACCGGGAGCCGAAGGAGCTCACCCCGCGCCGCCAGCGGCTGAAGGAGCGCCTCGACCGCTACGGCGTCGCCGGGGTGAGCCTCCTCGGCCAGGCGATCCTGCCCAGCCAGATCACGTCGGCGATCATCGTGGGCTTCGGGGCCTCGCGCAATCGCGTGATCTTCTGGCAGATCATCTCGATCATCCTCTGGGGCGTGCTCTTCGCCGTGCTCGCGACGCTCGGGATCGAGATCGCCGGCCGCTTCTGAGCGCACTCGACGAACGAGAAGGGCGCCCAGGGGACGGTTCCCCTGGGCGCCTTCTGACGTATCCGGTCAGGACAGCGGCGGCACCTGGCCGTGCGGCGGCTGCCCCGGCTGCTGCCCTGGCTGCGGCGTCGCGTACGGGTCGCCCTGACCCTGCGGTGCCGGCTGGCCCTGCGGAGCCTGCGGCACCGGCTGACCCTGGGGAGCCGGCTGGCCCTGCGGCCAGCCGCCGTACTGCTGCTGGGCCTGGGCGGCGAGCTGCGCGGCCTTCTCCTTGTCCTTGTTGCGGCCGATCACCACGAAGACGATGCCGAGCGCGATGAGCGGGATGGGTCCGTAGATCAGCAGGACGCCGACCCAGACGGGCATGCCGACGAAGTTCGGCGACAGCAGGAGGAAGAAGAAGGCCTCCTGCCACCCGGGGGTGTTGAAGACGGAGATCACGTTCCGGATGATCAGCACGACTGCGAGAACGATGAAGACGCTCCCGAGGTTCGTGAGGAAGTGCCGATTGTTCTGCTGGACCAGTGCCATGTTCACCCTCCCCCTGCGCTCGGCGCGACGGTCGTGCCGAGTCGTGTCGGACAGGCCCGTCCGACAACATCCGAGAGTACGCCCGCCGGCACGGCTTCTCGAGCACCCGGCATGGGCAGAGGTGCCCGGGGCGCTCGACCCCACCGCGACGACAGCCGGCCGGGCTAGTGTGGGCTCCTGCCCGCCACACGAGAGGGAGCCCCCATGTCGGTTGGCCTGCTCGCCGTCGTCGACGACATCCTCAGCGCCGCGCTGAAGGCGTCTGCCAAGTCCGCGGGGGTCGTGATCGACGACGCGGCCGTGACCCCGCAGTACGTGCAGGGGATCCGTCCCGCGCGCGAGCTCCCCGTCGTCGGCTGGATCACGGTGGGCTCGCTCGTGAACAAGTTCGTCATCATCCTGCCGCTCGCGATGCTGCTGACGGCCTTCGCCCCGTGGGTGCTGCCGTTCCTCCTCATCATCGGCGGCGGGTACCTCTGCTTCGAGGGTGCCGAGAAGGTGCTCGAGTGGTTCGGGCTGCACCACGGCCACGGCGAGGAGGGAGCGCGCAACGAGCGCCAGCTCATCCTCGGCGCCGTCCGCACCGATCTCATCCTCTCGACCGAGATCATGCTGATCGCCCTGTCGAATCTCGACCCCGGCCTCGGAATCGGGATGACGATCGCGATCCTCGCCGTCATCGCGCTCGTCATGACGGGCATCGTCTACGGCGCCGTCGCGCTCCTCGTGAAGATCGACGACATCGGGATCCGGATGGCCGGCGGCGAGGAGCGGCGCTGGCGCCACCTCGGCACGCGGATCGTCCTGTCCATGCCGACGGTGTTCCGGGTCATCAGCGTGATCGGCACGGTCGCGATGCTCTGGGTCGGCGGCCACCTCCTGCTCGCGAACCTCGGCGAGGTCGGGCTCACGCCGGCCGGGGAGCTCCTCCACGGCGTCGCCCACGCGCTGGAGCCGGCGGGCCCCGTCGTCGCGTGGATCGGCGAGACGCTCGTCTCGGCGATCGCCGGCCTCGTCGTGGGGCTCGCGATCGTGGGCGTCGTGCTCCTCATCGGCCGCGCGTTCGGGAGGCGCCCGTCGTTCAGCGAGGGCGGGCGCTCCCCGAAGCGGGATGCGGCGTAGCGTCAGTCGGCGGCGAACCGGACGAGCGTCTTCGTGCTCGCCGCCGAGTCTGCGGCGCGGGCGAACGCCTCCTCGGCGTCGGCCGCGTCGAACACGTCCGTCACGACGGCGTCGAGCGACGGGTCGTCCGCCAGCAGCGCCACCGCCTCGTCGAGCTCGACGTCGAAGCGCTGCGAGCCGTAGAGCGTGATCTCGTGGTTGATGAGCTCCGACAGCGGCACGGGGAGCTCCCCCTGGGGCAGGATCCCGAGCTGGACGACTGCGCCTCCGCGGCGCACCTTGTCGAGCGCGGTGACGAGCGACGGGACGGCGCCTGCCGCCTCGATCACGATCTCGTAGTGCTCGTTCGGCGCCTCGGCCTCGCCGAGCCGGATCGTCTCGTCCGCGCCGACAGCCCGCGCGACCGACAGGGGGCGCTCGTGCAGGTCGGTCACGGTGATCCGGCCGGCGCCACGACGACGCAGCGCGGCCACGACGAGGCACCCGATCGGTCCGGCGCCCGAGACGAGGATGTCGGCCCCCTCGATGAGGTGACGGACGCGGTCGACGCCGTGCAGCGCGACGGCGGTCGGCTCGGCGAGCGCGGCGCGGAGCAGCGGGAGGTCGTCCGGGAGGATGCGGAGCTGGTCCGGCGCGACCTCGAGTCGCTCGATGAACCCGCCCTGGGTGTGCGGCCAGGTCGAGGCGCTGCCGAGGTAGGTGCCCCCGACGGTGAGGTTCATGCCGTTCCCCTCGGCCTGGCCGGGCCGCGGGGTCGGTGTCGCGGGGTGCACCGCCACGGGGGTGCCGACAGCGGGCGCGTCGCTCGCACCCTCCCCGACCTCCGCGACGCGGCCGACGACCTCGTGACCGAGGACGAGCGGTTCCCTCACGACGAACGATCCGTTCGCGCCGCGCTGGTGGTAGTGCAGGTCGGAGCCGCAGATGCCGCCGTAGACGATCTCGACGACGACCCTCCCCTGCGCTGCGGGGGCCGGATCGCGCTCCTCGACGCGCAGGTCCTTCGGTCCGTGGACGACGATCGCTCGCATGCGTGTGCTCTCTCTGTTCAGGTCAGCGGCCGAGGTAGCCGCCGTCGACGGGCAGGACGGTGCCGTGCAGGTAGTGCGCGGCAGGGGAGACGAGGAACAGCACGGCGCCGGCGATGTCCTCCGGCCGGCCCCAGCGACCGGCCGGGATCCGCTCGAGGATCTGCCGGTTGCGGGTCTCGTCGTCGACGAGCGCCGTGTTCATGTCGGTCGCGATGAACCCTGGCGCGACGGCGTTGACGTTCACACCGCGGCCGGCCCACTCGTTCGCCACCGACTTCGTGAACTGCCCGACCGCGCCCTTCGACGCCCCGTACGCCGCGGCGGTGAACCCGCCGAAGAACGACAGCATCGAGGCGAGGTTCACGATCGCGCCGTCCCCGCGCTCGAGCATCGGCGTGCCGAGCCGCTGCGTCAGCTCCACGACCGCGTCGAGGTTCACGCGCATGACGCGGTCGAAGTCCTCGAGCGGGAACCGCTCGAACGGGTGGCGGATGTTGATGCCGGCGTTGTTGACGAGGATGTCGACGCGCTCGGTGGCGAGGATCTCGTCGGCGGCGGCGCGCAGCGACTCCGCGTCGGAGAGGTCGGCCGCCACGGCGCGATAGTCGCCGTCCGGCCCGCCGTCGACGGAGCGCTGCAGGCCGATCACGCGCGCGCCGTTGGCGAGGAGCGCCTCGGCCACGGCGCGTCCGATGCCGCGGGTCGCGCCCGTGACGACCGCTGTGCGGCCGCTGAGGTCTGTGGTGATCCCGGTCATGCTGCACTCCCCTGGTCGACGGCTTCGTTGCTGCGCTGGGCCTTGGCGGTCCCCATCAGGAGGATGAACGCGACGCCCGCCACGGTCACGACCCCCGCGATGATGAGGAACGGCACCGTGTAGCTGCCCGTCGCCTCGTACATCGCGCCCGTGAAGAACGGTCCGGTGAAGCCGGAGAGGTTCCCGATCGAGTTGATCAGGCCGATCCCCGCGGCCGCGGCCACGCCCGTGAGCATCTGCGACGGGACGGCCCAGAACACGTTGATCGCCGCATACACACCCGAGGCGAGCGCGATGAAGCCGATGACGATCGCCACGGGGTGGTTGATGATCAGCGCGGCCGCGATCGCGACGCCGGCGACGATCGCCGCGCCGCCCGCGTGGAAGCGGCGCTCCCCGCGGTCGTCGCTGCGCTTGGACCACCACACCATCGCGACGGCGGCGAACGCGTAGGGGATCGCGACGATGAGGCCGTTCGTGATGAGGTTGATCTCGACCCCGAAGGTCTCGGAGAACGTGCCGATCACGCTCGGCAGGAAGAAGTTCATCGCGTTCGAACCCGACGTGATGCCGAAGTAGATCAGCGACAGGGCCAGGACGTACGGGTTCGCCATCGCGCGGCCGATCTGCTTCAGCTTGCTGCCGGCGGTCTCCGTGATGGTCGACTTGGCGGCCTCCTCGCGATCCAGCTCGCCCTGCAGCCAGTCGGACTGCGCGGGAGCCAGCCACTTCGCCTGCTTCGGGCGATCCGTGAGGAAGAACCACGTCACGACGCCGAGCACGATCGCCGGGATCGCCTCGACCCCGTACATGACGCGCCAGCCGGAGAACCCGAGGTGGTCGCCGAGCTGGATGAGCCCGGTCGACAGCGGGGCGCCGATCACGTTCGAGATCGGGATGCCGAGGTAGAAGATCGCGATCATCCGCGCCCGGTAGCGGGCCGGGTACCACAGCGACAGGTAGAAGATGATGCCCGGGTAGAAGCCGGCCTCGGCGATGCCGAGGAGCACGCGCAGGATGAGGAAGTGCTCCGGCGTCTGCAGGAAGGCCATCAGCAGCGCGACGATGCCCCAGGTCACCATGATCCTGGCGATCCAGCGCCGGGCGCCGAAGCGGTGCAGCAGGACGTTCGACGGCACCTCGAAGATGAAGTAGCCGAGGAAGAAGATGCCGGCACCGAGACCGTAAACGGCCTCGGAGATCCCGACGTCCTCGTTCATCGTGAGCGCGGCGAAGCCCACGTTGGTGCGGTCGAGGAAGTTGATGATGTACAGCGTCACGAGGAACGGCATGATCCGCCGGGTGACGCGCTTGATCGTCTCCTTCTCGAGGGAGGGGACGCCCGCAGTGGTGAGTGACATGGATGGGTCTCTTCGCTGTGTCAGTGGTCGCGCGCGCTACGCGATGTGGGATCCGCCGTTGACGTCGTAGGTGACGCCCGTGAGGTAGCCGCCCTCGCGGCCGAGCAGGAAGTTGATGACGCCGGCGACGTCGTCGACCGTGCCGACGCGGCCGACCGGCAGCTCCTTGAGGAGGAACTCCTTGCGCTCGTCGCTCAGGCGCCCGCCCATGATGTCGGTGTCGATCGAGCCGGGCGAGACGACGTTGGCCGTGATCCCGTGCGGGCCGAGCTCGCGCGCGAGGGTCTTCGCGATGCCCATGAGCGCGGCCTTCGAGCCCGAGTACGCGGCGCGACCGTACACGCCGCCCCCGCGCTGGGCCGACGCGCTGGCGATGTTCACGATCCGCCCGAGGCTGTGACGCGCCATGATCGGCGCGACCTGGCGGGTGACGAAGAACGTGCCGTTGACGTTGATGTCGATGACGCGCTTCCACTCCTCGGCCGTGACCTCGAGGAACGGCACGGGCGAGGAGACGCCAGCGTTGTTGACGAGGCCGACGATCTGCGGCAGCTCGGCGTCGATGCGCGCGACGGCGGCGGCGACGGCCTCCTCGTCGCTGATGTCGACCCCGAGTCCGAGCGTGGGGACGCCGTGCTCCGCCGCCACCTCACGAGCCACGGCCTCGCTCGCGCCCGCATCGAGGTCGATGATCGCCACGGCCCAGCCGTCGCGGGCGAGGCGGTGCGCCGTGGCCCGGCCGATGCCGCGCTCGCTGGCGGCGCCGGTGACGATCGCCGTCGGCTGGTCGGGGAAGTCGGATGCGGGGTACGGCGTCAGCGCCACGGGTGCCTCCTTGCAGGCCTTTCGGACATGGGCCGTCGAGGACGCCCATGAGATCTCGGAAAATAGTACACAATATAGAATCGCTGTCAACGCGCCAGATCCCGGTGTCGTAACCTGCGGTGACGAGCCGCCCCACGAGAGGAGCAGACGATGACCGTCGCCCCCCGCACCGCCGTCCTCGGCCTCGGGCCGATGGGAGCCCCGATCGCCCGCAACCTCCTGTCCGCCGGCCACGAGACGCAGGTGTGGAACCGCACCGCGGCGAAGGCCGAGGCGATCGCCGCCGAGGGCGCCGAGGCGATCGCCGACCCGCGCGACGTCTCCGCCCCCGTGATCCTGTCGGTCCTGCCCGACGTCGCGCCCCTGCGCGCCCTGCTGACCGACGAGGTGCTCGACGCCTGGCGCGGGTCCCTCCTCGTCGTCCTCTCCACCACGTCGCCCGACCAGGTGCGGGAGCTCGCGGACGAGCTCGCGCCCCGCGGGATCCGCGTGGCCGACGCCCCGATGTCCGGGGGCGACCGCGGCGCGCGGGAGGGGACGCTCAGCCTCATGGTCGGCGCGAGCGAGGGCGACTTCGCCGAGCTCGATCCTGTGCTGCGCGCGATCGGGCGGACGATCGTGCGCTTCGGCGGGCCGGGCGCCGGATCGGCCGCGAAGCTCGCCAACCAGGTGGTCGTCGCCGGGACGCTGACCGCGCTGACCGAGGCGCTCGCGCTCGCGGAGGCGGAGGGACTGGAGCTCGACGACCTCGTCCCGATCCTCGAGGGCGGGCTCGCGGCGAGCGCCGTGCTCTCCCTCAAGCGCGACAAGCTGCTCACCGGCGACTACGCCCTCGGCGGCAGCGCCGTCAATCAGCTCAAGGACCTCGCCTACGCGACCAGGCTCGCCGACGCGGCAGGGGCGCACGCGCCGCTGACCGAGCTGCTGCGCTCGATCTTCGCCTCGGTGGTCGACGAGGGGCGCGGCGACGAGGATCACAGCGTCGTGCTCGAGCACTTCCGCGCCAGGGCGCGGACGGCGGATCGGTAGGGTGAGGCCGTGAGCGACGGGGCCCGGACGACGAGGAGCGGGATCGTGTCGCGGGTGCCGCTGACCGACTCGGTGCACGACCGGATCCTCGAGCTGATCATGGACGGCACGCTCGCGCCGGGGGCGCCGCTGCGCGTCGTCCCGCTCGCCGAGCAGCTCGGCGTCAGCCAGACCCCCGTGCGCGAGGCGCTCGGGCGGCTCGCCGGATCGAGCCTCATCGAGCGGGCCCCGATGCGCGGGTACACGGTCGCTCCCCTGCTCGACGCCGAGGAGACGGCGGCCCTCATGCGGGCCCGCGTCGTCCTCGAGTGCGAGATCGCGGTCGAGGCGCTCCGCGACGAGACGCTGCCCGATCGGCTCACGGAGAACATCGCGCGCACCCGCTCCGTCACGGTCGGCGCGACCTACGAGGAGTACCGCGAGTACCTCGATCTCAGCGCCCAGTTCCACGCGCTGATCGCGGACGCGAGCGGCAATCGATTCCTCTCGGACGCGCTCGACGCGCTGCCCGTGCACGTGCAGCGGTTCCGCCTGTTCGGGCCGGACGGCGTCGACGACGTGCAGGAGTCGGTCGACGAGCACCAGGCGATCCGCGACGCGCTCGCGAGCGGGGAGCCCGACGCCGCCCGCCGGGCGATGGAGCGGCACGTGCGCGGGGTCGCCGAGCGCTCCAGGAGGACGACGCCCGGCGCGTGACCCGGTCAGGCCCCGTCGGCCCGCAGGGCGTCGACGGCGTTGCGGATCGTGCGGCGCTTGAGGGTGTCGAAGGACTCCTCGGAGTACCAGGCGGCGTGCGGGGTGATGACCACGTTGTCGAGCGCAGTGAGCGGGTGGCCGTCGCTGAGCGGCTCCTCCTCGAACACGTCGAGGCCGGCGCCGGCGATGCGCTCCGCGCGCAGCGCCTCCAGCAGCGCCTCGGTGTCGATGACGCCGCCGCGGCACGTGTTGACGACGATCGCGTCGTCGGGCAGGAGGGCGAGCGCGCGGGCGTCGACCGTGTGGCGCGTCTCGTCGGTGAGGGGCAGGTGCAGGGAGAGCACCTGGGCGCGGCGCAGGGCCTCGTCGAGGTCGACGAGCTCGACCGATGACAGCTCGGCGGGAAGCTGCTCCGGCGTGACGAACGGGTCGTAGGCGGACACGCGGTAGCCGAGGCCGAGCGCCTTGCGCGCCGTCGCCTGCCCGATCCGCCCGAGCCCGAGGCACACGAACGAGCGGCCCTGGATGCGGTAGAGCGGCTTGAAGCGGGCGAGGTCGCGCTCGCCCGCGCGCATGGCGCGATCGAGGCGGGCCGTCGCGCGGGCGACCGTGAGGGCGAGGGCGATCGCGTGATCGCTGACGTCCTCGACGCCGTAGTCCGGGACGTTGCAGACGGCCACGCCGTGCTCCGCCGCCGCCTCCTCGTCGATCATGTCGATGCCGACCCCGTAGCGGCTGACCGCCTTCACGCGCGGCAGCGCCTCGAGGACGCGGGCGGTGATCGGCGCGTACTGGACGACGAGGGCGTCGGCCTCCTGCGCGACGCGGATCACGTCGTCCTCCGTGCGGCACTGCTCGATCGCGAGCTCGACACCGAGCGCGCTGGCCTCGTCCTCCTCCGCCTCGAACGTCTCGTAGTCGGCGTCGGTGATGACGATCCTGTGCACGCGGGGTCCTCTCGCTCGTCGGAGGCGCCTCGGTTCGAGGCGCGGGGCTCGTGCGACGACGTGATTCGTCACACCTTTCGAGCCTAATCGCGCCCCGGTGGGGAGCCGCTCGAAACGGCTGGTCACGTTCGATGTCCGTCGTCCCCGGCATCATGACGCGATATGAACGCAGATCTCGTCCAGCGAGCAGACGTCGCGCTCAGAGCCGTCGACGGTTGGCGGACGGTGCCGCGGGTGCCAGATCCGGCACTGCGCGCCCGACCCGTGCACGTCGCCATCATGACGTGGGGGCAGCGCTGGGAAGGCACTGCCGCAGGGCGCATCATGGGTTGGACGATCGCGGTCGATGCCGCGCAAGGGGAATCGCGCGTCGTCGCAGGCAGCACCGCTTCGCCCGCACCGCTTGAACTCATCTGCGAATCGCTGACGTCGGTGATCGGCGTGTCGCCTGACGACGTCTTCGTGACCGTCGGCAAGAGGCGATTGGGGCTTGCGCGAGGGCTTCTCCACCGCGGTTTCTCCGTCACCGCCGGGTTCCGCGGCGACAACCGGGCTGAAGCGGCGGCGGCAGCGGACGCCGTTGCCCGTCGCAATGCGATTCAGACCGAGGCACGGTCGCTCGGCGCCGTGCCGGAGCGACAGCGCGTCACCGTGCCGCTCCCATGGACGGTGCCGCACGACCCCGTTGAATGGCTGCCTCATGTCAGACGATTCGCCGGCACCAAAGTATCCGCCATCAGGGTGGCGGCCGACGCTTCGCTCGACGGTGGAGACGACCTCCGCGTCTTCTCCCTCTGCATCGTGAGCGATCGGAGCGACGTCCTCGTCGATACGGGGCTGACGACCGAGACGATCGGCTCGCTCGAACTCGAGGCCATCGCCGTGGCCCTCGAGCTGATCGCGACGTGCGGCGCCGAGAAGGCTGAGATCCTCAGTGACAGCATGAACGCCCTCAAGCACGCATGGGCCGCTCAAGATGTGCTTCCTCCCGCGCAGCTCCCGACCACGGGCTTGGCACGGGCCTCACGGAAGAGGTTTCGGACGGCGCTCGAAAACGTGCCGTCACGCATTGACGTCGAGTTCAGACACGTGACCTCCCGGGGCGGCGACGCCCTCCACGCATCCGCCGACGGGATCGCCCGCGTGAGCCGCCGCGCGGCTCGGATACCTCAGGAAGCGATCGAGCGTCCCCTCGATGCCAGAGTCGACGAGATCGTCTCGAGTCTCGGGACTCCCCCTTGCGCGTCGCCGGAGAGTGAAGCTGTTCTCGTTCCCTAGGCCGCCCAGTACTCCGTGGCGAGGCGGCGACCCTGGTCGACCTTCGCCCACTGCTGCTCGGCGGTCAGCTCGTTGCCGTTGTCGCACGAGGCGAAGCCGCATTGGTGCGACAGATGCAGGCGCTCCTTCGGCAGGATCGCCGACGCCTGGTCGAGCAGGCGCCGCACGCGCTCCTCGTCGTCGAGCTCCGCGGTCTTGCTGGAGAGCAGTCCCAGCACGACCTCGGTGTCCGGCCGGTCGGCGAACACGCGCAGCGCGTCGAGCGATCCGGCGCGCTCATCGTCCCACTCGAGGAAGAAGCGGTCGTAACGCTGCTGTCGCAGGAACAGCTCGGCGATCTTCTCGTACGAGCCACCACCCATGCTGCGCGAGTCGTAGTTGCCGCGGCAGTTGTGGGTCCAGACCTTCAGGCCGGCGGCGTGCGCGTGGTCGATCAGCTCGTTGTTGATCGCGATGAACTCCTCGGCGTAGCCGCGAATCTGCGCGAACGGCACGTCGCCCCCGGTGAACGGCGAGCTGGGGTT
This sequence comes from Microbacterium sp., assembly GCA_052092505.1. GTDB lineage: Bacteria > Actinomycetota > Actinomycetes > Actinomycetales > Microbacteriaceae > Microbacterium. The sequence goes on along the minus strand of JBQDDT010000048.1, from coordinate 3,860 downwards.
GTCCTCGGCGAACATCTCCCAGAGGCAGTCGTCGAGCTGCAGGATCTCCCCGCCGGCCGCCGCGTACTCGTCGACGAACTCCTTGTAGGCGCCGAGCAGCCCGGCCTTCAGCTCGCCCGCATCCGCGTACACGCCCTCGGCGCGCCCCGCGTTCTCGGCACCAGAGAGGGTGCCGGACAGCTCGCCGAAGATGTGCGAGGGCGACGGGATCGACAGCTTGACCGGCTGGCCCCCGGCGAGCTGGCGCAGCCGCGTGAACGTCTCGATGAAGTGGTGATCGCGACCGCTCAGCGGGGCGGCCACGCGCACGCCGACGTCGCGGCGCGTCTCGTAGATCGACGCCCCGTCGTGGTCGCGGAAGAAGTAGCCGTGGTCCTGGATGAACCGCTCCGTGCCCTGCAGACCCCACACGAAGTCCGTGTGCCACAGGGAGCGCGTGAACTCGCCGTCGGTGAGCACGCCGACACCGTGCGCGCGCTGCGCCTCGACCACCTCCTCGACCGCGGCGACCTCGGTGTCGCGGTAGCCCTCGACGTCGTCGTAGAACGGGTAGGTGACGTCGTCGCGGTGCTCGATGACGGCCTTGTGATCGAGCAGCCGCTGCGGGCGCAGGAGACTGCCGACGAGGTGGAAGCGCTCGGTCATGGCGTGGCCTTTCGTGGGGTCACCTCAGCGTCGCACCGAACGGGTCCCATCGGGTAAGACCGCCTCGCTATGGACTCGCATAGTCTCTGGCTATATCCGGAGGGTGCCCCTGTCGCCGAGGCTGCCGGCGGACTGTTGTCGGCGAGCGACGATCAGGCCGTCCCAGCCCTTCTCGCCGACCGTCTGCAGGGCGGTCGCGTCGAGCTCGGGATCCGAGGCGATCGCGTCGACGACGGCCCGCACGCCCTGGACGCGAGGATCGTCGCTGTCCTCGTCTGTCACGGCCCCGTCGCGGACGACGTTGTCGATGACGATCACGGCGCCCGGCCTCGTGAGCTCGAGCGCCGCCGCCAGGTAGACCGGATTGCTCGGCTTGTCCGCATCGATGAAGACCAGGTCGAACGGCTCGACGCCCTCCTCGATCAGCGCATGCGCGGACGCGGCTGCCGGCCCCACGATCACGTCGACGCGATCGCCCACCCCGGCCCGCTCGAGGTTCTCCCGCGCCACCCCGGCGTTCTGCTCCTCGAGCTCGAAGGTCACCACGCGGCCGCCGGCGCCGACCGCGCGCGCGAACCAGACCGTGGAGTAGCCAGCCAACGTGCCGAACTCGAGGATGCGCCGAACGCCGCCGATCTGCGCCAGGAGCCCCAGCAAGGCGCCCTGATTCGCCGCGACCTCCGCGTTCGGCATCGTGGTCCGCGCCCCGGACTCCCGCGCCTCGACCAGCGCGGCGTCCTCATCGACCAGCGCATCGGCGAAGTAGCGGTCGACGGCACGCCAGGCCGGTGCGGATGCGTAGCGATTGACCGGCGCGGCCTCGTCAGTGACCTCGCCTCGGGCAGCGGACGCCTGCGGATCGCTCATCATCCCACCCTGGCATCGCCCGATTCACCGCGTGCGACGCCTGGCTGAACACCGCATGGACATCTCACCCGAGTCACGCGCGCCCTCGCCTCGGGACCGCTCAGCGATGTCCGCCCAGTCCGCCTCACGGACGCCGCTGCTGACGCAGAGCGTCCTGGACGGCTCGGATGTTCGCCCCCAGATCGCCGCGGGCGAGAAGACCCGATCCCAACGGGCCGGCAGAGTCCTCCCCGAGCATCGGCAGTCGCCCGAGTGCCGTGACAACGGGAGCGCTCATCTGCTCCAGCTGCCAGGTGATCTCTTCCTCGGCAGCACGGGGGTTGCTCGGGTCGGAGAGCGTGCGGGCCCTGACCGCGTAGGCCGCCGCTCCCAAGCCGTGAGCCCCCATGTGCGCGACTCCCGCCGCCTGCCCGGCGGCCCAGGCCGCCGCTCTCGCGGCGGGTGAGCTGACGGCCTGGGAGGCTCTGCCCGCGACGAAGCGTCGGCGGATCTCCCCGGCCGCGTCGAGCCGACCGGCCGCGAACGCTCGTGCGCGTGCGATGCCGTCGCGAGGACGATCGTCGTCGGGAGCCTCCGACTCGAAGAGAAAGAGCACCCTTTCGGCGCAATCCGCAGCCCAGGCGGCGACGATGCGCCGGTCGGCCTCGCTCAACGACTGCGGGGAAGGCATGCGACCACGTTCGCACACGGCGGGGACGCGACGCGGCGCCTGCGTCGACGCACCGCGGACGTCTCCTCCGCGACGGGGACACTCCCACGAGCCCCTGGTCCTCGCGAAGACCTACTCCTCGTCGCCGAAGCCGACCGGGGCCGTGTCGGCGAAGCGCGAGAAGGCGCGGGAGGACGACGCCCCGGTCGCGGAGCAACTTATCGGGCGACCCCTCACGGCCCGGACGTCGCAACACGTGCGCAACGCGCGTCGTGAGTCAGCCGAGGACCTCCTGCACGGCACGAACGATTCCGTCGGTATCGAACCCATAGTGCTCGTAGAGCTCAGCGGGCGGACCGACGAGCGAGAAGACGTCAGGCACGCCCAGACGTTTCAGCCGCGCTCTCACGCCGGAGCCCGCGATGACCTCGGCGACCGCACTGCCGAGGCCACCAACGATCGTGTGGTCCTCGACGGTGACGATGTGCCCCGTCTCCTCCGCCGCTTGAAGGACGGCTTGCTCGTCCAACGGCTTGACCGTATGCATGTCCAGCACCCGTGCGCCGACTCCGAGCTCCGCGAGCCTCTTCGATGCACGAAGTGCGTCGTTCATGATCGTTCCTGTGGCGATGATCGTCACATCCTGCCCCTCGCGAGCAGTGATCGCCTTCCCAACGACGATCTTCTGATCTTCGGGGTAGATGACTGCGTCGTCTCCACGCCCCAGTCGGATGTAGACCGGCCCGGGAATCTCGTACGCCTGCTCGATGAACTGGGTCAGCTGAAGCGGATCCCCGGGCGCGATGACGGTCATATTCGGCATCATGCGCATGGTGCCCATATCCTCCATGCCCTGATGGGTGGGCCCCATGACTCCACCGGAGAGACCTCCGACCGTGGCGATGATCTTCACCGGCAGATTCGGGTAGGCGATGTCCGTGCGCACCTGCTCATGTGCCCGCATCGATGCGAAGGTCGCGAAGGTCGACGCGAAAGGCACCTTCCCGTCCAGCGCGAGACCCGCAGCGACGCTCATCAGATTCTGCTCGGCGATGCCGACATTGAAGAACCGATCCGGATGGACCTTCTTGAAGTCCCCGAACTTGTTCGTCCCCATGAGATCGGCGGTCAACGCGACCACCTCCGGGTGATCGGCTGCGAGCTCAGCGATCCGACGCCCATAGATCTCCCTGGCAGAGGCCTTCTCGACGGCCTCGAGCACGTTCATGTTCACGCCGGCCATGACTGCAGCTTCCTTTCGTTCTCACGAGCGGCATCGAGCTGCCCGTACGTCTCTTCGAGGGTCTCGGCACTGATGGTTCCGGCGTGCCATGCCTGCTGGTTCTCCATGAAGTCCACGCCCTTGCCCTTGATGGTCTTGCCGATGATGACCGTGGGTCGGTCGGAGTCCACGGGCGGCAGGTCATCGATCGCGGCGACGAGCTCGTCGACGCTGTTCCCGTCGACCGTCACGACCCGCCACCCGAACGCGGTGAACTTCTCATCGACCGGGTTCACCTGCATCACGTCGTCGACGTAGCCGTCCATCATCAGATCGTTCTTGTCGACGAACGCCACGAGGTTGCCGAGCCGGTAGTGCGCGGCCGACATGACCGCCTCCCAGATCGAGCCCTCGTTGAGCTCTCCATCGCCGATCAGTGTGACCACGCGGTTGGTGCGCTCATCCCGACGCGCAGCC
>JBQDDT010000047.1:0-17537 GCA_052092505.1 Microbacterium sp. | reverse complement strand
CCCAGATCGAGACGACCTGCTCCTCCACGGGGTACGGCGAGTACTGCGGCTGCTTCAGGAGCTCGGTCAGCCGCGCGCCGCGGTCGAGCTGACGGCGCGATGCCGCGTCGAGGTCGGACGCGAACATCGCGAACGCCTGCAGGGAGCGATACTGCGCGAGCTCGAGCTTCAGCGTTCCCGAGACCGACTTGATGTGCTTGATCTGCGCGTCGCCGCCGACTCGCGAGACCGAGATGCCCACGTCGACAGCGGGGCGCTGGTTCGCGTTGAACAGGTCGGACTGGAGGAAGATCTGGCCATCGGTGATCGAGATGACGTTGGTCGGGATGTACGCCGAGACGTCGTTCGCCTTCGTCTCGATGATCGGAAGACCGGTCATCGACCCTGCGCCCAGCTCGTCCGAGAGCTTCGCGCAGCGCTCGAGCAGACGGGAGTGGAGGTAGAAGACGTCGCCGGGGTACGCCTCGCGCCCCGGCGGACGACGCAGCAGCAGCGAGACGGCGCGGTAGGCCTCCGCCTGCTTGGACAGGTCGTCGAACACGATCAGGACGTGCTTGCCCTGGTACATCCAGTGCTGGCCGATCGCCGATCCCGTGTACGCCGAGATGTACTTGAAGCCGGCGGGGTCGGAGGCGGGGGCCGCGACGATCGTCGTGTACTCCATGGCACCGGCGTCCTCGAGCGCGCCCTTGACGGAGGCGATCGTGGAGCCCTTCTGGCCGATCGCGACGTAGATGCAGCGGACCTGCTTCTCCGGGTCGCCCGACGCCCAGTTCTCGCGCTGGTTGATGATCGTGTCGATCGCGATCGCCGTCTTGCCCGTCTGGCGGTCGCCGATGATGAGCTGACGCTGACCGCGTCCGACCGGGATCATGGCGTCGATCGCCTTGATGCCCGTCTGCATCGGCTCGTGCACGCTCTTGCGGTCCATGACGCCCGCCGCCTGCAGCTCGAGCTCGCGCTCGCCCTCGATGTCGGTGATCTCGCCGAGACCGTCGATCGGGGAGCCGAGCGGGTCGACGACGCGGCCGAGGTAGCCCTCGCCCACCGGGACCGAGAGGACCTTGCCGGTGCGGGTGACCTGCTGGCCCTCCTCGACGCCCGTGAACTCGCCGAGCACCACGACGCCGATCTCGTTCTCTTCGAGGTTCTGGGCGAGCCCGAGCGTGCCGTCCTCGAAGCGGATGAGCTCGTTCGCCATGACGCCGGGCAGTCCCTCGACGTGGGCGATGCCGTCGGCCGCGTCGATGACCGTGCCGACCTCGGTCGCCGCGGAACCGGTCGGCTCATATGCGGCGGCAAAGTCCTTCAGCGCGTCCCGAATCGTGTCGGGGCTGATTGCGATGTCTGCCATTGTCTTCCTTCGTGTTGTGGAGCCGTCAGGCTCCGAAGCCCTCCGCCGGAGCGGGAAATCGTGTCAGCTGGCCAGCTTGTGGCGCAGGTCGGTGAGCCGCGTGGAGATGCTGCCGTCGATCACGTCGTCGGCGACCTGCACGCGGATGCCGCCGACCACGCCGGCGTCGATGATCTGGTTGAGCGCGATCTCTCCCCCGTAGGAGCGCGAGAGCGCGGCCGCGAGCCGGTCGGTCTGCTCGGCGGTGAGGGCGCGGGCGACCGTGACGGTCGCCACGGTGCGGCCCGACTGCTCTGCGACGACGTCGATCGCGTGGCGCAGGACGCCCCGCACACGACGACCCCGAAGCGACCGGATCAGCTCGGAGACGATCAGCGTCGTCGCCTCGCTCGCCTGCCCCGCAAGGAGCTTCTCGAGCAGCTCCGCCTTGGCGTCGGGGTCGCCCAGGGTCCCGCCGAGCGTGAGCTCGAGCTCGGGGTTCTGGGCGATGATCCGCGAGACGTCGAACAGCTCGCGCGAGAGGTCGGCCGACCTCTCGGCGGCGCCCGCCGCCCTGATCGCCATGTCCTCGAGCCCGTCGATGAGATCGGCGACCGACGACCAGCGCTGCTGCGCTGCTGCAGAGACGACGGACCGCGCGGCCTCGCCGAGCGGTCCGAACACGCCGGCCACGAGGGCCTGACGCGCCGACTCCGAGGCGGTGGGATCGGCAAGCGCGCCGCCCAGCTGCGACGAACCGGCCACGGTGCGCGCGGCGGTGAACAGGTCGCGCGCCGTGGAGACGTCGACCTGCTGAGCGTCGAGCACGCCGGCGGTCGCCGCCAGTGCCTGAGTGGTCGCGCTGCCCATTACCTCGCCGCCTTCTCGGAGGCCTCGAGGTCGGCGAGGAACCGGTCGACGACCGACTGCGCCTTCTGGTCGTCGCCGAGCGACTCCCCGATGACGTTGCCGGCGAGGTCGAGGGCGATGCCGCCGACCTCGGTGCGCAGCGAGACCATCGCGGCCTGGCGCTCCGCCTCGATCTGGGCCTGAGCCGACGCGGTGACGCGCTCCGCCTCCGTGGTCGCGGTGGCCCGCGCCTCGGCGACGATCTTCTTGCCGTCCTCGTGGGCGGACTCGCGGATCTCACCGGCCTCGCGACGGGCGTCGGAGAGCTGCTTGGTGTACTCCTCGAGCGCCGCCTCCGCCTCCTTCTGCGCGGCATCGGCCTTCTCGATGTTGCCCTCGATCGCCGCGGAGCGCTCGTCGAGCATCGCCGTCAGCCGAGGAAGGGCGACCTTCCAGACGACGAAGAGGATGATGACGAAGCACACCGCCGCCCAGATGATGTCGTAGTACGCCGGCAGCAGCGGGTTCGGAGTCTCCTCCTCCGCGGCCAGCGTGACAAGAGCGTTCAGCATCTCGTCTCCTTACGTGTCAGCAGCGAGCGATCAGTAGCCGAAGATGAAGCCGGCCGCGATGCCGATGAAGGCGAGCGCCTCGGTGAAGGCGATACCGATCCACATCAGGACCTGCAGACGTCCGGCCAGCTCGGGCTGGCGGGCGATGGACTCGATCGTCTTGCCGACGACGAAGCCCACGCCGATGGCGGGCCCGATGGCAGCGAGGCCGTAACCGACCGACGCGATGGAGCCTTCGACCGCCGCGAGAACCGTAGTTGCGTCCACTGGATATTTCCTTTCGTAGGGCGACACGCGTGGGGCGCGTCGTCAGTGCTCTTCCGCAACCGCGAGCTGGATGTAGACCGCGGTCAGGATCGTGAAGACGTACGCCTGGAGGAAGCCCACCAGGATTTCGAACAGGGTGAAGCCGAGGCCGAAGGCGAGCGTGCCGACGCCCAGGGGCGCCCACCACCCGCTCAGACCGAAGAAGAAGAACTGCGTCGCCGAGAAGAACAGCACGAGCATCAGGTGCCCGACGATCATGTTCATCAGCAGTCGGAGCGTGAGCGTGACCGGGCGGATGATGAACGTCGAGAGGAACTCGAGCGGCGTGACGATGATGTAGAGCGGCCACGGCACTCCGCTCGGGAAGAGCGAGTTCTTCACGAATCCGGCCGGGCTCTTCCGGATGCCCGCGTAGATGAACGCGACGTAGGAGATGGCCGCGAGCAGGAGCGGAACGCCGATGACGCTCGTCCCGGCGATGTTGATCCCGGGGATGACGCCCGTGAGGTTCATGAAGAGGACCATGAGGAAGATCGTCATGAGCAGCGGGACGAAGCGGTCCCCGTCCTTGCGTCCGAGGAGATCGCGGGCGATGCTCACCCTGACGAAGTCCATCCCCATCTCGACGACGCTCTGGAAGCGGGTGGGCACGACGCGCATGCGCCGGGTTCCGACGAGGAGGAGGATGACGAGGACGGCCGTGGCGATCAGCTGGGCCAGGTGGATGCGCGTGAACTCGAAGGAGCCGATCTGGAAGAGCGCCTCAGGGAAGAAATCGATGATCGACGGGGGATGGAATCCGCCCTCGCTGCTCTCGGCAGAGGCGATCAGTGTCACGGCGTGTGTCAACGTGTGGCTCCGGCTTCGTAGCTCCGGCGGGTCACCGGGAAAGAGGGGGCTGTGCACCTGCCGCGCGCGACGACACCCTTGGCATCCGAACACGGAATCTGACAGGAACTCCGGTCAGCCTATCAAAGAAATCGACGACTTCTACTCCGTGTCGAGATTGCGCGCCGGCCTGTCCGCGCGCGGTTCCGACGGGTCGTCCCCCTCGGTTTCCGCGGCACCGGAGGCCGCGTCATCGTCGCCGGGGAGCGACACGTCGGCATAGGGCACGCGCATCCGCACGAGCGCCACGGCGTCGATCACGAGGGAGGCCACGACGCTCGCCACGACCGCGAGGAAGAACGCCATCGGCTCGATCCAGGGCTGGCCGCGCAGCAGCAGGATGCCCACGAGGAACACGATGAGCTTGACGATCCACCCGCCGAGCACGATGCCGAAGAAGATCGGCACGTACAGGTCGTCTCCGAACCAGCGGTTCGCGACGAGGATGCTGGCCGACGTCATGAGCATGAACACCGCGGCGAGCGCCGCGCCGGCGAGCGCGCTGAACGCGCCACCCGCGCCGAGCGCGAGGTAGCCGATCACCCCTCCCACGAGCGCGATCGCCAGGGTGGCGACCACGCCCCAGACGGTCGCGGTGCGCAGGATCCTGCTGCTGGACGGGACGGGACGGCTCATGAGCTCTCCTGACGGGGCGTGGGCTGGGCGCGGCGGCGCCGCGCGCGCCGGTCTGGCAGGAAGGTGACGACGAGGCACGCGATCACGCCGATGACGCCGAACACGATGCCGGGGCGGTATTCCCCCGGCCAGTCCTCTCTGGCGCCGAGGTACATCAGCAGGACCGAGAATCCGGCGATGCTCGTCCACGCGTAGAAGATGAGCACGGCCCCGCGATCCGAGTGGCCCATGTCGAGCATGCGGTGGTGGAGGTGCTTGCGGTCGGCGGAGAACGGCGACTTGCCAGCGGCGAGACGGCGCACGACGGCGAGGCCGAAGTCGAGCAGCGGCAGGAGGACGACGACGAGCGGGAGCAGGATCGGCAGGAACGCGCCGATGAGCTGCGAGCGCCCGATCCGGTCGGAGTCGAGCAGCGCCGGCTCGAGCTGACCGGTGATGGCGATCGCGCTCGTGGCCATCAGCAGCCCCAGCAGGAGCGCTCCGGAGTCGCCCATGAACAGCTTCGCGCCGTTCCAGTTCATCGGGAGGAACCCGGCACACGCGCCGATGAGGGTGACGGCGAGCAGCGTCGCGAGATTGAAGTACGTGCTCGCGCCGATGTCGCGCACGAGCACGTAGGAGTAGACGAAGAAGACGCCGTTGGCGATGAGGCAGGTGCCGGCGACGAGGCCGTCGAGGCCGTCGATGAAGTTGACCGCGTTCATGACGATCACGATCGAGAACATCGTCAGGGCGATGCTCGTCCAGCTCGACCACACCGTCAGATCGCCGAGCGGGAGCGCGTAGACCTGCAGGCCGCCGCCCACCGCGATGATGCCGGCGGCGAGGAACTGCGCGGCGAGCTTGATCATCCAGTCGAGGTCCCACAGGTCGTCCGCCACCCCGACGAGCACGATGAGCGCGCTCGCGCCGAGGAGCGACCACATGAGGGCGGGGTCGACCCAGATCAGCTCGAAGTAGGGATTCGCCGACGACACGAGCAGCGCGACGACGATCCCGCAGAACATCGCGATCCCGCCGAGACGCGGGGTCGGGACCTGGTGCACGTCGCGCTCGCGGATGCCGGGGTACAGCTTGAAGCGCAGGCTGAGCCGCCAGACCGCCCACGACAGCGCGAGCGTGACGGCCGCCGTGAGGATGATCGTGAAGACGTACTGCCTCACGGGCTCCCCTGCGTCGTCTCCGGCCGCGCGTCGTCCCCGGCACTGCTCGCGTCGTCGGCGTCGGCCGAGCGGCGAAGCGCATCCTGGAAGGCGCCGCGCGGATCCTGCGGGGGCTGGGGCGGGACGTGGGCGTGCGGATCGATGACCGGCTCGTCCGGCGCCGGCTCGAGCGCGTCGCCGAGCACCTCGGAGAGCTGCTCGCGCGTGACGCCGCCGCTGCGGAGGATCCGGATGCGGCGCTCGTCGTCGTCCCCCGTCACGAGCGCCGTGGCGTCGACGATCGTCGAGGCGATCCCGTCGCGCGAGAAGCCGCCGTCGAGGTAGACGGCGACGGTGTCGCCCAGCATCTCCTGCGCGTCGAGCGCCGAGAGCGCCGCGGCCGCGCCGGAGGTGTTCGCGCTCGACACGGCGAGCGGGCCCGTCTCCTCCAGCAGCTCGAGGGCGATCCGGTGGTCCGGCATGCGGATCGCGACCGTGCCCTCGGTGTCGCCGAGGTCCCACGACAGGGACGGCTGCGCCGGGAGGATCACGGTGAGACCGCCTGGCCAGAACCGATCGACGAGGCGCTCGACCTCCTCGGGGACCGCCTCGACGAGCGCGCGCATGGCGGGGATGCCCGCCACCTGCACGGGCGGGGGCTTCTGGCGGCCGCGCCCCTTCGCGGTGAGCAGGCGCGCGACGGCGTCGCGGTCGAACGCGTCCGCCGCGACCCCGTACACCGTGTCGGTGGGCAGCACCACGAGCTGGCCGCGCCCAATCGCCTGACGCGCGTGGCGCATGCCGGTGAGCAGCTGCGCCTCATCGGCGCAGTCGAAGAGCGGGGACATAGCCCCGTCAGTCTACGCGGGCGCGCCGGGGAACGAGCGGAGGCCCGGCGACATCGGATCAGGCGGGTCGGGTCGCGAGCGTGGCCCTGTCGCGCCCCGTGAGGTCCTCGCGCGTCGTGGCGTCGGTCCATCCGTCCGCCTCCAGCACCGCGCGGACCTGCTCGCCCTGCCACTCGCCGTGCTCCACGACGATCCGTCCGCCGGGGCGGGCGAGGCGGAGGCCGGCGGCGCTGATCCTGCGGATGACGTCGAGGCCGTCCGGCCCCCCGTAGAGCGCGGCCTGCGGATCGTGCAGCCGCACCTCGGGGTCGCGGGGCACGGCCTCGTCCGGCACGTACGGCGGGTTCGTGGCGATCACCGCGACGCGCCCCTCGAGCGCCTCCAGCGGCCGGATCGTCGCGGGATCACCGGCGTCGCCGAGCGCGAGGTCCACGTTGTCGACGCCCGTGCGCGCGATGTTCTCCTTCGCCCAGAGGAACGCCTCGACGGACTGCTCCACCGCGTGCACCTGCGCGCCGGGGACCTCCGTCGCGAGCGCGAGGGCGATCGCCCCGCTCCCCGTGCACAGGTCGACCGCGATCCGCTCCGGCTCCGGCACGGCCCGCAGCGCGTCGATCGCGAGCCCGGCGACGACCTCGGTCTCCGGGCGCGGCACGAACACGCCGGGCCCGACGGCGAGCTCGAGCCCGCGGAAGGCGGCGACGCCGGTGATGTGCTGCAGCGGCTCACGCGAGGCGCGGCGCTCCACGAGCCGCCAGTACGCGGCGGCCTGGGGGATCTCGAGGACGTCGCCGCGGATCGCCGAGGACTGCACCTCGCCCCTGCTCGTGCCGCGCACGTGCGCCAGCAGCAGCTCCGCGTCGACCGCGGGGTCGGCGATCCCCCCCTCCACGAGACGGCGGGACGCCTGGGAGAGGGCGTCCCTGACCGGGAGGGCGATGACGAGGGAGGCTGTGGGAGTCGGCATACGCCGACCCACAGTACTCCGATCGGCTGCGTCGGGGACATCCGATCGCGCGCCGACCCCGATGGTGCGCGCCGTTTGACTCCGCGTTACGCGACGGCCGCGACGAAGTCGCCCTGCGGCCGTAAGGTGAGTTCCACACCACCGACCGAAAGGCCCGTCGATGCCCGCAATCCACAACGACATCACCACGACGTTCGGGGGCACGCCGCTCGTCCGTCTCAACCGCGTCACCGGCGACGCGGGCGCCACGGTGCTCGCCAAGCTCGAGTACTTCAACCCAGGGTCGAGCGTGAAGGACCGCATCGGCGTCGCGATCGTCCGCGCCGCCGAGGAGTCCGGCGAGCTCGAGCGCGGCGGCACGATCGTCGAGGCCACCAGCGGGAACACCGGCATCGCGCTCGCGCTCGTCGGCGCGGCGCGCGGCTACAAGGTCGTCCTCACGATGCCCGCCTCCATGTCGAAGGAGCGGAGGGTCCTGCTGCGGGCCTTCGGCGCAGAGCTCGTCCTCACCGACCCCGCCGGCGGCATGAAGGGCGCCGTCGCCGAGGCGAACCGGATCGTCGACGAGACGCCGGGCGCGATCCTCGCGAGGCAGTTCGAGAACGAGGCGAACCGCCAGATCCACCGCGAGACCACCGCCGAGGAGGTCTGGGCCGACACCGACGGCGGCGTCGACGTCTTCGTCGCCGGCATCGGCACGGGCGGGACGATCACGGGCGTCGGCCAGGTGCTCAAGGAGCGGAAGCCGGGAGTCAAGGTCGTCGCCGTCGAGCCGACGGCCTCCCCGCTGCTGTCGGAGGGCACGGCCGGTCCGGCGAAGATCCAGGGGATCGGGCCGAACTTCGTGCCGCCGATCCTCGACACGAGCGTCTACGACGAGGTCGCGACGGTCGAGTTCGACGACGCCATCGAGACGGCCCGCGCGCTCGCCGCCGAGGAGGGCATCCTCGCCGGCATCTCGTCCGGCGCCGCCGCGTGGGCAGCGCTGCGCGAGGCCGAGAAGCCGGAGAACGCCGGCAAGACGATCGTCGTCGTGCTCCCCGACACCGGTGAGCGCTACATCACCACGGCGCTGTGGAGCCACCTGCTCGACGACTGACCACCCCATCGGAACGACCCGTTCCGGTGCGACAGAATGCTCCAAGACTCCGCTTCTCGGACGTTTTCTCGCACCGGAACGGGTCGTTCGGCGTCACGGGGGCGACGCGCGGCGCCCGGTGCCTTCGGACTTCGGTAGGTTCGGAGCATGGGCATCGGCATCCGCGAGGACATCGCCGCGGCGCGGAAGCGCGACCCCGCGGCACGCGGCGCGGTCGAGATCGCGCTGCTCTACCCCGGCCTCCACGCGATCTGGGCGCACCGGATCAACCACCGCCTGTGGCGGCGCGGATTCCGCTTCCCCGCGCGCGCCGCTTCGCAGCTCATGCGATGGTTCACGGGCATCGAGATCCACCCGGGGGCGAGGATCGGCCGCCGCTTCTTCATCGACCACGGGATGGGCGTCGTCATCGGCGAGACGGCCGAGGTCGGCGAGGACGTCATGCTCTACCACGGCGTGACGCTCGGGGGCCGCTCGCTCAGCAAGGGCAAGCGCCACCCCACGCTCGGCGACGGCGTCGCGGTCGGGGCGGGCGCGAAGGTGCTCGGCCCCGTGACGATCGGCGCGGGCTCGGCGGTCGGGGCGAACGCGGTGGTCACCCGCGACGCACCGGAGAACTCGGTGCTCCTCGGGATCCCGGCGAAGGTCCGCGAGCGCGGCCGCGACGAGGACGTCCAGCGCCTCCTCCAGGCCCCCGAGTACCAGATCTGACCCCACACCCGACCGCGAGATGCATCGAAGCTCGCCAGATGCATCGATTCTGGGCCCGGTTTCGATGCATCTCGCGAGTTTCCGTGCATCTCGCGAGCCGGGGCGAGCCGAAGAGGGGCGCGATCAGGGGCGCGGGAGGGGGCCAGCCGAGCGCTCGAGCTCGGCGGCCAGGGCGAGGATCGCGGCCTCTCCGCCGGGGCGGCCCACGAGCTGCACGCTCCACGGACGCTCGCCCGGCTCCCGCGTGACGGGCACCGTCACGGCGGGCAGTCCAGCGACGTTGACGAAGCTCGTGTGCGGCGCGTAGCGGCACTGCCGTTCGAAGTTCTCCATCGGATCGCCCTCGTACCACCCGATCGGGCGCGGATCCATCGCGAGCGCCGGCGTCAGGACGGCGTCGAATCGGGAGAAGGCACGGATCGTGTCCCGCTCGAACGCGGCGGCCGCCCGGTACGCCCCGAGCGCCTCCTCGGCCGACAGCGCTCGCCCCTGGCGCGCCATCCAGGCCGTGAACGGACTCACGCGGGAGTCGAGCTCGTCGTCCGCGACGGGTATCTGCGACGCGGACGACCGCCAGATCGTCGTGAACAGCTCCGGGTAGCCGGACGGATGCCACTCGGCGTCGTCCAGGCCGTGGCCCGCGCGCTCGAGGATCGTCGCCGCCTTCGCGTACGCGGCGTGCGCGCGCGGATCGAGGCTCGTGTCGGTCCAGCCGTCCCACGGCGTCGCCAGTGTCGCGCCGACCCTCAGCATGCGCGGCACCCCGCGCACGGCCTCCACGAAGGGACCGTGCCCCGGCGCGCGGGTCGCGTATCCGTAGGGCGCGGACGCGCACAGGGCGTCGAGCAGGTGCGCCGCGTCGTCGACCGTGCGCGCGATGGGTCCTGCCACCGACAGCCCGCCGGGCGCGTCGAGCCCCGATCCGACCGGCACCCGCCCCCGCGAGGGCTTGATCCCGACGACGCCGACCGTCGCGGCCGGGATGCGGATGGACCCGCCGCCGTCGGAGGCGGGCGCCGCCGGCAGCATCCCCGCCGCGACGGCGACCGCCGCTCCCCCGCTCGATCCGCCGGCGCCCGTCGACGGGTCCCACGGATTGCGCGCCGGCGGCGCGACCTCCGACTCGGTGTATCCCGTCATGCCGAACTCCGGCGTGTTCGTCTTGCCGAGGCTGACGGCCCCGAGCCCGTCCAGCGCGAGCGCCAGCGGGTCGGATCGCTCCGGCACGTTGTCGGCGAATGCGCGCGATCCGTACCGCGTCGGGACTCCCGCCCTGGCGACGAGGTCCTTCTCCGCCAGCGGCACGCCCCACAGCGGACCCGCGTCGCGCGGCGGCGAGCCGAGCGCGACGGCGCGCTCGAGCGCGCGCTCGGCCGTCACCTCGACGAAGGCCCCCAGCGCCGCGTCGTGCGCCGCGATCCGGTCCAGGTGGTGCCGCGCGGCCTCCGTCGGCGTGACCTCGCCCTCGCGGAGCGCGGCGACGAGGGCGACCAGTCCGAGTTCGTGAAGCTCCACTCCCCCATCCTCTCCCGCGCCCGGCGGCGCGGCGTCACTCGCCGAGCGAGGCGAGGCGCTCGGCCTCGTCGGCCTCGATGCACGAGGCCACGACGGGCTCGAGGGCGCCGTCCATCACGTGATCGAGGTTGTAGGCCTTGTAGCCCGTGCGGTGATCCGCGATCCGGTTCTCCGGGAAGTTGTAGGTGCGGATGCGCTCCGAGCGGTCCATGCCGCGGATCTGGCTCTTGCGCGCGTCCGCCGCAGCCGCCGCGAGCTCCTCCTGCTGCCGGGCGAGGAGCCTGGCGCGGAGCACGCGCATCCCGGCCTCGCGGTTCTGCAGCTGCGACTTCTCGTTCTGCATCGACACGACGATGCCGGTCGGCAGGTGGGTGATCCGCACGGCGGAGTCCGTCGTGTTGACGGACTGCCCCCCGGGCCCTGAGGAGCGGTACACGTCGATCTTCAGGTCGTTCTGGCCGATCTCGACCTCGTCGGGCTCGTCGACCTCGGGGAAGACGAGCACGCCGGTCGTCGACGTGTGGATGCGCCCCTGAGACTCGGTCGCCGGCACCCGCTGCACGCGGTGCACCCCGCCCTCGTACTTCAGGTGCGCCCAGACGCCCTGCGCCGGATCGTCCGAGGAGCCCTTGATCGCGACCTGCACGTTCTTGTAGCCACCGAGATCCGACTCGTCCCGCTCGAGGAGCTCGGTCTTCCAGCCCTTCGACGACGCGTACTGCAGATACATCCGCAGCAGGTCGGCGGCGAACAGGGCGCTCTCGGCGCCCCCCTCGCCCGCCTTGATCTCCATGATCACGTCGCGCGCGTCGTCCGGATCGCGGGGGATCAGCAGGCGCCGCAGCCGCTCCTCGGCCTCGGCGAGCCGTTCCTCCAGCCCCGGCACCTCGTCGGCGAACGCCTCGTCCTCGGTCGCGAGCTCGCGCGCGACGTCGAGGTCCTCGCCCGCGCCGACCCACGCCTCGTGCGCCGCGATGATCCGCGAGAGCTCGGCGTAGCGGCGGTTCACGCGCTTCGCGCGCGGAGGGTCGGCGTGCACCGCCGGGTCGGAGAGCTCCTCCTGGACCCGACGGTGCTCGTCGATGAGCGCGTCGACCGACTCGAACATGCGCGCCTCGTCAGCGGATGTCGCCGTCGTGCCCTGAGCGGCCTGCGCCGTTCGCGGGGATCGACTTGCGCATCTGCACGAGGAACTCCACGTTCGACTGCGTCTCCCTCAGCTTCTCGAGGATGACGCCGAGCGCGTGCTGCTGGTCCATGCCGGCGAGCGCGCGACGCAGCTTCCACGTGATCTGGACCTCGTCGGGCGAGAGCAGCATCTCCTCGCGGCGCGTGGACGACGCGTTGACGTCGATCGCCGGGAAGATGCGCTTGTCGGCGAGCTGGCGCGAGAGGCGCAGCTCCATGTTGCCCGTGCCCTTGAACTCCTCGAAGATGACCTCGTCCATCTTGGATCCGGTCTCCACGAGGGCTGTCGCGAGGATCGTGAGCGAGCCGCCGTTCTCGATGTTGCGCGCCGCGCCGAAGAACCGCTTCGGCGGGTACAGCGCCGAGGCGTCGACCCCGCCGGAGAGCACGCGACCCGACGTCGGCGCCGAGACGTTGTAGGCCCGGCTCAGGCGGGTGATCGAGTCGAGGAGCACGACGACGTCGCGCCCCAGCTCGACGAGGCGCTTGGCCCGCTCGATCGCCAGCTCCGCGACCGTCGTGTGGTCCTCGGCGGGGCGGTCGAAGGTCGAGGCGATGACCTCGCCCTTCACCGAGCGCTGCATGTCGGTGACCTCCTCGGGACGCTCGTCGACGAGCACGACCATGAGGTGGGCCTCCGGGTTGTTCTGCGCGATCGCGTCGGCGATCTGCTGCAGCACGATCGTCTTGCCGGCCTTGGGGGGCGCGACGATGAGGCCGCGCTGGCCCTTGCCGACCGGCGCGACGAGGTCGATCATGCGCTGCGTGAGCTTCTCCGGCGCCGTCTCCATGCGCAGGCGCTCCTGCGGGTACAGCGGCGTCAGGTTGCCGAATTCGACGCGGTTCGCCGCGTCGTCCGCCGAGAGGCCGTTGACCGAGTCGACCTTGACGAGCGCGTTGTACTTCTGGCGCCCGTGCTGCTCGCCCTCGCGCGGCTGCTTGATCGATCCGACGACCGCGTCGCCCTTGCGCAGGTGGTACTTCTTGACCTGCCCGAGCGAGACGTACACGTCCTGCTGGCCGGGGAGGTAACCGGTCGTGCGGACGAAGGCGTAGTTGTCGAGGACGTCGAGGATGCCGGCGATCGGGATGAGGACGTCGTCCTCGGTGATCTCGGGCTCGAACTCGTCGCTCTGGCCGCCGCGGCGCTTGCCGCGACCGCGGCCGCGCCCGTTCTGGCCGTCGCCCTGGCCCCGGCCGCCGTTCTGCGCGTCGCCGCCCTGTCCGCGCCCGTTCTGGCCATCGGAGGACTGCCCGCGGCCGTTGCCGCCGCGGTCGTCGCCCTGCTCGGCGTCGCCGCCGTCTCCTCGGTTCCGGTTCCTGCTGCGGTTGCGGCCCCGCCCGCGACGCGAGCGGTTCGACCCGTCATCGCCGTCGTCGTCGCCCTGCTCGGCGTCGCCCTCGTCGGTGCTCGCCGGCTTGCTCGAGGACTCGTCCTTCGCGTCGGGCGATGCCTGATCGGCCTTCTCGTCGGACGACGGGGCCTTCTTCTTCGGTCCGCCGCCCTGCTTGGTCGACGACGCGCCAGCGTCGGCCGTGTCGCCGGCCGCGCCGTCGCTCGCGTCCGCCGGCTTGTCGTCCGACGCGGGCTGCTCGCCCGTGCCCGCCGACTCCTCCGGCGCGGATGAGGCCTCCGCGGCCTTCGTCGTGCGGCGGCGCGGCGCGCGCTTCGGCTTCTCCGCCGGAGCGGCATCGGCCGCGGTCGAGGACTCGGACGCCTCGGCCGTGTCGGCGGACGCGGCGGGCGCGTCCTCGCCGGTCTTGGCCTCGTCGGCCTTCGTCGTGCGGCGGCGCGGCGCGCGCTTCGGCTTCTCGACCGGAGCCTCTGCCGCCTCGGGGGCGGGCGTCTCCGCCGCCGGCGCCTCGGCGGCGTCGGCGGTCGCCGCGCTCTTCGCGCGGCGCGGGGCGCGCTTGCGCGGCGCCTTGGTCTGGGTCTCCGCCTCGGCCGCCGCGGCCGGCTGCTCGTTCGCTGCCTGTGCGGCGTCCGTCTGGGTTTCGGAGGTGGACTCCAACATCACTCCTTGATGGGGATCGTGGGATTCAGCCACCGCAGGGCATCCCCTCGGGGGAACGGCCGTGCGCGCGCCACGTCGTGCGCCGATGCTCAGGTTGTCGCACAGGAGTACTGCGTCCTGGGGGACGGTAAGGCATCGTGCGGGGCTTCGCAGATTTGCGACGGAGGTCAGATTTCGTGCTCGAAGGCACCCTCCGCTGTGCCTCTCACTGTACCACCCTTGAAGTCGACGGCGAGGATGAGCGACTCCCAGGGGGTGTTCGTGACGGCCTCGGCCACGTCCACCGCCTCGAGGCGCCTGCCCGGGCCATCGGCGAGGACGAGGACGCTCGGGCCGGCGCCGGACACGACGGCGGCGAAGCCCGCCTGGCGCAGCGCCTGGACGAGGCGGTGCGTCTCGGGCATCGCCCCCGCCCGGTAGGTCTGGTGGAGCTTGTCGTCGGTGGCGGCGAGCAGGAGCTCCGGGCTCTGCGTGAGCGCCGCGATCAGCAGCGCCGAGCGCGAGACGTTGAAGACGGCGTCCTCGCGCGGCACCTGATCGGGCTGCAGCCCGCGCGCGACCGAGGTCGACATCGTGAAGGACGGGACGAACACGAGAGGCGAGACGCCGCGGTGCACGAGCAGCTTCTTGTGCTGCGGGACGCCGTCGTCGGTCCAGGCGATCGTGAGCCCGCCGAACAGCGCGGGTGCGACGTTGTCCGGGTGCCCCTCGAGCTCGGTCGCGAGACGGAGCAGGTCGGCATCGCTCAGCTCGACCCGCCCCTCGAGGAGCCCCTTCGCCGCGAGGATGCCCGCGACGACGGCCGATCCGGACGAGCCGAGCCCTCGACCGTGCGGGATCTCGTTGTGGGCCGTGATCCTCAGGCCCGGCGGCGTCACCCCGACGCTGTCGTAGACGTACCAGAGCGAGCGGGCGACGAGGTTCGACTCGTCGCGCGCGATCTCGTCGGCGCCCGTCCCCGTGACCTCGATCTCGAGGGCGTCGGCCTCGAGCGCCGTGACCTGCAGCTGGTCGTAGACGCTCAGCGCGAGCCCGAGGGTGTCGAACCCTGGGCCGAGATTCGCGCTCGTCGCCGGGACGCGCACCGAGACGGTGCGCGCGGCATCGCCGCTCATGCACCCGCTCCGGGCAGGGGCGATCCGCTCACCGCGCGCATGTCATTCCCCTTCGACGCGCAGGACCGAGGCGACGGTCTCCACGACGTGGCTCGCACGCAGCCGCTCGACCGTCTGGCGCAGCGCCTCCTCGCGGGCCCTGTGGGTCGTCAGGACGATGACCGCGCGGTTCGACGATCCGTCGATGTCCTCGTCGACCGGCGCCTGGTCGACCGTCGCGAGCGAGACGCCCGCGTCGGTGAAGATGCCGGCGATCTCCTGCAGCACACCGCGGGCGTCGTTCACCTCGAGCCGGATCTGGTACCGCGTGACGATCCGGCCGACGGGCGCGACGGGGAGGCTGAGCCTGGGCGACTCCCCGACCCCGACGCCGCCTGCGATGTGACGACGGGCCGCCGAGACGACGTCGCCCATGACGGCCGATGCGGTCTCGCGCCCTCCGGCGCCCGCCCCGTAGAACATGAGCGGGCCGGCGGCGGCGGCCTCGACGAACACGGCGTTGTTTCCGCCGTAGACGTTCGCCATCGGGTGCTGGCGGTCGATGAGCGCCGGGTAGACGCGCACGGACACGGACTCGCCGCCGGCGTCGGTGAGGCGCTCGCACACGGCCAGGAGCTTCAGGACGTACCCGGCGGCCCGGGCGCCCTCGATCATCTCCGACGTGACGTCCTCGATGCCCTCGCGGTAGACGTCGTCGAGCGAGACCTTGGTGTGGAAGGCGAGGCTCGCGAGGATCGCGGCCTTGTGCGCGGCGTCGAAGCCGGCGAGGTCGAGCGATGGATCCGCCTCGAGATAGCCGAGGTCGGTCGCGATCCGCTGCGCCTCCTCCGCCGGCAGCCCCTCGCGGTCCATCTTGTCGAGGATGAAGTTGGTGCTGCCGTTGAGGATGCCCGAGATGCGGTCGATGCGGTCGCCCGCGAGGGAGTCCTTCAGCGGACGGATGATCGGGATCGCCGCCGCGACGGCCGCCTCGTACGACACCGAGGCGCCGACCTGGTCGGCGACGTCGAAGATCTCGGCGCCGTGCTCGGCGAGGAGCGCCTTGTTGCCCGTGACGACATCGGCCCCGGCCCGCAGCGCCGTGATGATGTGCGTGCGCGCCGGCTCGATGCCGCCCATCAGCTCGATCACGATGTCGGCCCCGACGATGAGGCTCTCGACGTCGGTCGTGAGGAGCTCGCGCGGGAGGTCGACGTCGCGCGGCGCGTCGATGTCGCGCACGGCGATGCCGGCCAGCTCGAGATGGGCGCCCGTGCGCTCGGCGAGCGTGTCCGCGTGGTCGAGCAGCAGGCTCGCGACCTGCGACCCGACGGAACCTGCCCCGAGGAGCGCGACGCGCAGGCGGCGTTGTTCGGTCATTCTTCTCCCTCTCGGACGGCCCCGTTCTCGGCCGTCGCGGTCGTGTAGGCGATGTCGCGCGCGAGCAGATCGTCGAGCGTCTCGCCGCGGACGAGCAGACGCGCCCTCCCGCCGGCGGCCGCGACGATCGCCGGGCGCGGAGTGTGGTTGTAGTTGCTGGACAGCGCGGCGCAGTAGGCCCCCGTCACCGGGACGGCCAGCAGGTCGCCGGGGGCGACGTCCCCCGGCAGGTACTCGTGGTCGACGACCACGTCCCCCGACTCGCAGTGCAGGCCGACCACGCGGCTGAGCTGGGGCGCCCCGATCCCGACGCGGGAGGCGAGGCGAGCCGAGTACTCGGCGCCATAGAGGGCGGGACGCGCGTTGTCGCTCATCCCGCCGTCGACGCTGATATAGGCGCGCGATCCGCCATCGAGGTCGACGCGCTTGATCGTGCCGACCTCGTACAGCGTGACGCCCGACGGCCCGATCACGCTGCGGCCGGGCTCGAACGCGAGGATCGGCAGCGCGATCCCGAGCGCGAAGCACTCCTCGGCGACCGCCGCGACGATGCCGCGGGCGAGGTCGGCGATCGGCACCGCCTGATCCGCGCGCGTGTACGCGATGCCGAAGCCGCCGCCGAGGTTCAGCACCGGCACCTCTCCCGCATCGAGGAGGCGCGAGTGGAGGCGGAGGACCCTGGCGGCCGACTCGCGGAAGCCGTCGACGCCGAAGATCTGCGACCCGATGTGGCAGTGGAGCCCGGCGAACGCGAGTCCGTCGCACGCGCGGATCCGACGCACGGCCTCCTCGGCGTCGTCGAGCGCGAAGCCGAACTTCTGGTCCTCGTGCGCGGTGGCGAGGAACTCGTGGGTGTCGGCGTGCACGCCGCTGCGCACGCGCAGGAGCACGGACTGCGCCGGCGCGCCGTCCGTGCGGCGCTCGGCCAGGGCGACGAGGCGATCGATCGCCACGTCGGAGTCGATGTAGATAGCAACGACGCCCGCGGAGACGGCGCGCGCCCGCGCGGCGGCGGGCGTTTTTTTACCGTGGG
>JBQDDT010000046.1:0-18040 GCA_052092505.1 Microbacterium sp. | reverse complement strand
GCACGGCGACGCGAAGGCGGGCGAGATGGGCTTCGCGTTCGAACGTCTCGGGTGCCGTGTCCCAGCGATCGCGGTGTCGGCGTACACGGCGCGCAACACGATCGTCAACGACGAGATGAACCACGGTTCGGTGATCAAGACGCTCAGCGAACAGCACGGGCTCAAGCCGCTGTCTCGGCGCGACGAGAGCGCGAACAGCCTTTCGACGGTCGTGAACCTGGAGAACCCCAGACACCCGGACGATTGGCCGGAGACGAGTCCGCAGTGGCTCCCCGACAATCCTCAGGAAGCACCGCCGCACCCCGGGCACACGCACAAGGACAAGCCGCTGAGCCCTCCCGGTCGCGGCCTGGTGGGGCTCGTGGAGGCGAAGTTCGGCGTGCGCGGCGTTCGCGAAGCGGAGACCTACGAAGAGGCGTACACGCGCTTGAAGAAGCATGGCTCCGGCGTCATGGGCGCATAGCCCGCCGGCCCTGCTCGCATCATGCATTCCACGGGCATCACTCGCAGAGCATCGCGAGACACGAGAAAGGCACGAGAGTCTGAGATGGTGAGCACCAGACGCGAGAACCGTCACTCCCGACGATTCACCGGTCTCGACGGACTCCGCGCCGTAGCGGTCGTGCTCGTCGTCTCGTATCACCTGTTCCCCTCACTCGGTCTCGAGGCCGGTTACATCGGCGTCGATGTCTTCTTCGTCATCAGCGGATTCCTGATCACCTCGCTGCTGCTTCGACGAACGACGCACGGGTTGAGCGGAATCGCCGATTTCTGGCGACGTCGCGCTCGACGACTGCTTCCCGCCCTCGCTCTCACGATCATGGTCTGCGCGAGTGCCGCCTGGGTGATCGGCGGCGACGTGCTGGTCCGCCTCGGAACGCAGGTGCTCGGCGCGTTCACGTTCAGCTACAACTGGGCGGCGGTCCTCACGGGGTCCGGCTACTTCGAGGCGACCGGCCCCGAACTGCTTCGCAATTTCTGGTCCCTCGCGGTCGAGGAGCAGTTCTACCTCGTCTGGCCTCTGCTGCTGCCCCTCGTCCTGCTGCTTCCTCGCGGGTGGCCGCGAGCGATGATCGCTCTCGCAGGCGCCGTGGCGTCTGCCGCGTGGATGTTCGTCCTGCTCCAGCAGGGCGCGGACACGACGCGGATCTACTTCGGCACCGACACCCATGCCTTCGGCATCCTCTTCGGCGTGGCACTCGCCTTCCTCCTCGAACGGATACCCGACGGGGAAGGGAGGCGCTCGGCCGCCGTTCGCTGGATCGGCGCCGCCCTGGGCACGACGGCTCTGGCGGGGATCGTCCTTCTCGCCTTCATCGGCACGGAGGAACCGGACGCGCTGCCGACCGTGCTCGTCGCCGCGACCGTGCTCACCGGCATCCTCGTCGTCACGGCCGTCTGGCCGGGCTCGCTGTTCGGCAGGATGCTCGATCTCGCCCCGCTGAAGTGGGTGGGCGATCGATCGTACGGACTGTATCTCTGGCACTGGCCGATTCTCGTGCTCGTCCTCGTCGCCACGCAGGGCACGGGGCCGGAGGCCACTGTGCCGCTGTGGGCGGGGACGCTGAGCCTCATTCTGACGGTGATCTGTGCGGCCCTCTCCTATCGACTGGTCGAGGAGCCCGTGCGACGGAAGGGGTTTCGCGGGGCGTTCGCCGCTGCGGGATCGACGTTCCGACGGAGCGCCTGGGGCGCGGCGACCGTCGGTGCGAGCGCCGTCTGCGTGCTCGCCCTCGCCACGGGGACGGCCGTTGCCGCCGTCACCGGACCGGCGCAGACGTCCGCCGCTGAATCGATATCCGACGGACAGGACGTCCTCGATCAGCAGCAGCCGGGGCCCTCGCCGACCGCGACAGAGAAGCTGCCGTCTCCCACACCCACGGCCTCGTCGACGCCGTCGTCCTCCCCCGCGCCGCCTCCCTCCCCGACGCCGACTCCGGTCGAGGGATCTCAGATCACCGCGGTGGGGGACTCGGTCATGCTGGCTTCCGCGCCGGCGCTGGTCGAACGATTTCCGGGAATCGATGTCGATGCCGAGGTCTCCCGTTCGATCTGGGTCGGGCCCGAGATCGTCCGCTCGCTCGCCGACTCCGGACAGCTCCGTGAGTATGTGGTGATCGCGCTCGGAACCAATGGTCCCGTCGAGACGACACCGCTCGATGAGATGCTCGAGGCGATCGGCCCCGATCGCCATCTCGTCCTCGTCACGGCGTCCGCCCCGCGCGAGTGGATTCCCGAAGTCAACGAGACCCTCACCGCGTTCGCCTCCGCGCATCCGGAGCGGGTCGACCTCGCCGACTGGTCCCACACCGCGGACGAGGACCCCGGTCTTCTCGCCGGCGACCGCATCCACCCGTCTGCCGAAGGAGGCAAGAAGTTCACGACCCTCGTCGCCGAAGCGATACGGGCGGCCTCCTGACCCCTCGACCCATGACGAAGGCCCGGATCCTTGCGGATCCGGGCCTTCGCTTCTTGTTGCGGGGGCAGGATTTGAACCTGCGGCCTCCGGGTTATGAGCCCGGCGAGCTACCGAACTGCTCCACCCCGCGGCACGTGTTAAAGCCTAACACGGGGGTGAACAGCAGGCGAATCGAGCCGGCCTCGGCGCGTCGCCCTACTGGCCGTCGCCTTCGAGCTCCAGCAGCTTCTGGACCGCTGTGCCGAGCTTCTCGTTCGCCTCGGCGATCGCGACCTGGTCGCCGCTCTCGATGGCGTCGTTCCGCTCGCCGAGCGCGTCCTGCGCCTCGGACATGGCCTGCTGCCACTCGGCCGAACCCTCGCCGGTCCCCTGATCGCCGGAGTCCTGGCCGTCGGTCGACGTGTCGTCACCGGAGGAGTCCTCCGGCGTGTCCTCGCCGTTCGCCTCGTCCGGCTCCGGCTGCACGTCCGAGTCCCCGGTCTCCGTGCCGGAGTCGCCGCCGAAGATCTCGTCGAGCGCCTCGGCGAGCGTGTCCTCGAAGGCGAGCTGCTCGCCGAACGACACGAAGACGCGTCTCAGCAGCGGATAGGACGTTCCGGCCGTCGACTGGACATAGACCGGCTGCACGTACAGGAACCCGCCGCCGACCGGGACGGTGAGCAGGTTGCCGAGCTCGAGCTCGGAGTCGCCCAGCTGGAGGACGTTGCGCTCGTCGGCGATCGTCGGATCGGAGTCGAACGTGTTCTGGACCTGGCCGGGCCCCGCCACCGTCGTGTCGGAGGAGATCTGGAGGAGTCTCAGCTTGCCGTAGCCGTCTCTGACCTCCCCGGCTGTCGATCCGGCATCGGCGTCGGCCGAGAGATAGCCGAGCAGCACGTTGCGACTGTCCTCCCCCTCGCCCGGCGGGATGAACGTCGTGTAGAGCGAGTAGGAGGGATCCTCCTGCTTCGGCATCTGCATCGTGAGGTAGTACGGCGGCTGCTTCACGCTCGTGTCCTGCGGGTCCGCCGGCGTGCTCCACACGTTGTCACGCTGATAGAAGCTGTTCGCATTGTCGACGTGGTAGACGCCGAGCATCTCGCGCTGGACCTTGAACAGGTCGGTCGGATAGCGCACGTGGCTCATGAGCTCGCCCGACATCTCGCTGATCGGCTCGACCGTCGACGGGTACACGCTCTGCCAGGCCTTCAGCACGGGATCCTCGTCATCCCAGGCGTAGAGCTTGACCGATCCGTCATACGCGTCGACCGTCGCCTTGACCGAGTTGCGGATGTAGTTGATCTCGTCGATGCGCACCTGCGGCTGGGGCACGTTCGAGTCGCTGATCGCCTCCGAGAGGCTCACGGTCGACGAGTACGGGTACGACGAGCTCGTCGTGTACGCGTCGACGACCCAGACGACGCGACCATCGACGACGGTCGGGTACGGGTCGGAGTCGACCGTCAGGTACGGCGCGGCCTTCTGCACGCGGTCGACCGGGTTGCGGTCGTAGAGGATCTGCGACTCCTCGTTCACGTACTGCGAGAGGAAGATCTGCTCTGACTGGAACTTCAGCGCGTAGACGAGTTTGTTGAGGAAGCCCCCCACGCTCGGCCCGCCATCGCCCGCGAAGGTCGTGCGGGTCTCGCCGTCGCCGTCCTCGCCCCTGGCGTAGTCGAGCTCGAGCGGGTCGTCGCCCTCCGGCGCGCCGACGACCGAGTACTCCGGCGAGTTCTCGCCGAAGTAGATGCGCGGCTCGTACTCCATGTCGCTGAAGACGCCGGAGGTCGGGATGCCGCTCTCGACGAAGACCGGCCAGCCGTCACCCGTGCGCTCGTTGCCCTTGGCCGCGACGAGGCCGTAGCCGTGGGTGTACACCATGGCCGTGTTCTGCCAGGTCTGGCTCTCGAGGTTCGACTGGTTCAGCTCACGGACCGCGACGACCGTGTCCTGGGTCTCGCCGTCGATCTCGTAGCGGTCGACGTCGAGCGTCGACTCGAAGCTGTAGTACGGGAAGTGCTGCTGCAGCTGCCGCACGGTCGGGCTGATGACAGAGGGGTCCATGAGGCGCAGCGATGCCGTGGTCGCCGCGTCGTCGCGCAGCTGGCCTGCCTCGGTGTGCGTCTCGGCCGCGTAGGGCTCGACGTCGATGTCGTCGATGTCGTACGCCGTGCGGGTGCCGTCGACGTTGCGCTGGTAGTAGTCGCTCTCCATCGCGTACTGGTTCGGCTGGACCTGCAGCGTGTTGATGATCGCCGGGTATGCGAGGTTCACGACGAGCGCCGTCACCACGAGCAGGCCGGTGCCGATCAGCGGAAGCCGCCAGCGGCCGATGACGGCCGTGAAGATGAACAGGGCGGCCACGAGGATCGCCGCGATCGCGAGGATCGTGAGGCCGGGGATCTCCGCGTGGGTTCCCACGTACCCAGGGCCGGTGATGCGGTCGCCGGGCTCCACGAGCTTGCGGTAGCGATCGAGCCACAGGCTCACGGCCTGGATCAGGATGTAGACGGCCGCCATGATGGCGAGCTGGATGCGCGCCGCCTTCGAGATGCGCAGCTCGCCCTGGCCGACCCGGACGGAGCCGTACAGGTACGACACGAGAGCCGTGAGGATGAGGCTGATCAGGACCGCGGCCGAGGCGAACGCCAGCACGCCCGTCAGGAAGGGCATCGCGAACATGTAGAACCCGAGATCGATGCCGAACTCGGGGTCCGCCTCGCCGACCGCTCCCCCGTTCAGCCACAGTGCGGCCGACTCCCAGTTGGCCGCGGCGGAGAACCCGGCGAAGAATCCGAAGAAGACGGGAACGCCCCACATCGCGAGGCGGCGCAGCGGCTCGACGACCTCCTGATAGCGGTCCAGCTGCGAGCTGAGCTGGGCATACACGGGACGAAGGCGGTAGGCCAGGAAGATCGAGACCCACACCGGGGCGGCCATCCCGATGAAGCCGATGACGAACATCGCCGCTCGACCGCCCCACTGGGTGAAGAGCACGCCGTCGTATCCGAGCTGCTGGTACCAGAGCACGTCTGCGTAGAGCGTCGCGAACAGGAAGAACCCCGCCACCAGAGCCGCGATCACGATCAGCGAGATCGTGATCACCCGCCGGAACGGACTCGGTGGGGACTTGGGATTCGGCGCTGTCGTCGAGGTCACCCGTCCATCCTAGGCAACATCGGCAATGACTGTGCTGACAATCAGAATCAGGTGAGAGTGCCGTCAGCCACGGGGTCCCCCTACTCCGCCGGACAGCCGACGAGCCCGGACGTGTCGCCGTCGGCGATGGCGCGCACGGCCTCCTCGGCGTCCGTGAGCGTGGCGACCGAGAACACCGTCAGGTCGTCGGGGACGTGGCCGACGACCTCGTCGCAGTTGCCTCGCGGCGCGAGGAACCAGTCGGCGCCCGCCTCGCTGGCCCCGTACAGCTTCTGCCGGATCCCGCCGATCGTGCCGACCTCGCCCTCCGCGTCGATCGTCCCCGTGCCGGCGATGTTCTCCCCTCCGGTCATCTCGCCCTCGGTCATCGTGTCGACGATCCCGAGTGCGAACATCATCCCGGCGCTGGGGCCGCCGACGTCGTCGAGCTGGATCGTGATGTCGACGGGGAAGTCGTACGTCGTCATCGGCGAGAGCATGACGCCGATCGCCCAGCTCTCCTCGCCGTCGACGACGGCGCGGGTCGGCGTGATCGAGGCGGTGCGCTCCTCGCCGTCGCGCGAGTACGAGACCTCGACCGGATCGCCGTCCTCCGCCGCGATCGCCTCGCGCAGGTCGTCCACATCGGCGACGGCCTCCCCGTCCGCCTCGGTGACGATGTCGCCGGCCGCGAGCTCTCCGGCCGCCGGAGAGCCCTCCGTCACCTCGACGACGGAGATCTCGGTGCTGCCGGGGACGTCGTATCCGAGCTCGCGCAGCGCCGCCGCCGTCGCCTCCGCCTGCGAGTCGACCATCAGCGCCGCGTTCTGCGCATCGCGATCCTCCGTCGTCACGCCCTCGGGGAACACCGACTCGATCGGCACGACGGCCTTGGACCGGTCGAACCACGCCATCGCGAGGTCCAGCCACGTCGGCGTGCGCTCGCGGTTGCCCTGGACCTGGATCGTCGTGAGGTCGAGCGTGCCGGACGTCTCGTACGTCTCCGCGTCGTGGACCTCGATGAGCGCAACCTCATCGCCCTCCTCCGTCTCGGCCGTCCCGATCGTGTTGTACACGGGGCCCGGCTGCTGGATGACGAACGAGGTCGGGACGAACGAGAGGCCGAACAGCGTCACCAGCGCGACCGCGAGGGCGGCGGTGCCGACGATCGTCCGCCTGTTCGTGCTCGTTCCCGTCGTTCCCGCCATGCTCATCCGTTCGTCAGCCGATCGATCGATGCGCGTTCGCGAGCGGCGTACGGGATTCTGGCTCCGGCCGGCGAATGACGCAAACGGTCCGCACTAGCGTAGAACGCGACAACCCTCCGCTCGCTGACAGCGGTCCACGAAAGGCGGACGACGTGCCCTCCGACGACGAGAACCCGCGCCCCGACGACGACCTGCCCGAGTTCCTCCGCCGGATGTTCGAGCAGGCCGGAGCCGGAGAGAACCCCTTCGCCGCCGGCGAGATCGATCCGGAGCAGCTGAGGCAGCTCTCGGAGCAGATGGGCGGCGCCGGGATCGACCCCGCCATGCTGCAGCCGCTCCTGCAGAACATGCAGCAGATGTTCTCCGGGGGCGCCGACGAAGGGGTCTCGTGGGACGCCGCCCGGCGTGCGGCCCTCCACCTGGCCAACCAGGACGGCCTCGCGATCACAACCGGCCAGAAGACCGATCTCGACCAGGCGTTCACCCTCGCGAACCTCTGGCTCACGGAGGCGACGACGATCTCCGAGCTGGCGGAGGCCGCGCGTCCCATCACCCGCGGCGAGTGGGTCGAGCTCACCCTGCCGGTGTGGCAGGAGCTGGCCGAGCCCGTCGCGACGAGCATGGCGGACGCGCTCATCGAGGCACTGCGCGCCCAGTCGCCGGACGACATGCAGCAGATGCTCGAGGGGGCCGGCCGGATGCTCAGGGGGATCGGCGGGCAGCTGTTCGCCGCCCAGCTCGGCCAGGTCATCGGGAAGCTGTCGCAGGAGGTCGTCTCCGGCGGTGACGTGGGGGTGCCGGTCATGCCGGCGGGGACGGCGGCGATCGTGCCGCAGAACTTCGCCGACCTCGGCCGCGGGCTCGAGATCCCCGACGATCAGCTCGCGATCTACGTCGCCACCCGCGAACTGGCGCATGCTCGCCTCTTCCGCCACGCGAAGTGGCTGCGGCTGCAGGCGATCGCGCAGGTGACCGACTTCGCCCGCGGGGTCGACATCGACGTCGAGCGCCTCGAGGACGTGGCGTCGCGCTTCGACCCCCAGAACCCGGAGGAGCTGCGCGAGGCGCTCGAGTCCGGGGCGCTGCTGCCGCAGCAGTCCGAGGCCCAGAAGCGCGCCCTCGAGCGGCTCGAGTCCCTGCTCGCGCTCATCGAGGGCTGGGTCGAGGTCGTCACGGCCGACGCGACGAACCGGATGCCGGGCGTCGAGAGGATCGGCGAGGTCATCCGCCGCCGGCGTGCGGCCGGGGGCCCGGCCGAGGACGCGCTGGCCGCGCTCGTCGGGCTGCGCCTTCGTCCACGCCGGCTGAGGGAGGCCGCGAACATGTGGCGCGCGGTGACCGACGCGGTGGGCGTCGCGGCGCGCGACTCGCTCTGGGACTACCCCGACCTCATGCCGGAGGCGAGCGACATCGACGACCCGAAGGCGCTGATCGCGCGGCTCGAGGCGCACGCCCGCGGCGACGAGCCCGAGCAGGACGACATGGACCAGGCTCTCGCGCAGCTGCTGGACGAGGAGGCCTCCGGCGGCGAGGACCCCGACCAGCGATAGCCGCTTCCTCCTCCACAGGCCGGGACCGGCCGCGGGGCCGGCGGTCCCGTCTGTGGATAAGCCCCGCGCGATCCCCCGTGCGGGCCAGAATCGCGTCATGGCCCTCGTCCGCATCGATCCGCGCAGCTGCCCCCTCTGGCGGGACGCGCGCACGCTCCAGTTCGGCCTCGACGGCCCGATTCTGCTCCGCGACCCCGCACCGTGGCAGGAGCGGGCGGTCGCCGAGCTCGAGCGCGGGTTCCCCGCGAGCGACGATGCGCACGGCGGCGTCGACCCGGGCAGGCTGGCGACGAGCTGCGGCGGCCCGACCGATCGGGTCATCGAGCTCCTGGCGATCCTGGCACCCGTGCTCCGCGTGGACGAGCGCGTCGGCGTCGGCGTGGCGGTGCGCGCCGCGGATCCGCTTCCCGAGGCGATCGTCTCGATCGTCGTCGACGCGCTGTCGGAGCGCGGCTGGCCGGCCGTCTGGGTCGCCCCGGAGGAGGACACGGTCGACCCGAGGACGCCGACGGTCCTCCTGGCCTCCCACGTCGTCCCGCCGCACCTCGGCGTGCGCTGCGCGAGGGCGGACGCCCCGCACGTCCCGATCGTGTTCACGGACGCCGGGGCCGAGATCGGTCCCGTCGTGGTTCCCGGGTCGAACGCGTGCCTCGCCTGCCTCGACCTCCACCGCACCGAGCACGACCCCGCCTGGCCGGTCATCGCCTCCCAGCTGCTCCTGCGCCGCCCCGCCCCCGTGACGATGTCGCTCGCCGTCGAGGCCGTCGCGCTCGCGTCCCGACTCCTCCGCGATGAGCTGCAGGGCGCCAGGGCCACGAGGCGGACGGAGCCGACGCGCTCGGTGGTCGTCGATGCGGACGACCCGGCTGATCCCGCGGACGAGCGTCCGCGGCGGTGGCGCGCGCATCGCCCGCACCTCGAGTGCCTGTGCGGCGGCCGGGATGGGGCGCGCGGCGAGCAGCCGACGGACCCGCACTCTCCCGCGGATCATCCGGCCGCGACGCTCCCGCCGGGCGCCGGAAGCCCGAGCGCGGCGTGACCCGGCGTCAGCGCGCGACGGGGCGCAGCGCAACGGCGGACGAGCCGCCCCGGACGATGCGGGGGCCGGCGATCTCCGTGAGGAAGCGGGAGGGCCGCCGCTCCGTGCGGCCCGTGCCGCGGACCCACGTGATCGACAGCGAGCGCGCCGCGCGCGTGATGCCGACGTAGGCGAGGCGCCTCTCCTCGTCGATCTGCTCCATCGTCGTGGCGTACGAGATCGGCAGCAGCCCCTCCGAGAAGCCGGCGAGGTGGACGTGCGGCCATTCGAGGCCCTTCGCGGCGTGGATCGTCGCGAGCGTCACGGTCCGCAGCGCCGGCTCGTGCTGATCCTTCGCCCTGGCGAGCAGCCCGTCGGCGAAGGCGCGCATGGTCGTGCCCTCCGGCGACTCCTCCGCGAGACGGACGATCGCCTGGCGCGCCTCCCACGCGTCTCGCAGGGCGCCCCCGGCCGCCGGCGGCTCGGCCGTGTGGCCGAGGCTCCGCATCACGTCGCGCACGGTCGCGATGCGGACCGCGTCCGCCCCTGACTCCCCCGCGCCGACCGTCGACGGGGCGACGGCGGCGCCGCGGAGGGCGAGGACTGCCTGGCGCACCTCCGGCAGATCGAAGAACCGCGCCCCTCCGAGCACGCTCGTCGCGACCCCGCGTGCGGCGAGCGCCTGCTGGATGGGCGCGGACAGCGCGTGCGAGCGGTAGAGCACGGCGATCGCGTCGGGCGAGGCCCCCTCCGCCAGCTGACCGGCGACCGCCGCGGCGACGGCGTCCGCCTCGGCCGACTGGTCGTCGTGCGCCGAGACCGTCGGCACCGGACCGGCCGGGCCGTCCTCGGCGGCGACGAGGTCGAGGGCGCCGGGACGATCCCGCATCAGCGCATTGGCGACATCGACGATCGCGCGATCGGAGCGGTAGTTGCGTACGAGGCAGACGACCTTCGCGCCGGGATGGTCGCGCTCGAAGTCGAGGAGGAACCGCGAGTCGGCCCCCGTGAAGGAGTACACGGTCTGGCTGGCGTCGCCGACCACGCAGAGATCGCGCCGCTCCCCCAGCCACAGCTCGAGCAGCCGGTTCTGCAGCGGCGAGACGTCCTGGAACTCGTCCACCGTGAAATGGCGGTACTGCTCGCGGACCGCGGCGGCCACCTTCGGCTCGCCCTCCAGCATCCCGGCGCAGGCGAGCAGCACGTCCTCGAAGTCGAGCTGCCGCCGCTGGTCCTTCAGATCCTCGTACGCGCGCATCAGCGCGGCGAGTGCGTCGGCGCCGAGCGCCCCGACGCGGCGCTCGAGCCGCGCGTACGCGTCGATCGAGCGCATCGTGACCTTGCGCCACTCGATCTCCCCCGCGACGTCGCGCAGCGTGGGCGTACTGGGCTCGAGCCCCACCTGATCGGCGGCGTGCGCGAGGAGGCGGACCTTGTTGTCGATGATCTTCGGGGCGACGTCCCCTGCCACGGTCGGCCAGAAGTAGTTCAGCTGCGACAGGGCCGCCGAGTGGAAGGTGCGCGCGGACACGCCGCCGACGCCGAGGGCGCGCAGTCGGCCACGCAGCTCCCCCGCCGCCTTCGTCGTGAAGGTCAGCGCCAGCAGGCGGCTCGGCGTGTAGGCGCCGGTGTCGACGCCGTGCGCGATCCGGTGGGTGATCGCCCTCGTCTTGCCCGTGCCGGCCCCGGCGAGGATCGCGACGGGTCCGCGCAGGATCGACGCGGCCTCGCGCTGCTGAGGATCGAGCGCGTCGAGCGCGCTCACCCCCGGCCGCCCGCGTCGGCCGCGGTCTCCTCGGCCCAGTCGCGGATGAGGCGGTGGGCGATCGAGACGGACCCCGGCAGTCCGAAGTCGGCGTTCCCGGTCAGCCCCTCGCGGATCTCCTCCCGCGTGAACCACCGCACGTCGATGATCTCCGTGCCGTCCGGCCTGGCCTCCTCATCGACGCGCGCACGAGCTCGGAAGCCGAGCATGAGGGAGCGCGGATAGGGCCACGGCTGCGACGCCGCGTAGCGGACCTCGCTCAGGCGGACGCCCGCTTCCTCCTCGATCTCGCGGTGCACCGCGGTCTCGAGCGACTCCCCCGCCTCGACGAATCCGGCGAAGCACGAGTACATCCGCCCCTGCCACGCGGCGTTGGCGCCGAGGAGGAGCCGCGACCCGTCGACGCTCTCGGTGGCGACGATGATGGCGGGATCGGTGCGAGGGAACAGCTCGGCGCCGCACCCGGTGCATCGGCGCGACCAGCCGGCCATCGCGAGGTGCGCCTCGCTGCCGCAGCGCGAGCAGAATCGCTCGCCGAGGAACCGGCTGATGCTCACGGCCACCGTGAGCAGCTCCGCGTCGGGGGCGGGGAGGGTCGCGCCGGCCTCGCGCAGCGAGAGCCAGCCGTCCGGCAGCCGGGGCCACGGTTCGTCGCGGCGGCCCGTCGTCGCTGCGACCACGGGGGCCGCGGCGCCGTCGCGTCCGAGGAAGGCCCATTCCACCTCGTCCCCGAGCTCGTCCCTGATCACCGCGGGCGCGAGCCAGCCGAGCCCGTCGCCCGATCGCGGGGCGGCGTCCCCGTGGACGAGCAGCGCGCGCGTCCTCGGATCGTCGAGCACCCGCTCGAGAAGCGCCTCGCTCTCGCGCTCACCGGCCGCACGGTCGACGATTCCGACGGGTGCGGTGCAGAACATGCGGTGCCTCTCGTTGCGGGCGTGGCGTGAAGCAAAAGCGGCCGGTCGACCTAATCTGAGTCGCATGGCACGCTCTCCCCTCACTCTAGCGGCGGCGGTCACGGCGGCTGTGCCCGGGGCCCGCATCGCGGGCGCGAGGCGCCTCAGCGCCGGCGGGGAGGGGCGGTTCGACTCCGCGGTCGCGACGCTCGGCGACGGCGCCGAGGTCGTCGTGCGCGTTCCGTCCGATGCCGAGGCCGACCAGGAGCTGTCGGCGCAGGTCCTCGCGCTGCGCGCCCTCACCCCCGGCGTGCGCGGACTGCTCGAGCCCGACGCGCCCGAGTACCTCGGCGCCACGACGATGCCGGAGGGCAGAGCCGTGGTGACGTCCATGGTCCCCGGCTACCAGATCGACGCGGCGCAGATCCCGCCGGGAGACGGTGCCGCCGTCTCCATCGGCCGCGCATTCGCCGCCATCCACGCGCTGCCGACCTCGGTCGTGCGCGCGGCAGGGCTGCCGGAGCGCACGGCGGCCGACGCGCGGGAGAACGCCTCCAGAGTCCTCGACGCCGCGGCCGCGAGCGGCCACCTCCCCGTGCGCCTCACGGTGCGCTGGCGGGAGGCCATCGACGAGGACAGGATGTGGGCCTTCGAGTCGACCGTCGGGCTCGGCGGC
Source organism: Microbacterium sp. (assembly GCA_052092505.1). Lineage (GTDB taxonomy): Bacteria > Actinomycetota > Actinomycetes > Actinomycetales > Microbacteriaceae > Microbacterium. The sequence goes on along the minus strand of JBQDDT010000046.1, from coordinate 5,394 downwards.
GTCGGGGCCTCCGCCCTCCTCTTCGGCGACGACGAGCGCGGCGCGCCCGTCGTGACCGGCGTCTACGACTGGCACGGCCTGTCGATCGACGACCCGGCGATCGACCTGCGGTGGCTCGCCTCCGCGCCCGACGCCGAGGCGGACGTCGTCTCCGCATACGCGGACGCGGCCCACCGGGCACCCGACGGCGCGTTGCGCACACGCGCGCGCTTCCACGCCGAGATGGAGTTCGCCCGCTGGCTCGTGCACGGGCTCGAGGCGCATCGCGACACCGTGGTCAGGGACGCGGCCGCGCTCCTCGACTCCCTCGCCGATGGGGTGCGCGACTTCGGCCTGCTCGACGACCTCCCCCGCGACGGCGACGCCGATGTCGATGACGCGATCGCCCTCATCGGCAGCCTCCCAGAGCAGGCCGAGAAGTCGGAGTCCGCGACGGCGATCGAGACCGATGCGTACTCGCCGGAGGACCTCGCCCTCGACCCCGACCTGCGCTGGGACGACCAGCCCGACGGCGCACAGGACGGCGACGATGCACGGGACGGGGCCGCGAGCGGAGAGCGGGCGGATGACCCTCACTCGCCGTCGGTCGCGACCGAGCCGATCGATCTGGCCGACCTCCAGCGGGAGATGATGTCCTCCTCCGAGGACGGCGACTCCTCGCGCAGCACGAGGTCGTCCGACACATAGAAGAGCGCGACGTCGATCCGCTCCAGCGGGACGCCGTGCCGGCGGTGGTACGCCAGCCGGTACAGGGCGAGCTGGAGCATGCGGTCCTCGCGCTCGGCCGCCGTGCGCGGCGCGCGCCCCGTCTTCCAGTCGACGATCTCGATCCGCCCGTCCCGCTCGTACACGGCATCGAGCTTGCAGATCACGATGTGCGGCGGCTCGCCCTGCGCGGTCGGGAGAGCGAAGTCGATCTCGGTCTCGACCTCGATCGGCTGCCGCCCCGCCCACTCGCTGCGCTCGAAGATCTCGCGCAGGCGGGCGAGATCGGCCTCGTCCGCATCGACGAGTGCGCCCTCCGCCGCGTCGTCGACCTCCCACAGCGCATCGTCGGTCATCGGTCCGGACCCGACGAGGCCGGAGCGCTGCTCGACCCACTCGTGGAACAGCGTCCCGAGCCGGGTCTGGCGATAGGGCCGCTCGGGCATGGGGCGCGCGATCCGCGAGAGCGTCCCCGTGAAGTCCGTGACGTAGTCCTTGAAGCGGGAGGCGAGAAGCCGCGTCGGCGCGACGAGCTCCGGCGCGCTGTCGCGGCTGGCCCGCTCCTGGAGGAGCCGGCGCAGCCGCGGCGACGGCTCTGCCCGGTCGGCGGCGTCGGCGGCGATCGCCTCGCGCACGCGGGCGGCGGCCCGCTCGACCGGGATCCGCCGCGTCCCAAGCGGATCGAGCGGCCATCGCACGCTGTGTCCCGGCTCGTCGTAGGGGTTCTCGTCGCCCGCCTCGCTCGCGGGCTCCGGCAGCCCCAGCTCGTCGAGGATCTCGGTGAGATACGCGCTCGGCTTCCGCGGCCTCGTCTGTCCGGCCCAGTGCGATCCCGTCAGGAGCAGGCGCGAGCGGGCGCGGGTCGTCGCGACGTAGGCGAGGCGCCGCTCCTCCTCGAGATCATGCTCGCGCCCCGCCTGCTTGAACGCCGTGATCGCCCGCGCGAGCGCCTTGCCGTCGTCTCCCGGCTCCCACGCGAGCTCGGGGAGCGCCGTGCGGTCACCGCGGAAGCGGAAGGGCAGCTCCCCGAAGCCGAGCCACCCCGAGGTCGAGGACGGCGACTTCGGGAGCTCGCCGTCGACCATCCGCACGACCGCCACCGCGTCCCATTCGAGCCCCTTCGACCCGTGCAGCGTGAGCAGCTGCACGACGCCGGGCTCCGGCGGCTCGGGGCGGGGCTTGAGCTCGTCGGTGCCCTCGGCGTGCGCCAGCCAGGCGAGGAGGCTGCCGATCGTGCCCCGGTCGTCGGCGTCGAGGAACGAGCGGACCTGGTCGGAGAAGGCGCGCAGCCCGTTCTGGGCGCTGCGGGCGGGCCCCCGGCTCTCGTTGGCGGCGAGCTCGATGTCGAGCCGCAGCTCCGTCTCGATCAGGCGCAGGAGATCCGGGACGGGCTGGCCGGCGGCGCGCCGGAGCCGCTGGAGCATCGCGGCCGCCTCGCGCATCCGCTCGCGCCCCGGTGCGCTGATCCGCTCGAGGAGCCGGTAGTCGTCCGGCACCTGCCGCACGAAGTCGAGCGCGTCGACGATCGAGACCTGCTCGTCCGCCCCGGTCGACGAGCGGATCCGGTCGATGAGCTCGTCCGACAGGGGGGCGAGCGCCTCGTCGCGCCGCGAGAGCGTCGTCGCCAGGTCGTGGAGCGCGCCCATGTCGGCGACGCCGATGCCGAACCGCGGCCCGACGAGCAGCCGGATGAGCGCGGATCCAGCCGTCGGGTCGTGGACGACGCGCAGCGCCGAGACGACGTCCGTGACCTCGGGAGTGGCGAGGAGGCCGCCGAGGCCGAGGATGCGGTGGGGGATGCCCCGTCGCGCGAGAGCGGCGGCGAACGTCTGCATGTGGCGACGGGCGCGGAAGAGGATCGCGCCGGAGTGGGGCTTGGTGCCCGTGTGCGCGGCGCGCGCCTCGGCGAACCACTCGGCGACGGCGTCCGCCTCCTCGTCGACCGTGTGCGCGAAGCAGGCGTCCACCCGCCCCTGCCCGGCGATCGGACTGGCCTCGAGCGGCTCGACGCGAAGGCCGTCGGCCGCACGGAACGGCCGGAGAAGCCGGTTCGCCGCGCGCAGGACGTCGACGTCGTTGCGCCAGCTCGTCATGAGGTCGAACCTCTCGGAGGGCGCGTGCAGGGAGAACTCTCGGGCGAACGCCCGCAGATTGTCGGCGCTCGCACCGCGCCAGCCGTAGATCGACTGGTTCGGATCGCCGACCGCCATGACGGGCGCATCGCGGAACGCCGTGGCGAGGAGCCTCGTCTGCAGGACGGAGGTGTCCTGATACTCGTCGAGCAGCACGACGCGATGCTCGGCCGCGAGCTGGGCCACGACGTGCGGGGCCGCCTCGAGGATGTCGAGGGCACCCGTGACCTGATCGGCGAAGTCGAGGACGCCGCGGCGACGCTTCTCGGCCGCGTAGTCGTCGACGAGCCCGAGAACGGTCTCGAGAGAGCGCAGGCTCACCGCGGCCGAGCGCGCGTCGCCATTCGTCGCCACCGCGTCAATCGCCCGGCCGAACCGGCTGGCGAACTCCGCGACGCGCGCCGTGTCGGCCCGGTGATCGAGCACGGCGCCCGCGAGACGCTGCACGGCCTCGACGATGGTCGACAGCGCGGGCTCGAGGTCCTCGAGCCCGCCGCGCCCCGCGCGCACCACGACCTCCCGCGCGAGGAGCCAGGACGCGCCGTCGGACAGGAGCGCGGCCTCCGGATCGCGGCCGATCAGCGCGGCGTGCTCGCGCACGATCCCGTCGGCGAAGGCGTTGTAGGTGGCCACCGTGGGGCGATCGAGCAGTCCGGCCGTCTGGCGCGGCTGCGAGGGGTCCCACCCCGTCGCGTGCTCGCGGGCGAGCTCGTCGAGCACCGCGCTGCGCACCGCGCCCCGCGCGACATCAGGGGCCTCTGCGATGCGCGCGAGCGCCCCCGAGGCGACGATGCCGGGAAGATGGGGCAGCAGCCCGCGGTCGGCGAACTCGCCGATGGTGCGCAGGCGGGCGCCGATGCGCTCCGCGAGCTCCCCCGCCGCCTTGCGGGTGAAGGTCAGGCCCAGCACCTCGCTCGGCGCCACGTGACCGTTCGCGACGAGCCACACGACGCGCCCCGCCATCGTCTCCGTCTTGCCGCTGCCCGCGCCGGCGACGACGAGGGCGGGGCGCGGCGGCGCCTCGATCACCGCGCGCTGCGCGTCGGTCGGGGTCGGGAGCCCGAGAGCCGCCGCCAGGTCGGACGCCCCGATGCTCCTCGGCCCGCTCCATTCGCTCACGGCGCGCTCACCGCCCCGATCGTGTGGGGTCGGCACAGCGTGGGCCGGTGGGAACCCTGGCAGTGGGCCTCGACGTTGGCGACGAAGGCCGCAGCGGACATCCCCCGCGCGGCCTCGGCGACCCTGGCGAGGAACGCCTCACGCGCCTCGGGGCCGAGCGCCCTCTGATGCGCCACCCGGTACGGCTTCGCCCCGGTCGCCGGCGAGACGACGACGAGCCTGGCACCGGCGAGCGCCCCCGGCTCCGCGCCGGGGACGAGACCGGCATCGACCGCGAGCTGGTAGGCGGCCAGCTGAGCGTCATCGGTCACCTTCGCGTCGGACATCCGGTCCTCGTACCGGCCGGTCTTCAGATCGGCGATGACCACCTGCTCCGATGCCTCCGGATCACGCGGCTCGATCGGATCGGGGGCGCGGCCGCGCGCGCCCGCGTGCTCGCCGCCGCCGCGCGGATACGCCTCGACGCGGTCGATCACGCCACGGATCAGCGCGTGCGGACCGATGGCATCCGGCCGGGCCGCGCCCTCGGGGATCCCGATCACGCGGTCGGGGCCCTCCGAGCCGTTCGGCGCGAACGGCACGGCGAGCGCGAATGGCGCCTCGGCCGCGATCAGCCGCCCGCCGTCGGCGCGGGCCGCGCTCGCATAGCGATGCAGGTTCCGGATCGCGTCCTCCGCGCGATGCCGCTCCCGCCGCTCGATCCAGCCGGACTCGAACTCCAGCTCGCCCCATCGCTCGTCGAGAACCGCGGTCATCCGATCGAGGTCGCCGCCCGGCGCGGCCTCGAGCGCCGCGTGGAGGATCGTCCCGAGCCCCGACGACGTCGACGCGGCGGTGTCGCCGCCGAGCGCGCGGATCGCCCAGTCGAGGCCGCACTCCTCGAACGTCTCCATCCGTGACGGCGACACGCGGACGGGGCGCTCGCTCGGATCGACGAGAGGCGCCGAGCTCGTCGCCTCTCCGACCCCGTACCACTGGGACGGATCGGCCCCTGGGACGCCCTCGCGAGCGAGGATCGCCAGCTCGCGGGCGGAGGCGTCGGCCTGCTCGGCCGTGCCGGCGGTGAGCCCGCGTCGCAGCGCGGAGACGAGGCCGCGCAGCGTCAGCGGATGCCAGGACGCCTCGTCCTCCGCATCGGCCGGGGCGTCGGGAAGGAGATCGAGCAGCGGGCTCGGCGAGAGATCGTCGTCGGAGACCGCTGTGACGAGCACGCGCTCGCGCGCCCGGGAGAGCGCCCGGACGAACAGCCTCAGCTCGTCGTGGAGCGCCGCGCGGCGACGGTCGAGGGCGGTCGACGCCTCCGGCTCGGCGTCGCCCGTCCTCCTCGCGTGGACGGCGTCGGCCAGCCGCCAGGTGTCGAGCAGGCCTCCGCGCAGCCGGACATTGGGCCACACACCGTCCTGCACGCCGGCGATCACGACCGCGTCGAACTCGAGAC
>JBQDDT010000045.1:0-18206 GCA_052092505.1 Microbacterium sp. | reverse complement strand
GTCGCCCTGGTCGACCCCGAGCGGGCCGTCACGCGTGCGCTCACGCTCGGCGAGACGAACAGGGAGTTCCTCGAGGCGGCCTGGAACGTGGCGACGGGCGGGGGTGACGCTCCGGTCGACCTGGACGCCGGCGACTTCCTGCCGATCGGGCGTCTGCACGACGACGTGAGCGCCGCCGGCGGCGTGTGGTGGACGCTCAGCCCCTTCGACTCCGGGCTCGGGGAGATCGAGTCCGAGCTCGCCGACTCCGGAGCGGATCCCCTCGGCGGCGACGCCCCCGCGCGCGTCAGGGCGGGCGCCGTCCCGTCGTTCCAGGGCAACGTGGAAGGGGCGACCGAGCACGTCGCGTCGCGCCTGCGCGACGGCTGGGCCGTCGTGGTCGCCGCCGTGGGAGCCGGTCTCGTGGAGCGGGCGCGCGACGTTCTGGGCGAGCGGGGGATGGCGGCCCGCGTGGTCGACGAGCTCCCCGACGCGCCGGAGCCCGGCGTCGCGACCCTCGTGCGGGCGAGCCTCGAGCGCGGGTTCGAGTCGGAAGAGGCCGGGCTCGCCGTGCTCACGGAGAGCGAGTTCTACGGGCGAGCGGTCGGCGGCAGCGCGCAGGGCCCGAAGCGGCTCGCGTCGCGCCGGCGCAACGTCGTCGATCCGCTGCAGCTGAAGCAGGGCGACTTCGTCGTGCACGCGACGCACGGGATCGGCCGGTTCGTCGAGATGGCGAAGCGGCAGGTCTCCTCCGGCGGGCGCAACGCCGTGCGCAGCGAGCGCGAGTACCTCGTCCTCGAGTACGCGCCCTCCAAGCGCGGCCGGCCAGGCGACAAGCTGCACGTGCCGACGGACCAGCTCGATCAGCTCTCGCGGTACGTCGGGGGCGAGAACCCGCAGCTGTCGAAGATGGGCGGCTCCGACTGGGCCCAGGCCAAGGGCAAGGCGCGGCGGGCCGTCCGCGACATCGCCGTCGAGCTCGTCAAGCTGTACTCCGCGCGGATGGGGGCCACCGGATACGCGTTCGGCCCGGACTCCCCGTGGCAGCGCGAGCTGGAGGAGGCGTTCCCGTTCGCGGAGACGCCGGATCAGCTCCAGACGATCGACGAGATCAAGCGCGACATGGAGCGGCCCGTCCCGATGGACCGTCTCCTGTCGGGCGACGTCGGCTTCGGCAAGACCGAGGTCGCCGTCCGCGCCGCGTTCAAGGCGATCCAGGACGGCAAGCAGGTGGCGATGCTCGTGCCGACGACCCTGCTCGTCAAGCAGCACATGGAGACGATCGCCGAGCGGTTCGCCGGGTTCCCGGTGAGCGTGCGCCCGCTCAGCCGGTTCCAGACCGACAAGGAGGCGCGCGAGACCGTGCAGGGGCTCGCGGACGGCACGGTCGACATGGTGATCGGCACGCACCGGATCCTCACGGAGAAGATCGCGTTCAAGGACCTCGGGCTCCTCATCGTCGACGAGGAGCAGCGCTTCGGCGTCGAGCACAAGGACGCGCTGAAGAAGCTCAAGACGAACGTCGACATCCTCGCGATGAGCGCCACGCCCATCCCGCGCACGCTGGAGATGGCCGTCACCGGCATCCGCGAGATGTCGACCCTGCAGACGCCGCCGGAGGATCGTCATCCGATCCTGTCCTACGTCGGGCCTCGCAACGACAAGCAGCTCACGGCGGCGATCCGGCGCGAGCTCCTGCGTGAGGGCCAGGTCTTCTACGTCCACAACCGCGTCCAGTCGATCCAGAGCGTCGCCGCGCACCTCGCGGAGCTCGTCCCTGAGGCGCGCATCGCCGTCGCCCACGGTCGGATGGGCGAGCACCAGCTCGAGCAGGTCGTCGACGACTTCTGGGAGCGCAAGTTCGATGTGCTCGTGTGCACGACCATCATCGAGACCGGCATCGACATCGCCAACGCCAACACGATCATCATCGACAGGGCAGACAAGTACGGTCTCGCGCAGCTGCACCAGCTGCGCGGACGCGTCGGACGGGGCCGCGAGCGGGCGTACGCGTACTTCGTGTACGACGAGCTGAAGCCGCTCAGGGAGCAGGCGGCCGACCGGCTCGAGACGATCGCGATGTACAACGACCTCGGCAGCGGCACGCAGGTCGCGATGAAGGACCTCGAGCTGCGCGGCGCGGGCAACCTCCTCGGCGCGGAGCAGGCGGGGCACATCGCCGGCGTCGGATTCGACCTCTACCTGCGGATGATCGGCGAGGCCGTCGCGACCTTCCGGGGCGAGGAGACGGAGGGGCCGACCGAGCTGCGCCTCGAGCTCCCGGTCGATGCCCGGATCCCCGAGTCGTACATCGACAGCGAGCGGCTGCGGCTCGAGGCCTACCAGAAGCTGTCGGCCGCGGCATCGACGACGGCGTCCGACGACGCCATCGACCTCGTCGTGGAGGAGCTCGCCGACCGCTACGGCGAGCCGCCAGCGGAGGTCGACGGACTCGTGCGCGTCGCGCGGCTGCGGCGCAGGGCCGCGCGCAGCGGGCTGAGCGACGTGGTCGCGATGGGGCGCAACCTGCGGATCGCGCCGGCGCAGCTCCCGGAGTCCCGGCGCGTGCGTCTCGCCCGCCTCTACCCGAAGGCGAAGCTCCTCGCCGGCGGCGAGGCGATGGTCGTGCCGCTCCCCGACGGCATCGCGGCGGGCGGCGACGCCGAGCTGATCGCGTGGGTCTCCCAGCTCCTCGACGCGCTGTTCCCGCTGCCGGCACCCCCGTCGGGCGAGTCGGCGTCGGAGGACGCGGGGGCCGGCGCGTAGGATGGGGCCTCTGGTGTGCCGGGAAGTCTGGTCGGCGGCGCGAGCTGAGACGCTCGCCGTCTCGAACTGACCCGAAGGGATCCGATGCCGCTTCTCCGTTCCGAGCGCTTTCCCGCGTTCCTCCTCCTCGGCGCCGCCGCGCTGGGGCTGATCCTCGCCAACCTCCCCTTCGGGGGCGGCCTCATCGAGTGGAGCCACACCGAGATCGGGCCGGAGGCGATCGGCCTGAATCTGTCGATCTCGCACTGGGTCGCCGACCTGCTCCTCGCCGTGTTCTTCTTCACGGCCGCGATCGAGCTGCAGTTCGAGCTCACCAAGGGCCAGCTGAACAGCCTGCAGAAGGCGCTGAAGCCGGCGATCGCGGCGTTCGGCGGCGTGATCACGCCGATCATCGTCTATCTGCTCATCGCCCACGAGCGAGACACCATCAACGGCTGGCCGATCCCGACCGCCACCGACATCGCGTTCGCGCTCGGTGTGCTCGCCATGTTCGGGAAGGGCCTGCCGAAGAAGCTGCGCGTGTTCCTGCTCGCGCTCGCCATCATCGACGACATCGTCGGGATCCTGTTCATCGCGTTCCTGTTCACGAACGACATCAACCTGGTGAATCTGGCGGTCGGCATCGCGCTGATCGTCGCGTTCGCGGCACTGAGCCGGGCGCGCTCGGAGACCAACAGCGCGATCATCGTGACCCTGATGATCGTGGTGGCGCTGGGCGCATGGGCGTTCGTCTACCTCTCGGGAGTGCACGCGACGATCGCCGGTGTCCTGCTCGGCCTCGTCGTCCGCCAGGGGGAGGGCCTGCGCGCCAGCCACGCGCTCGAGCCGTGGGTCAACGGCGCCGTGCTGCCGATCTTCGCCTTCTTCTCCGCGCTCGTGCTGATCCCGCAGGTCCCGCTCGGCGACCTCTCGCCGGCGATGTTCGCGATCATCGTCGCGCTCCCGGTGGGCAAGTTCATCGGGATCACGCTCTTCGGCTGGCTGGCCAACCTCATCGGCAGGGAGCGCGGCAAGCCGGAGATCGGGATCGCCGACATCATTCCCGCTGCCGCGCTGGGCGGGATCGGGTTCACGGTCTCGCTGCTGCTCTCGCGGCTCGCGTTCTCCGAGCACCCTGAGGTCGCCGACGAGGCCGTGCTGGGCGTGCTGATCGGATCGCTCATCTCGCTGGTCGCCTCGGGATTCCTCGTCACGGCCAGGGCGCGCCACTACCGGCGCCTCGCCGCGGCCGCCGACTGACACAATGGCCTGGTGACGGAACGCGGGGACGGGCTGCGGCGCGCGGCCGAGGTGATGCACCGAGTCCGCTCGGCGTGCGTGTGGTCCCAGGGGATGACCCACGGCTCGCTCGCCCCGTACGCCCAGGAGGAGACGGCCGAGCTGATCGACGCGATCGAGCGCGGAGATCGCACCGGGCTGCGCGAGGAGCTGGGCGACGTCCTGTGGCAGGTGCTGTTCCACTCGGCGGTGGCGGAGACGTCGGCGGAGGAGCCGTTCACGATCGACGACGTCGCCGGCGATCTCGCCGACAAGATGGTCCGCCGCCATCCGCACGTCTTCGCCGGAGAGACGGCCGAGACGTCGGAGCGCGTCCTCGAGCTGTGGAACGCGGCGAAGGCCGAGGAGAAGCGCGAGCGCACCTCGGTGCTCGACGGCGTCTCCCCGGCGATGCCCGCCCTCGCGCTCGCGCAGAAGGTGCTGGGCAAGGGCGAGCGGGCCGGCGTGGGCCTCGAGCAGGTGGAGGCGCTCGCCGCGTACGAGGCGCTCGAGGAGAGCGCCGACGAGCCGCTGCTTCCCGCATCGGAGGAGGAGCTGGGTGAGACCATCCTCGGGCTCGTCGCGCTGGCACGCGCGCGCGGCTGGGACGCCGAGCGCGCCCTGCGAGGGCAGGTGCGCGCCCTGGCCGACGAGATCCGCGCCGCGGAGCGCCCCTGACCCGACGCGTCGCCCTCCCCGCCCGAGAACGACCCGTTCCGGTGCGACAAAACGTCCTGAATGACCCTTCTGGGAGCGATTTCCCGCACCGGAACGGCTGCTGAGAGAATGGATCCGCTATGGCCTCCGTGAACGCCCCGCGCGGCATGCGCGACTTCCTCCCCGCCGACAAGAGTCGTCGCGAGCGCGTGCTCGCCGTGATCCGCGAGCGCTACCGTGCGCACGGCTTCGACGAGATCGAGACGCCCGTTATGGAGGAGCACGGCCGCCTCCACGCCGGCATCGGCGGTGACAACGAGAAGCTCGCCTTCAACGTCCTCCGCCGCGGGCTCGACGCCGACGCGATCCGCGCCGCCGCCGACGATCAGGCCGCGCTCACCGACCTGGGGCTCCGCTACGACCTGACCGTCCCGCTCTCGCGCTTCTACGCGAGCAACCGCGCGGAGCTTCCCGGCGTGTTCCGGGCGATCCAGATCGCGCCCGTGTGGCGGGCCGAGCGGCCGCAGAAGGGGCGCTACCGCCAGTTCGTCCAGTGCGACATCGACATCATCGGCGATGCCTCCGACCGCGCGGAGGCGGAGCTGCTCGTCGCCTCGCTCGACGTGTTCGACGCGCTCGGGCTCGACGGCGTCACGATCCGGATCAACGACCGCCGCGCGCTCGACGCGATGCTCGACGTGTTCGGGTTCGCGCCGGACGAGCGCCCCGGCGTCCTCATCACCATCGACAAGCTCGACAAGATCGGTTCGTCTGGCGTCGCGGCCGAGCTGCGCGAGCGCGGCGCGAGCACGGCGGCGGTCGACGCCTTCGAGGCCTTCCTCGCCCGCGAGCGCTCCGGCGACGCGGCCTTCGGCGAGGCGCAGATCCGCTCGATGCTGCCCGCGGGGATTCCGGACGAGGTCGTCGAGCATCTCGTCGGCATCGGAGAGGCCGTGGCCGCGTCGCGCGGCGGCGCGTCGGCCCTCGTGTTCGATCCGTTCCTCGTGCGCGGCATGGGCTACTACACGGGGACGATCTTCGAGGTCGCGCACCCCGACGTGACGTTCTCCCTCGGCGGCGGCGGACGCTACGACGGGATGATCGGTCGCTTCCTCGGGCAGGACGTGCCGGCGGTCGGGTTCTCGATCGGATTCGAGCGGGTCGTCGACCTCGTCTCGCTCGCGGACCCGGAGGGCGCGTCCTCCGTCGTGCTGGTCCACGATCGCGACGTCCCCGTCGCGGAGCTCGCGGCGCTGAAGGCGCGCCTCGTCGCCGGAGGATCGCGCGTCCGGCTGGAGCGGCGCACCAAGAACCTCAAGGGACTGCTGGCGCGCGCCGAGGCCGATGGCTACACGTCGTTCGCGACGGTCTCCGCCGGCGCCGCGCCGGAGTCGATCGAGCTCAAGCCGCTCGGCTGACACCCGCGCCGCCCGTCGGCTCGCCGTCCCGACCTGAGTACGACGGCCCGGGGTGAGTGCGCCGGAGGGCGCGGTGCACTCCTCTCGCGCGTTCGTCCTCTCCCCGGAGGAGAGCGGGGCGGACGACGGTGACGTCGGGATGAACCCGCGCGGAACAGCGTGTGGGCGTCGCGATCGATGACGGCCGACGCCGGCGGTCCGGATAGGCTGGGGACGAGCCGGAGCCGGAGGGCGAGATGTCGCCTCTGCCCGGACAGAGACCAGGTGTGAAGGAGTCATCCGTGGCAGAAATCGAAGCTGTAGGCGCTCGCGAGATCCTCGATTCGCGCGGCAACCCGACCGTCGAGGTGGAGGTCCTCCTCGACGACGGCATCGTGCAGCGCGCCGCCGTCCCGTCCGGGGCGTCGACCGGGGCGTTCGAGGCGTACGAGCTGCGCGACGGGGACAAGGCCCGCTACGGCGGCAAGGGCGTCCTGAAGGCCGTCGAGGCCGTCATCGACGAGCTGGGCCCCGCGATCGAGGGGATCGACGCGAGCGACCAGCGCCTCGTCGACCAGACCCTCGATGAGATCGACGGCACGGCCAACAAGAAGCGCACGGGCGCGAACGCGATCCTCGGCGTCAGCCTCGCCGTCGCCAAGGCGGCGGCCGACAGCGCCGACCTGCCCCTGTTCCGCTACCTCGGCGGGCCGAACGCCCACGTCCTCCCCGTCCCGGCGCTCAACGTCATCAACGGCGGCGAGCACGCGGACAACGGGATCGAGATGCAGGAGTTCTTCCTCGTCCCGCACGGTGCGGACTCCTTCGCCGAGTCGCTGCGCTGGGGTGCCGAGACCTACCACGTCCTGAAGAAGGAGCTGCTCGCCGGCGGCTTCGCCACGGGCCTCGGCGACGAGGGCGGCTTCGCCCCCGACCTGCCGAACAACCGCGAGGCGCTCGACTTCCTGATGGCCTCGATCGAGAAGGCCGGCTTCACGCCGGGATCGGATATCGCCGTGGGCCTCGACGTGGCCTCGACGGAGTTCTTCTCGGATGGGAAGTACCACTTCGAGGGCAAGGACATGACCTCGGAGGAGCTCACCGCGTACTACGAGGAGCTCATCGCCAACTACCCGCTCGTCACGATCGAGGACGCCCTCGCCGAGGACGACTGGGAGGGCTGGGCCGCGCTCACCTCCGCGATCGGCGGCACCGTGCAGCTCGTCGGCGACGACCTGTTCGTGACGAACCCCGAGCGCCTCGAGCGCGGCATCCAGCAGGGCGTCGCCAACTCGCTGCTCGTCAAGGTCAACCAGATCGGGACGCTGACCGAGACCTTCGACGCCGTCTCGATGGCGCACGGGGCCGGCTACACGGCGATGATGTCGCACCGCTCCGGCGAGACCGAGGACACCACGATCGCCGACCTCGCGGTCGCCGTCAACTGCGGTCAGATCAAGTCGGGCGCGCCCGCTCGCAGCGACAGGGTCGCGAAGTACAATCAGCTTCTGCGGATCGAGGAGGAGCTCGGCGAGGCGGCGGTGTTCGCCGGTCGTCGCGCGTACCCGCGATTCGCCGGCTGAGCACACGCACGCGACGGAAGGGGGAGCAGATGCCCGCATCGGCTCCCCCTTCTCGTGCGTCCGTGCGGGACTGGCTCGGCGGGATCCGCCTGTCGGGGTTCACCGTGATCATGCTCGCCCTCGTCGTGCTCGGAGCGTTCGTCCTCGTGCCGACGGTGGCCACCTACGTCGACCAGCGTCAGAAGATCGCCTCGCTCGAGGAGTCGGTGCGCCTCACGCAGGACGAGATCGCGGCGCTCGAGGAGGAGCAGGAGCGCTGGGGCGATCCGGCGTACATCATGGCGCAGGCGCGCGAGCGGCTCTACTACGTCAAGCCGGGTGAGGTGAGCTATCTCGTCGTCGACGATCTCGATCCTGCCGACGTCCCGCAGGACGCCGATCCGGTCAGCGAGGAGGTCGAGGAGGCCGACGCGGACTGGGGAGGGAGACTCCTGCGCTCGCTCACCGAGGCCGGCCTGTCGGAGAGCGCGACGGAGGGCGGCTGATGTGCGAGGCAGGCGCGGCCGCGATCGACTTTCTGTCAGACGTCGCCGCTAGCCTGGTGAGGTGACCACACCGCCATTCGCCCCTGTCAGCGACGCCGATCTCCGCGTCGTCTCGGAGCAGCTCGGACGGGAGGCGCGCGGGGTCGTCGGCATCGCCGCGCGGTGCGCGTGCGGGAACCCCACGGTCGTGGCGACGTCCCCGCGTCTTCCGAACGGCACGCCGTTCCCCACGTTCTACTACCTGACGCACCCGGCCGCGACGTCCGAGATGTCCCGCCTCGAGGCCGGCCAGGTCATGGTGGAGCTGAACGAGCAGCTCGCCTCCGACGAGGCGTTGCGCGAGCAGTACGCCGCGGCTCATCGCGCCTACCTCGCCGACCGGGCGCGGTTCGGCGAGGTCGAGGAGATCGATGGCATCTCGGCCGGCGGCATGCCGTCACGCGTCAAGTGCCTGCACGCGGTGGTCGGCCATGCGCTCGCGGCCGGGCCAGGCGTGAACCCCCTCGGAGACGAGGCGCTGCGCCGTGCGGCGTGGGCGCCGGAGCGCTGCGAGTGCCTCCGCCCCGGCGCTGCGGTCGCGAAGGAGCAGGTGTGAGTCGCGGCGTGCTCCAGCGCGCGTCCGTGATCGTCGCGGGCGCGCTCGTCGCCGTCGTCCTCCTGACGGGCGCCGCCGCTGACTCGTCGCCCAGCCCGTCGCCCACGAAGACGAAGGATCCCGTGCGCGCGTCCGAGTACTGGCTCGACGAGTACGGGATCACCGACGCCTGGGAGACGACCCGCGGCGAAGGCGCGACGATCGCCGTGATCGACACCGGCATCGCCGACGGTCCGGAGGAGCTCGAGGGCGCCGTCGCCGGCGGCACGGACGTCTCGGGGAGCGGATCCGCCGACGGGCGCTCGCCGGTCGGTGCGCTCGATCGCAACCACGGCACGCTCGTCGGGTCGATCGCGGCGGCGCGCGGGACGGGCAAGGGCAAGGGCTTCGTCGGCGTCGCGCCGCGCGCCGACCTCCTGTCGATCTCGGTCGGCTTCGGGGCGTCGGCGGCCGTGCCGTTCGTCGATCAGGTCCCCGAGGCGATCCGCTGGGCCGTCGACAACGGCGCCGACGTCATCAACATGTCGTGGACGACGAACACGCTCAGCTGGGACGAGTCGTGGGACGACGCGTTCCTGTACGCGTTCGAGCACGACGTCGTCATGGTCGTCGCCGCCGGCAACAGGGGGAGCGGGACGGAGTCGGTCGGCGCGCCGGCGACGATCCCCGGTGTGCTCGTCGTGGGCGGCGTGGACCGCAAGCAGAGCATCAGTCGCGAGGCGTCGACCCGGGGCATCACGATCGGGGTCACGGCCCCCAGTGAGGAGCTGCTGGGCGTCGCGCCCGACGGCACGCTCATGGAGTGGAACGGCACGAGCGGCGCCGCGCCGATCGTGGCGGGCATCGCCGCCCTCATCCGCTCGGCGCACCCCGACCTCGACGCGAACAACGTGATCAATCGGATCGTGACGTCGACGACGCATCCCGACGGGGTCTCCGTGCCCGACTCCGAGTACGGCTACGGCCTCGTCGACGCCGTCAAGGCGGTCGACAGCGACGCGGCGCGCGTCGAGGCCAATCCGCTCGTCGACGTCGATCTGGAGGAGTGGGTGCGCCTCTACCGCCGTGCCGAATCGGACTCGGGCGCGCAGGAGAACCAGCCGGAGGTGGGCGAGATCGACGTCCCCGCCCTCCCGCCGGCCGAGGCGCCGACGGAGGCGGGGTCGCCGTGGCTGCCGTCTCCGGAGTCGATGCGCGAGGGGACTCTGCCGATCGTGGCGGTCACGGGCGCTGGTATCCTGATTGCGCTCGGCCTCGTCGCTGTCGTCCGACGCACGCGGTCGGCGCGCTCCTCGCGCCGACAGCCCAGCACATCCGATTGAAGGAGTTCCTCACTCGTGCCCAAGATCCTCATCGTCGGCGGTGGATACGCCGGCTTCTACACCGCGTGGAAGCTCGAGAAGCACCTCCGCAAGGGCGAGGCGGAGATCGTCATGGTCGATCCGCTGCCCTACATGACCTACCTCCCGTTCCTCCCGGAGGTCGCGGCCGGCTCCATCGAGCCGCGCCACTCGGTCGTGTCGCACCGCCGTCACCTCAAGCGCACGAAGGTCGTCAACGCGAAGGTCACCGGCATCGACCACGCGAACAAGACGGCGACGATCACGCCGAACGGCGCCGATCCGTATGAGCTGGAGTACGACCACGTCGTCGTCACGGCCGGGTCGGTCTCGCGCACCTTCCCGATCCCCGGCATCGCCGACAACGCGATCGGCATCAAGTCGGTCGAGGAGGCCGTCGCGGTGCGCGACCGCCTGATCGCCAACTTCGAGCAGGCTGCGACCCTCCCGGTCGACAGCGAGCTGCGCAAGCGCCTGCTGACGGTCGTCGTCGTCGGCGGTGGCTTCGCCGGCATCGAGACGTTCGCCGAGCTGCGCTCGGCCGCCTCCGCGCTGCTCGAGAAGTTCCCCGAGATCAGCTTCGAGGAGACGCAGTTCCACCTCATCGAGGCGATGGGGCGGATCATGCCCGAGGTCTCGCTGAAGACCGCGGAGTGGGTGCTCAAGGACCTCGCCAAGCGCGGCGCCTACGTGCACCTCGACACCCAGGTCGCCGACGCGACCGACGGCGTCGTGCAGACCAGCACGGGCGAGGAGTACCCGAGCGACCTCATCGTCTGGACCGCGGGCGTCATGGCGAACCCGCAGGTCGTGAACGGCAGCGACCTGCCGCGCGAGGCCAGGGGCCGCATCTCCACGCAGGGCGACCTGCGCGTGGTGAACGAGGACGGCGACGTGATCGACGGCGCATGGGCGGCGGGCGATGTCGCGGCCGTCCCCGATCTCACGGGCGGCGGCGTCGGCGGCATGTGCGTCCCGAACGCGCAGCACGCGGTGCGTCAGGCCAAGCGCCTGGCGAAGAACCTCGTGGCCGTCCTGCGGGGCGAGACGCCGCGCGACTACGTCCACAAGAACCTCGGAGCCGTCGCCGGTCTCGGGCTCTACAACGGCGCGTTCCAGTCGGGCAAGATCGCCCTGACGGGCTTCCTCGCCTGGTGCGCTCACCGCGGTTATCACGGCCTCGCGATGCCCACGTGGGAGCGCAAGTGGCGCGTCCTATGGGGCTGGTGGCACAACTTCTTCCTGGGCCGCGACCAGGTGCAGCTCCAGACGGTGCGCGAGCCGCGCGCCTTCTTCGAGGAGTACGCCTCGCGCCCCAAGCCGAAGCCCGAGGTGGCGGCCCCCGAGGCGCCGAAGACCGAGGAGCCGAAGGTCGAGGAGCCCGCGGTGACGAAGGCTCCGGCCGACGAGGCCCCCACCGAGGAGAAGGCCGAGGCGGTCGCCGAGTAGGCGAGGACGATCGCACCGCCGAGGGCGCCCCACCCGATACCGTGGTGGGGCGCCCTCGGCGTTTCCCCCCCATAGCCCAACTGGCAGAGGCGGCGAACTTAAAATTCGCACAGTGCGGGTTCGAACCCCGCTGGGGGGACGCGGCGCCCGCCGCGGGACTCAGCGGGCCCGCGTCGCCCCGGAGGCGCGATTGCGGGCGTAGGCGAGGGTCGTCGACGGCTCCTCCCCGAAACGCTCCGCATAGCGCGAGGCGAAGCGGCCGGGGTGGGGAAGTCCCCAGCGGCGGCTCACGTCGCCCACGCGTGTCGCACGCGACGTCGGGTCGGACAGCGTGCGTCTGGCGTAGTCGAGGCGGATCCCCGTGAGCATCTCGGCCGGGCTGCGGTCCCAGCGCTCGCGGAACTGCTTCTCGAGCGCGCGCACGCTGACGCCGACCTCGTCCGCGAGATCCGTCATGCTCATCGCGTCGCCGGCCCGTGCGTGCATGGCGGCCAGCGCCATCGTCGCCGCGACGCGCGGCGTCCGGCGCGCCAGCGCGAGGTCCGGCGAGAAGTCGTGCTCCGCCGCGTGCAGCAGCGCCGCCAGGATCGCGGTCGGGAGCGTCCGCTGGACGTCCCCGTCGCACGGATGCGGCATCCGGGACCACCACGCGATGCGTCGCGCGAGGGTCGTCCACACCCGGCCGTCCGGAGTGCGGGTGTCCAGCCAGCCGCGGAATCCGATCGGGTCGGACGGCGCGGCGCCGATTGCCTCGGCCAGCTCGCGCTCCAGGTCCTCCCTGGCGAACTTGACGCCCAGAAGCTGCGCTGGCCTGGCCCAACCCGCCATGATCGACGGCGCGATCGGCCCGTGCACGGCGCCGATGTCCGTGGTCGCGGGCTGCTCGCGGCGGCCGTACGTCATGAGGACCTCCCCGTGCAGGGCGAGGTTCACCTGGTAGGAGTCCAGGAACTCCGCGGCGCGCACCTCGACGGGCAGATCGTACGAGAGGGTCCCCGTGAGGATCGGCCCGGTGGCCGTCGCGCGCAGGTGCATGCCGAACCCCGCGTCGCCTCGGGCGAACCGGAGCGTATGCGGGTGGTAGACCGCGCCGCCGACCGCTCGCGCGTCGTCGACGTCGGTCGTGTCGACGCGGATCGCGGCTCCTCGACCGAGGTCGGGAACGGTGAATCTGCCCACGGTCGCACCTCTTCGTCGCCCTGAGCTGAGTATGCGATACCCGACAGGCGGCGACAAGCTCTCCTCTCTCAGACTCGGCCGTTTTGCGAACGCGTCGTTGACCGGGTCTCCCGCAGCGCCGCACGATCGACCTCCGAGAGCGAGGAGGGAACGATGACGTTCACACACGAACCCGACCGGGTGCTTCCGCCGGACGTGACCGAGGCGGACTTCGATCAGGCGCTGGCGGAGTTCCGCGCCGTCGTCGGCGACGAGTGGGTCGACGACACCGCCGCGGGGATCGCGCCGTACCGGGACGAGTTCCCCGTCACGGGCGAAGACACCTTCACGCCGGGCGCCGTCGTCTGCCCCGGGACGACCGAGCAGGTCAGCGAGATCGTCCGGATCGCGAACCGGCACCTGATCCCGCTCCACGCGATCTCGACCGGGAAGAACCTCGGATACGGCGGCGCATCGCCCCGTCTGCGCGGCACGGTCGTGCTCCACGTCGGCAGGCGGATGAACCGGATCCTCGAGGTCGACGAGAAGTACGGCTACGCGCTGCTCGAGCCAGGGGTGACCTACATCGACCTGTACGAGCACATCACGTCGCACGGCTACCACCTGCAGATCGACGCGCCGGATCTCGCGTGGGGCTCCGTCGTCGGCAACACCATGGAGCGCGGCGTCGGGTACACGCCGTACGGCAATCACGTCGCGTGGCGCAGCGGGATGGAGATCGTGCTCCCCGACGGCGAGGTGCTCCGCACGGGAGCGGGCGGGCTGCCCGGTGACGGCGCGCGGACGTGGCAGCTCAATCCCGCGGGGTTCGGGCCGCACATCGACTCGCTGTTCGAGCAGTCGAACTTCGGGATCGTCACGAAGATGGGCATCCAGCTCATGCAGCCGGCCCCGCACGCCGAGACGTTCCTCATCACGTTCGACCGGGCCGAGGACCTGCCCGCGATCATCGACACGATGTTCCCCCTGCGGATCAACATGGCGCCGCTGCAGAACATCGCCGTGGTGCGCAACATCCTCCTCGACGCAGGGCAGACCTCGCGCCGCGCCGACTGGCACGACGGCGATGGTCCGATCCCCGCCGAGGTCATCGAGGACATGAAGCGGGAGCTCGGCCTCGGCTACTGGAACTTCTACGGCACCTGCTATGGCCCGCCGCCCGTCGTCGAGGAGTACCTCGGCATGATCCGCGACGCGTTCCTACAGATCCCCGGCGCGCGGTTCCATACGACGAGCACGCGGCCCCTCACGGACGACGATCCCGGCGCCCACACACTCCACGACCGGCACAAGATCAACACCGGCGTGCCGACCACGGCGGAATCGGCGATCCTCGACTGGGTCCCGAACGGCGGGCACCTCGGTTTCTCCCCCATCTCCGCTCCCGACGGCGAGGACGCGTATCGCCAGTTCCTGGACGTCAAGGGGACGTCGGACCGGTTCCACAAGGACTATGCGGCGCAGTTCGTCATCGGCCTGCGGGAGCTGCACCACATCGCGCTGCTGCTGTACGACACGACCGACGAGGAGGCCCGCCGGGAGACCCTGGAGCTCACCCGGACGCTGATCGCGGAGGGCGCGAAGCAGGGCTACGGCGAGTACCGCGGGCACAACGCCGTCGCGGACCTCATCGCCTCGACGTACTCGTTCAACGACCACATCCAGCGGCGCTTCAACGAGCGGCTGAAGGATGCGATCGACCCGAACGGGATCCTCAACCCCGGCAAGGCCGGGATCTGGCCGGCGCGGTTGCGCGGGCGCGATCTCTGAGACGACAGAAGGAGCAGAGCACATGTCCCTGCAGGACAGCATCGATGCCGCCGGCGGTCCGCTCGAGCTGCTCACGCAGCGCTCGACGGATGTCAGCCAGGTCTTCCCGTATCCCGACGTGCACACGAACTGGCGCGATGAGCAGCGCGCATGGGCGACGACCGCCGTGCTGCTGAACCAGTCGTTCCATATGGCCGATCTCTTCCTTTCGGGGCCCGACACGGCCCGGCTCCTCTCAGAGACCGCGGTCAACAGCTTCGCGAACTTCCGCGCGGGGATCGCGAAGCAGTATCTGCCGGTCAACGACGATGGTCAGCTCATGGGGGACTCGATCCTCGTGGCGCTCGCCGATGACGAGGTGAACATCGCCGGATTCGAGCACTCGCACAACTGGCTCCAGTACCAGGCGGAGCGCGGCGGATACGACGTCACGATCAGCAGGGACCCGGCCAGCCGCGGTGAGCCGGGGTCGAAGCGCCTCTACCGCTACGAGCTCGAGGGCCCGGCGGCCGTGCGGATCCTCTCCGATGCCGCCGACGGCCCGTTCGACGAGATCCGATTCTTCCGCACGGGCATCGTGCGGGTCGCCGGTCACGACGTCTGGGCGCTGAACCACACGATGGGCGGCGTGCCGGGACAGGAACACACGGGCTTCGAGCTGTTCGGCCCCTCCGCGGACGAGGAGGACGTGATCGGCGCGATCCTCACGGCCGGTGAGCGGCACGGGCTCGTCCGCGGAGGAGCGCGAGCCTACCTGTCGACGCTGGCGGAGTCGGGGTGGATGGGCGCCCTCGTCCCCGGCGTGTACACGTCGGACGCGCTGCGCGAGTACCGGGAATGGCTGCCGGACACGGCGCTGGAGAACTTCGGGATCGCGATCGCCACCGGCAGCTACCGCCCCGACTCGGTGGAGGGCTACTACTCGACGCCGTGGGACCTCGGCTACGGGCACGTCGTGCGGTTCGATCACGACTTCATCGGCAGGCCGGCTCTGGAGCGCCTCGCGGAGGCTCCGGCCCGGCGAAAGGTGTGGCTGCTGTGGGATCGCGAAGACACCGAGCGCGTGCTCGTCGACTCGGAGCTCGACCGTCCGGACGCCCCGAAGCTGCTCCCGGCGCCGGCGACGGTCAGCCGTGACCAGGTCCTCATCGGAGACCGGCTCGTCGGCGTGACGCAGGTGCACGGCTACACCGTGAACATCGGAGGATGGGTCGCCTTGGCCTCCGTGGACGTCGCCGACGCGGTCGACGGCGCGGAGGTCGAGATCCTGTGGGGAGACGCCGACGGCGGCGCCTCGAACCTCCTCGCACCGAATCACGCGCAGCGTCGCGTGCGCGCGCGGATCAGCCTGGACTCGCCCACGGCCTGACTCGCGGGCCCGCAGCCGGCGCCCCGTAGACTCTGGTTCTCGTGAGGACGAGGGCGGATCGGGTGCTGGCACCGCGCGACGGGATCGCGGCGGCGCGGCTGCGCGCACCCGGCGGCCGGCAGACGCACCGGGCCGCCGCCGACCCCGTGCCGGCGTCGGTCCGCGCCTGGCTCGAGAATGTCGTGATCCCGCGCACGATGGGGCGGGAGCAGGCCTTCGGCGAACGGCCCCTGTCACCGGAGTTCTTCGTCGGCGACGGGATGCTCACGAGCGAGGTAGGGGAGCGCGTCTCGCTCGACGACCCCGTCGCACCGGGCGCCTTCTACTTCTTCCACAAGCCGTACCCGCCGGAGCCCCGCGTCCCGTTCGACGTCGAGATCCGGCACGAGGACGAGGACCTCCTCGTCGTCGACAAGCCCCACTTCCTCTCGTCGACGCCGAACGGCCGCTTCGTCCGCGAATGCGTCGTCACCCGGCTGCGCGCCGAGCGCGGAGAGGACGACCTCGTCGCGATCCATCGGCTCGACCGCGTCACCGCCGGCCTGCTCGTGCTCTCGCGCCGCCCGGCCACCCGCGGCGCCTACCAGACGCTGTTCCAGGAGCGACGGATCGAGAAGACATACCGGGCGCTGGCCTGGCTGCCGGACGGGTGGGGGCAGGGCGACGCTCTGCCGGCGGGCCTCGAGGTGGGCGGGCCGGCCCGCGATGTGAGCAGCCGGCTGCGCAAGATCGACGGCGAGCGGGCCGTGCGCGTCGTACCGGGGGAGCCGAACGCGCACACGAGCGTCCGGCTCGACCGGATCGGGGAGCACCGGGGCCGGGCGCTGGGGGAGTTCACCCTGACCCCGCACACGGGGAAGACGCATCAGCTCCGCGTGCACATGAACCAGCTCGGGATGCCGCTGCTCGGCGACCCTGTCTATCCGCGGGATCTGGGGCCGGACGCGTACGACTTCTCGCACGCGCTGCAGCTCGTGGCGCACCGGCTGGCCTTCGCCGATCCGCTGACAGGGGAGCGCCGCGAGTTCGTCTCCGCCCGGCTCCTCGACCCCGCGGCGTCCTGACGGCGTCAGAGGGTCTTGCGGAGCTCCTCGAACGCGAGGTCGTCGCGCTTGGGGAGCCCGAAGCGCTCGTCGGAGGACGGGAAGGGCGTCATGTTCCCCGTGCGGCGGTAGCCGCGGCGCTCGTACCAGGAGATGAGGTCCTCGCGCAGGTGGATCACGGTCATCCGCTGCTCGTCCCGGCCCCACTCGTCTCGCGCGATCCGCTCGGCCTCCTCCAGGACGCGTCGCCCCAGCCCGGATCCCTGCGCACCCGGATCGACCGCGAACATCCCGAAGTACGCGTGGGAGCCGCGGTCCTCCAGGTGGCACGACGCGACGAGATCGCCCTCCCGTTCGGCCAGGAGGACCAGCGAACGTCCGGTGGCGGGGGCGAGGAGGGAGCGGACCTCGTCGGCGTCCGTGCGCTGGCCGTCGAGGAGGTCCGCCTCGGTCGTCCATCCGGTCCGGCTGCTCTCACCGCGGTAGGCCGACTGGACGAGCGCGACGATCCGTGGGACGTCGCGCTCGGTCGCGGCGCGGAAGGTCAGCTCGTCGGTCACAGGGGTACGCTACCGCGCGGCGGGCGGAGAACCGCGCCTCGCTCGTGAGCGGGTGGGGAGATGTACCCGACGTGTTCACGGGTGGCGTCAGGGTTCGGCCCGTAAACTGGACGCCAACTGAGGGGGTTTCACATGGAATGGCTCATTCCCGTCGGGATCATCGTGGTCCTGCTGGTCATCATCGGGATCTACCTGTGGGCGACGTACAACTCGCTCGTCCAGCTCGGTGTGCGCGTCGACGAGGCCTGGAGCGACATCACGGTCCAGCTGAAGCGACGAGCCGATCTGATCCCGAACCTCATCGACACGGTGAAGGGCTACGCGGCGCACGAGAAGGCGGTGTTCGAGAACGTCACCCGCGCTCGTGCGGAGACCCTCCAGGCGGCGTCGCCGCGCGAGGCAGGGGCGGCCGAGGGCCACCTGGAGCAGGCGCTGAAGAGCCTGTTCGCCGTGGCGGAGTCGTACCCCCAGCTGCAGGCCAGCCAGAACTTCCTGCAGCTGCAGCAGGACCTGGTCGACACCGAGGACAAGATCCAGGCCTCGCGCCGCTTCTACAACGGCGGGGTGCGCGACCTGAACACGAAGATCAAGGTCTTCCCGAACAACATGTTCGCCCGAGGCCTCGGCTTCACGGAGCGCGAGTTCTTCGAGGTCATCGACGGCGCCTCGATCGCGGAGCCGCCCCGCGTCCAGTTCTGACAGACGACACGATCGCCCCGGTCCCTCTGGCGGACCGGGGCGATCGCTCTGTCCGGGGGTGTGCCGCCCGACGACGAC
>JBQDDT010000044.1:0-18280 GCA_052092505.1 Microbacterium sp. | reverse complement strand
CGCCCTCCCACATGAGGTCGACGATGAGCTTGAGCTCGTGCAGCACCTCGAAGTACGCGATCTGCGGCTGGTAACCCGCTTCGGTCAGCGTCTCGAATCCGGTCTGCACCAGGTGGCTCATGCCGCCGCAGAGCACGGCCTGCTCGCCGAACAGGTCGGTCTCGGTCTCCTCGGTGAAGCTCGTCTTGATGACGCCGGCGCGCGTCCCGCCGATCGCGGCGGCGTACGACAGCGCGAGATCCCACGCCCGGCCGGACGCATCGTTCTCGACGCCGATGATGTCCGGGATCCCGCGGCCGGCGACGAACTCGCGGCGCACGGTGTGGCCGGGAGCCTTCGGCGCGATGAGGATCACGTCGACGTCGGAGGGCGCCTGGATGAGGTCGAAGCGGATGTTGAACCCGTGCGCGAAGGCGAGGGCCTTGCCCGCCGTGAGGTTCGGCTCGATGCTGTCGGCGTAGATCGAGCGCTGGTGCTGGTCGGGCGCGAGGATCATGATGACGTCGGCCCACGCCGTGGCGTCGGCGACCGTCTTCACGTCGAACCCGTCGTCCTGTGCCTTCTGGGTCGACTTCGAGCCCTCCTTGAGCGCGATCGCGACCTCGACGCCCGAGTCCCGCAGGTTCTGCGCGTGCGCGTGGCCCTGCGAGCCGTACCCGACGATCGCCACCTTCTTGCTCTGGATCAGCGACAGATCGGCGTCCGCGTCGTACAGGATGTCAGCCATTGTTCTCCTTGTGTTCTTCCGGCGGTATGTGGTGGTCGTGGGGGCGCTCGCGCCCCGCGGGGTGCGCCCGGCTCAGCCGCCGGCGCGCACGCGCTCGGTGATGGACTTGCTGCCGCGCCCGAGGGCGAGGAGCCCGGACTGCGCCAGCTCCTTGATCCCGAACGGCTCGAGCGCCTTCAGGAACGCCTGCACCTTGCCCTGGTCGCCCGTCACCTCGATGACGAGCGCGTCGGTGGCGTAGTCGACGATCCTGGCGCGGAACAGGTTCACGACCTCGATCACGTTCGAGCGCGACTGGTTGTCGGCGCGGACCTTCACGAGCATGTGCTCGCGCAGCACCGACTGGTCGGGCTCGAGCTCCACGATCTTGAGCACGTTCACGAGCTTGTTCAGCTGCTTCGTCACCTGCTCGAGCGGCAGCGCGTCGACATCGACGACGACGGTGATCCGGGACAGGCCGGGGATCTCCGTCACGCCGACCGCGAGGGAGTTGATGTTGAAGCCGCGCCTGGCGAACAGCCCGGCGACGCGGGTCAGAAGGCCGGGACGGTCCTCGACGAGAAGGCTCAGCACATGCGTCGACATCTCAGTCCTCCTCACTGAAGGCGGGCGCGTGATCCCGCGCGTACTGGACGTAGCTGTTGCTGACCCCCTGCGGGACCATGGGCCACACCATGGCGTCGGCGCTCACGACGAAGTCGATCACGACCGGCCGGTCGTTGGTCTCGAGGGCCTTCTGGATGGCCGCATCGATCTCGTCCTCCTTCTCCACGCGGATCGCGAGGCAGCCGTAGGCTTCGGCGAGCTTGACGAAGTCGGGGATGCGGCGCGAGTCGTGCCCGGTGTTCAGCTCGGTGTTCGAGTAGCGCCCGTCGTAGAAGAGGGTCTGCCACTGCTTGACCATGCCGAGGGAGGAGTTGTTGATGATCGCGACCTTGATCGGGATGTCATTGATCGCGCAGGTCGCCAGCTCCTGGTTGGTCATCTGGAAGCAGCCGTCGCCGTCGATCGCCCACACGGGACGATCCGGCTCCGCGACCTTCGCCCCCATCGCGGCGGGCACCGAGTATCCCATGGTGCCTGCGCCGCCCGAGTTCAGCCACGAGTTCGGGCGCTCGTACCGGATGAACTGCGCCGCCCACATCTGGTGCTGACCCACGCCGGCGACGTAGATGCCCTCCGGCCCGGTCAGCTCGCCGATCCGCTGGATGATCTTCTGCGGGGCGAGGAGGCCGTCGGTCGTCGGCGTGTAGCCGAGGGGGTACTGGTCGCGCAGCCCGTTCAGGTACGCCCACCACTCGTCGATCTGCGGGGAGTCCAGTCCGCGCAGCGCGGCGTCGAGGTCGACCAGCACGTCCTTGAGGTCGCCCACGATCGGGACATCAGCCGTGCGGATCTTCGAGATCTCCGCCGGATCGATGTCGACGTGCACGACCTTGGCGTGCGGCGCGAACAGGTTCGCCTTGCCGGTGACCCTGTCGTCGAATCGCGCGCCGAGCGCGACGATGAGGTCGGCCTCCTGCAGCGCGAGCACCGCGGGCACGGCGCCGTGCATGCCCGGCATGCCCAGGTGCTGCTCGTGCGAGTCGGGGAACGCGCCCCGCGCCATCAGCGTCGTCACCACGGGAGCGCCGCTCGACTCGGCGAGGGTCTTCAGCTCCTCGGACGCCCGCGCCCTGATGATGCCGCCGCCCACGTACAGCACCGGCTTCGCCGCCTGCGAGAGCATCTGCGCGGCCGCCTGGATCTGCTTGCCGTGCGCCTTCGTGACGGGGCGGTAGCCCGGCAGGTCATAGCGAGGCGGCCAGACGAAGGGCGCCTCCTCCTGCTGGGCGTCCTTCGTGATGTCGACGAGGACAGGACCGGGACGCCCCGTCGAGGCGATCTCGAACGCCGCGGCGATCGCGCCGGGGATCTCCTCCGGCGTCTTCACAAGGAAGGAGTGCTTCGTGATCGGCATCGTGATGCCCACGATGTCGGCCTCCTGGAACGCGTCGGTCCCCATGAGCGTCGAGAACACCTGGCCCGTGATCGCGACGATCGGGACGGAGTCCATGTACGCGTCGGCGATCGCGGTGACGAGGTTCGTCGCCCCCGGGCCCGAGGTCGCGATGGCGACCCCGACGCGGCCACTCGCCGCGGCGTAGCCCTCGGCGGCGTGCCCGGCGCCCTGCTCATGGCGCACGAGGATGTGGCGCAGGCTCTGAGCGGACATCAGCGGGTCGTACACGGGCAGGATCGCGCCGCCGGGGAGCCCGAAGACGTCGTCGGCGCCGAGGAGCTCGAGCGAGCGGACGACGGCCTCCGCCCCCGTCAGGACGGGGGCCTGGGATGAGCTGCGCGCGGGAGGCCGCGGAACGGCCGGTGCGGTGTCAGATGACATATGGCACTTCCTGGATCTGAATGGCGGTGGCTCTGCCGACCGGGACCGGCGCCGACGGCCGGTGCGCTCCGCCGGGCGAGAGCGGGCCGGTCGATCGGACGTCCGGAGCGAGACGGTCGGACGTGGACTGCTCCCGTCGGCCGCGGCGTGCGCCGACAGGGGGCGTGGGCTCCATCGTGGAGCACCCGGATTCGAGCTCTGTCTCACCGAAGTGTGCATCGGGAGTGCGAGCCGCGATATCGACCCTGATCAGATCACCATCGCGCACCCTCGGAACCGGATCGACGCCGGTCCCCTCGGGCGCTGCACGGCCGATGCGCTGGCTGGTTGTGCCGCCAGCGGAGCGGCCGTCGTCCCAGCGTAATGCATTCCGCACGCCGCCCAGGACGGCCGCGTCCACCCCGCCGCGCGAGCATGCGCGCGGCGGGGTGGACGCGGCGGATGCGGGCATGGTCCGAGTCTATGCCGGGGCCGGGACGCCGGCACGCCGTCCGGAGTCGCCCGTCACGCCGCGCGCAGATCGGCCAGCGCGTCGAGGAGGACCGCGAACTCCGCCGCATCCGCCACGCGCGCCCGAGCATGGGTCTCGCCAGGGCCGACGCGCACACCGAGGTCCTGCGCCTCGAGCCGCGAGAGGGCGTCCTCGTCGGTCACGTCGTCTCCGGCGAAGAGCACCGCGGTGGCGCCGACCTCGGCGCGCAGCCGCTCGATCGCCGCGTCCTTGCCCTCCTGGCGCCAGGTGTACTCCGTCATGTCGTGCCCCCGGCGGACACGCCACTGCGGCGCCTCGCGGGCGACGAGGGCGTCCGTGATGCCGTGCACCCCGTCGGCGAGATCGCGGGGCGTCAGGCGCGTGTGCACCGCGAACCCGACGGCCTTGTCCTCGATCCACGCGCCCTCGATGCCCTCGACGAGCTCCTTCGCCTCGGCGCGGATCCTCGCGGACCGCTCGGCCTCGGCTCCGTCGCTCAGCGGATCGTCGTCGGGGGTGCCCGCCGCGCCCCGCGGGCGCCAGTACTCGACGCCGTGCGATCCGGACAGCCAGACCGCGGAGTCGTCGTCGTGCTCGGCGATCAGGCGCAGGTGCTCCAAGGTGCGACCGGACACGAATGCGACCGTCGTCCTGGGCAGCGCGGCCAGGCGCGCGACCGCCGCCGCAGATGCCGGAAGGGCGCGCGAGGTCATCGGATCATCGCGCAGGGGCGCGAGGGTGCCGTCGAAGTCGAGCGCGACGAGGAGCCGGTCGGTCCGGGCGATGGAAGGAAGCTCGGTGCGCCAGTCGGTCGTCGCGTCGGTCATCTGGTCCCCTTCGTGCTGGTCGATCTCGTGTTCCGCTTCGCAGGCTTCTGGGCGCGCCGCTCGGCGCGGAACTCCTCGACGGCGTCGAGGAAGGACTGCCCCCATCGCTCCACGTCGTGCTCGAGGACGCGACGTCGCATGGAGCGCATCCGCTTGGTCTGCTCGTCCTCCGGCATCTCGATGGCCTGCAGGATCCTGTCCTTCGTACCTTCGATATCGTGCGGGTTGACCATGAGGGCAGCACTGAGCTCGTCGGCCGCACCCGCGAACTCGCTCAGCACGAGGACGCCGCGGCGGTCCGTCCGCGCGGCCACGTACTCCTTGGCCACGAGGTTCATGCCGTCGCGGAGGGCGGTGATGAGCATCACGTCCGCTGCGAGGTAGAGCGCCACCATCTCCTCGCGCGGGAAGTTCTGGTGCAGGTAGCGGATCGCGGTGTGGTGCATCGTGTCGTAGTCGCCGTTGATCCGCCCCACGGTGAGCTCGATCTCGTCGCGCAGGTCCTGATAGGCCTCGACGCCGGGGCGGCTCGGGCTCGCCACCTGCACCAGCGTGACGTCGCCGACCCTGACTCTCCCGTCCTGCAGCATCTCGCCGAAGGCCTTCAGGCGGTGCCGGATCCCCTTCGTGTAGTCGAGGCGGTCGACTCCGAGGAGGATCTTCCGCGGATTCCCGAGCTGCTCGCGGATCTCCTTCGCCCTCGCGAGGATCTCGGGGCGCTTGGCCAGGTCGATGAACGTCTGCGCGTCGATGGAGATCGGGAACGGCGCGGCCAGGACCGACCGTGTGCCGCCGTCGGCGTCCGGCACCTCGATCCGGTTCGACTTCGTGGGGTGCTTGAACAGCCGGCGGACGATGCGCTGGAAGTTTCCGGCGTCCGCCGTGCGCTGGAAGCCGAGCACGTCGGCGCCGAGGAGCCCTTCCGCGACCTCGGAGCGCCACGGCAGCTGTGCGAAGAGCCCGTATGCGGGGAACGGAATGTGGTGGAAGTAGCCGATCGTGAGGTCGTCGCGCAGCTCGCGCAGGAGCTTCGGGACGAGCTGCAGCTGGTAGTCCTGCACCCAGACGAAGGCTCCAGGGGCGGCCGCCTCGGCCGCGGCCTCCGCGAAGCGGCGGTTGACGCGCACATAGGCATCCCACCAGCGACGACGGTAGATGGGCGCCGCGATGACGTCGTGGTAGAGGGGCCAGATCGTGCCGTTGGAGAAGCCCTCGTAGTAGCCCTCCAGCTCGTCGCGCGACAGGCGCACCGGAACGAGCATGTTGCCGTCGAACTCGAACGGGTCCATCTCGAGGTCGGCGCGGCCGCCCCAGCCGACCCACGAGGCGTCCGCCCCCGCCATCACCTGCTCGAGAGCAGTGACGAGGCCACCGGGCGAGCGACGCCACGACTCCGTGCCGTCCTTCTCCGTGACGCGATCGACGGGAAGTCGGTTCGCGACGACGACGAGCTCCGATGCGGGCATGGCGTCCTCCTCTCGTCGAACACCCTGACTTCGACGGAATCAGCGTACCCCGGAAACGCGGGGCCGCCCCGGCCGCTCGCCTGCCGTCGGACCGGGGACGATGGCCCGACGCGCGCCGCCGCGATAACGTGGACGCATGGGCATGAGCAAGTACGTAGCGGGAACCGGAATCGTCGGCGTGCTGCTGAGCGGGCTCTCGCTGATCCGCGGATCGGACGAGCAGAGGTTCACGTGGCGCGTCGCCCTGTCGTGGCTGAGCTGGGGGCTCACGCTCGCCCTGTCGCTCGGCATGATGGCGGACATCCGGAAGGCCGCGAGAGGCGGAACGGTCGACGACGACTCCCCCATCGCCGGCAAGGAGGACAAGTACCGCCGTACGGCCTCCTGATCAGCGGGCGGCGCCGCGCCTTCCCTCGACGACGCCTCGACATTCCCACGCCGCCATACACGCCCGGGATCAGGACCGATTCGCTCCGGTCTCGGTCCTGGTGGTAATGTAATTCCTCGGTCCGCGGGAGAATCCACCCGCACACCACGCGCCTCTAGCTCAATCGGCAGAGCAAGTGACTCTTAATCACTGGGTTCAGGGTTCAAGTCCCTGGGGGCGCACCACATCCCTCGCCGCCGTGCCCATGTCCCGTCACCGGGCGCACCGTTCATCGCGGCCAGCGCTCTTCCAGGCCCGGCCAACGCGTGTTCGTCCGGCGCGCGCGAGATAGCCTGTCGGCATGCCCCTTCATGCGCTCGAGAGCGACCTCGCCTTCGCCCTCCGCCTCGCCGATGCCGCCGACGCCGAGTCCCTCCCGCGATTCGACTCCGCCGAACTCGAGGTCCGCACGAAGGCCGACGCGTCCCACGTCACCGAGGCGGATCTCGCGGCCGAACGCGCGATCCGCGAGGCCATCGATGCGGAGCGCCCTGGCGACGCCGTCCTCGGCGAGGAATACGGCGCCACGGAGTCCGCACCGCGCCGGTGGATCATCGACCCGATCGACGGCACGGCGAACTACCTGCGCGGCGTGCCAGCGTGGGGGACGATGATCGCGCTCGAGATCGACGGCGTCATCCGCGCCGGCGTCGTGTCGATGCCGGCGCTCGGCCGCCGCTGGTGGGCGGCGGACGGCCTCGGCGCGTGGACGTATCAGGCCGACACGGTCGTGCCGAGGGCGATCAGGGTCTCCGACGTGTCGGCCATCGGGGAGGCGAGCATCAGCTTCCAGAGCCTCGCCCAGTGGCGCGGGGCCGGCCACCTCGACGCGCTGCTCGCCCTGCAGGAGCGCGTCTGGCGCGACCGCGCCTACGGCGACGTCTGGTCCTACATGCTCCTCGCCGAGGGTCGCCTGGAGTTCGTCGGCGAGTTCGACATCAAGGAGTACGACGTCGCCGCCGCCGCCGCGATCGTGCGCGAGGCCGGCGGCCGCTTCACCTCCCTCGAGGGCGGAGACGCCCTGACGACCGGCTCCGCCATGGCGAGCAACGGCCTCCTGCACGCCGAGCTCCTCGCGGCCATCGGCGACGGAGCGCGGAGCGCATGACGCTCCCCCGCGGCGCCGGCATCGTCATCGCGGCGGCGGCCGCGCTGTTCGCCCTCTCCGGATGCACGGGAGAGGGCTCCCCCGATCCGGGTTCGTCGCAGGGCGGGGACGACGCACAGGACCAGACCGAGCTCAGCTGCGAGACCCTCATCACGCCGGGCCTCGCCAGCGACCTGTCCGATCTCGGCTGGGAGGCGATGGAGGAGCCGTTCGTCATCGGCACGAGGGAGCTCGAGGGCGGCGTCCAGTGCAAGTGGGGGGATCCCGACTACTCCGGCGACGCGATCCAGCTCTACGGATGGGCGCCCGTCGACGACGCGACGGCGTCCGAGCTGCAGGCCGAGCTGGTCGAGCAGGGGTGGATCCGCGAGGAGGACGGCGAGACCGTCTACATCACGGAGGACCCCGAGGCGGCCTTCCAGACCGACGAGAACGGCTACGGATTCACCTACCGGTTCTCGGACGACGGCGTCGCGCTGTCCGACACGAAGAACGGGCTCACCGTCATCCGCTGGCCGCGCTGATCCGCGGAGCGTTATCCTGGGATCTTTGCATCCTCCCCGGAGCCGCTCACCGCCGACGCGCATCCGAGGACCGATCCGGAATCCCACCCACAGTGCACCCCACCGATCTCGCCCCGACCGCAGTGCGTCCGCCCCGCTACCGCCGAGGTGCCGCGGGCGCCGGCCGTGCGCGCATCCGGGACATCGACGGACTGCGCGGGATCGCGCTGACCCTCGTGGTCTTCTTCCACCTGTTCGGACAGGGACGCGTCTCCGGCGGCGTCGACGTCTTCCTCGTCGTCTCCGGCTTCCTGCTGACGCTCTCGCTCGGACGCGCGATCGGGAGCGGAGCCGAGCTGCGGATCTCCGCGCGGTGGGGGCGGACATTCGCCCGTCTCGCCCCGCAGGCCGGCCTCGCGCTGCTGGCGGTCGTGGTGCTCTCCGCGACGGTCTTCTCCGTGCGCACACGGTGGCAGACGCTGAACGAGGTCATCGCGTCCGCGCTGTACGTCGAGAACTGGCAGCTGATCTCCTCACGCCTCCCGTACGGGTCGGCCGGCCCGTCCGCGAGCCTGCTGCAGCACTTCTGGTCGCTGTCCGTGCAGGCGCAGTTCTTCCTGCTGTTCCCCCTTGTCGCCGGCCTCATCGTGGTGCTCCTGCGTACCCGTCGCGCACGGGTGCGTGCCTTCTGGGGCATGCTGATCGTCGGCACCGTCGCGTCGTTCGTCTTCGCGACCGCGCTCAACGGGGTGAACCCGGAGGCCGCGTACTTCCACACGGGGGCGCGCTTCTGGGAGCTCGGCGCCGGAGGACTCGCCGCTGGGATCTTCCTCCTGGACCGGCGCATCCCCCGCGGGCTCCGTCCGCTCACCGGCTGGCTCGGCCTTCTCGCCATCGTCGCGTGCGGGTTCCTCATCGACGGCGCCTCGGCCTATCCGGGCCCTCTCGCGCTCGTTCCCGTCGGCGGGGCGCTCCTGGTGCTCCTCTCCTCCGGATCGACCGCGCGCGGGTCGACGAGCGCGCTGCTCGGCACCCGGCCGCTCGTCGCCCTCGACAGGATGTCGTACGGGCTCTACCTGTGGCACTGGCCGCTCCTCGTCGCACATCTGACGCTCACTCACCAGACGGCGGACCAGGTGGGGATGCTCGACGCGACGGTCGTGCTCGTGGCGTCGATCGCGGCCGCGTGGGCCGGGCAGCGGCTGCTGTCCGCGCCGACCCGGTGGGCGGTGTCGGGACGCACCGGTCGCTCGCTGTCGTTCGCGGCGACGGTGATCGTCCTCATCGTGGTCCCCACGGGGACGGCCGCCCTCCATGTCGCGCCGTCGCGCGAGGCCGTGGCGGCCATCGAGCTGGACGAGTGCCAGGGGGCCGCGGCGTTCGATCCCCAGCGGAACTGCACGAGCGATCCTGACGCTGAGGGAGAGCTCCTCCCCGCGCTGACCGATCTCGTCGTCGACGACGACCACTCCGCCGAGTGCTGGGGCCTCGACGTCGAGGATCCCTTCCGGTGGTGCACCCTGGGTCCGAAGGACGGCTACGACATGCACCTCCTCGCGCTGGGCGACTCGCACAACGCCGCGCTCGAGGGCATGTACGCGAAGGTCGCGTACGAGCACAACTGGCGCATCGACATCTCCTCGCGTGCCGGATGTGCGTGGTCGTCGGCCGTGCGCGCGAGCCGCGCCGAGCTGAAGGAGGCGTGCGATCGCTGGCGCGACGAAGCCACGGCGCTCGTCAACAGCGACGAGATGGCCGACCTCGACGCGCTGCTCGTGACGCAGTCCTCCACGAACGACTACACGATCGTCGATCCCGGAGCGCGGGCGGAGCGGCTCGGCGTCAGGAACGCCGAGCGCTGGGCGATGCGCGATCGGGACATCCCAGTGCTCGCGATCCTCGACAACCCGATCTTCGGTCGGGAGCGCAACGGCTGCATCGACGATCGCGACGCGGTGCGGGCCGGAGACTGCGCGACCCCCCGCGACGAGGCCCTGCGCGTCGACGGCCTCGCTGAGGCGGCCGCTCTCGACGGCAACGCGGGCGTCATCGACCTGCGTGACCACATGTGCGACGAGAGCCGATGCTTCATGGTGGTCGGGGACGTGATCGTCACGCGCGACGGCGCGCACCTCAGCGGCACCTTCGCGAGGAGCCTGGCCCCGTACTTCGCGGACCAGCTGCTCCAGAACGTGGAGCTCCCCCTCATCCCGTAGGAGGGGCGCGGCCGCACCCCGGACGTCGGGGCAGCTCCGCAGCGTGAGAGAGGTCGGTGGAGCTGGGGGGAATCGAACCCCCGTCCAACGCTGGTTCACTGAAGTTTCTCCGGGCGCAGTCTGTGGAGACGTTCTGCTCGGCCCCGACCTTCAGCACAGACACATAGGTCGACGGGCCCAGCCGAGGAAAAGTCCCGCGTGACGTCTCGGCACCGTCACGCAGCAAGGTCCCTTAACTGGCGCCAGGAACCGTGATGGGACCGATCACGGGCTGACGGACTCGAGCTCGCTTACGCAGCGAGGGCGAAGTCAGTGCGCTTAGCGTTAGCGTTGGCACTTATAGGTTCGCAGGGGGCGTTAACGAGATAACCCTGCATCCTCGGCCCGCTTCTGTCAGATCGGCAGGCGCTGTCGAAACCGATCAGCCCCGTGGATCCTTCTGACGAAGGGACCTCTTCACACGCTGTGGAGTTGTCAGCGCCGCGAGGCGCCGCGTGCCCGCTCGGCGGGCGTTCCCGGGCGAGAGGCCCGAGCATCACAGCTTACAACACCGGAGTCTCCGGTGCTATTCCGCGGCTCCGGCGCGCTCAGCGCCGGGGAGGGTGCCCTGTGAGAATCCGCGTCTCAGCCCTCGGACGGATTCAGCTCTCGGCCGGATCGGCGGCGTCGCCGAGCAGGTCGGGGCGGTGCCGACGGGTGCGCTCGAGCGACTGCTCGCGCCGCCACTGCGCGACGGCCCCGTGGTCCCCGCTGCGCAGCACATCGGGGACCTCCCTGCCGCGCCAGACGGAGGGCTTGGTGTAGATCGGGTACTCCAGGAGGCCCTCGGCCTCGTGCGACTCCTCGACGAGGCTCTCGGGGTTGCCGACGACGCCGGGGAGCAGCCGGGTGATCGCCTCGATCATCGCCATCGCGGCGACCTCGCCGCCGTTGAGGACGTAGTCCCCCAGGCTCACGAGCCGGACGCGTCCCCGCTCGGCGTAGTGGTCGATGACGCGCTGGTCGATTCCCTCGTACCGGCCGCAGGCGAAGACGACGTGATCCTCGCCGGACAGCTCCCGCGCGAGGGGCTGCGTGAAGCGCTCGCCCGCCGGCGACGGCACGATCAGGACGGCGTCGTCGGTCAGCGCGTGATCCAGCGCCTCACCCCACGGCTCCGGCTTCATGACCATGCCAGCCCCGCCCCCGTAAGGCGTGTCGTCGACGGTGCGGTGGCGATCATGCGTCCAGTCGCGCAGGTCGTGGACGCGCACGTCGATGAGGCCGCGCTCCCTCGCCCTGCCGATCAGCGAGACGTCGAGGACGCCGAAGAACGACGGGAAGATCGTGACGATGTCCAGGCGCACGCGCTCAGCCTCCTCCGGACGCTCAGGCGGGTTCGGCACCGTCGGAGGGCTCCGACGGCTCGTCGTCGACGAGCTCCTCGAACAGCCCTGCCGGCGGCGTCACGACGATGCGGCCCGCCTCCGGGTCGACCTCGGGGACGATCGCGGAGACGAAGGGGACCATGACCTCGCCGTCGCCGTGCCGGACGATGAGGAGGTCCTGCGACGGGAGATGGTCGACGCGCGACACGGTGCCGATGACCTCACCGTCGCGGACCACGTCGAGCCCTGCCAGCTGGTGGTCGTACCAGGCGTCCTTCTCCTGCGCCTCGTCGCCCGTCTGGTCGACCCAGAGGATCGCGCGCACGAGGGTCTCGGCCTGCGTGCGATCGTCCACGTCCTCGAGGAACACGACCGGGTGGTTGTTCATCCACCGGAACTCGCGGACCGTCACGGTCTTCCCGTGCCACGGCGAGTCCTGCGGGACCTGCAGCGTGAAGGCGGCTCCCGGGACGAAGCGGCCGTCCGGATCGTCTGTGTACAGCTCCAGCTTGAGCGCGCCCTTGAGGCCGTGGGCCTTCAGCAGGCGCCCGACGCGGAGCTGGGTCCGAGGTGCGCGGGGTGCCGCCACGGTCAGTCGTCCGCGACGTCGACGCGAACGCGCCGGCCGTCAGCGAGCGCGCTCACGACGGTGCGCAGCGCCTTCGCGGTGCGACCACCGCGCCCGATGACGCGGCCCCGGTCCGCCTCGGCGACGTGCACCTCGAGCACGTCGCCTCGAGGCGTGGAGGAGGACACGATGCGCACGTCGTCCGGGTTGTCGACGATCCCCTTGACGGCGTGCTCGAGCGCGGCGGACAGCACGGCGATTACTCTGCGGTCTCTTCGGCGGGCGCCTCGGCCGGGGCCTCAGCGGCGGCGTCGGACGGAGCCTCGGCGGGCTCCTCCGCCTTCTTCTCCGCCTTCGGCCTGATGACCGACTTCTTGCTCGAGTCGGCCTCGAACGCGGGCTTCTCGCCGGCGACCTTGACCGTGCTCTTCGCGTCCTTGTCGCCCTTGAAGGTGCCCCAGTCGCCCGTGAGCTTGAGGATCGCCTTGACCTGGTCGGAGGGCTGGGCGCCCACGCCGAGCCAGTACTGCGCGCGCTCCGAGTTCACCTCGATGAACGACGGCTCCTCGGTGGGGTGGTACTTGCCGATCTCCTCGATCACGCGCCCGTCGCGCTTCTTGCGCGAGTCGGCGACGATGATGCGGTAGTAGGGCGCACGGATCTTGCCGATGCGCTTGAGACGGATCTTGACAGCCACGTTTCTCCTGTGGTTTTGAAAGTGAACGAACCGTTCGCCTCGCGCGTGGGGTCATGCACGCCGGCGGAAGCTCTCAGGGTGGACCGCGATGCCGGATAGAGGGTCGAGCACGCGTTCCAAACCTCCATTCTGCCAGATCCACGGCGAATCCCGCCAATCCCGCCCTTGGGCGATTCCGCGTGCGATACGGTGCCAGATGCGCCCGGCCGTCGCCACGGCGGGTGCCCCAGAGAGAGGCAGTATGACCGTCGCAGCCCCACCCCGCTCCACCGGCATGTTCCGCGCCTCCGTGACGCGGATCACGGACCTCACGCCGAGCTTCCGTCGCTTCACCTTCACCGGGGACGAGCTCGACGAGTACGGAGACCCGGGCTACGACCAGCGGATCAAGGTCGTCTTCCCCCGTCCGGGCCTGCCGATCGAGACGATGCCGACCGGCGAGGACTGGTACGTGAAGTGGCGCGAACAGGACGAGGCGGAGCGCCACCCGTTCCGCACGTACACGACGCGCGCCGTGCGCCGCGGCGCGCGCGAGGTCGACGTCGACATGGTCGCGCACGAGGTCGCGGGCCCCGCGTCCGCCTGGATCCGCGACGCGCGGGTCGGCGACGAGGTGCTGCTGTGCGCCCCCACCGTCCACATGCCCCTGCCGAGCTTCGGCATCGACTTCGTGCCGCCGGAGCGCACCGAGAGCATCCTCCTCGTCGGCGACGAGACGGCCGCCCCCGCGATCGCCGTGATCCTGGAGCAGCTGCCGGCCGATCGGCGGGGCGTCGTGATCCTCGAGGTCCCCGACGCCCGCGACGCCGACTACCTGCCGACCCACCCCGGCTTCGTCGTGCACACGGCGGCGCGCGCCTCGGAGGAGGACCGCAGCGCGCACCTGCTGCGCGCCGTGGAGGAGCACGCGAGTGCGCTCTGCCCCGACGGCCGCGGTGCCGACGTGGAGGAGATCGACCTCGACGCCGGCCTCCTGTGGGAGGTGCCGCGGACCGCCAAGGGCGGGGCCGCCCTCAAGAGCGCTCCGCTGTACGCGTGGATCGCCGGGGAGGCGTCGGCCGTCAAGACCCTGCGCCGCCACCTCGTGCGCGACGTGGGCGTCGATCGCCGCGCCGTCGCCTTCATGGGCTACTGGCGCCTCGGTCGCGCCGAGGGGGCATAGCCCCTCAGGCCCAGTCGAGCGTCCGCTCGACGGCCTTCTTCCACCTCTCCAGACGCCGCTCCCGCTCGTCGGCCGTCATCGCGGGCTCCCAGCGCCGGTCCTCGGCCCACAGCCCGCGCAGCTCGTCCAGGCCCTCCCAGAACCCCACCGCCAGCCCCGCGGCGAAGGCGGCGCCCAGAGAGGTCGTCTCCGACACGACGGGGCGCACCACGGGCACGCCGAGGACGTCGGCCTGGAACTGCATCAGCAGCTCGTTGTGCACCATGCCGCCGTCGACCCGCAGCTCCCGCAGCGGCGTTCCGGCGTCGGCATTCATCGCGTCGATCACCTCGCGCGATTGGAAGGCGACCGCCTCCAGTGCGGCCCGCGCGAAGTGCGCCTTCGTCGCGAAGCGCGTGAGACCCACGATCGCTCCGCGGGCGTCGGTGCGCCAGTGCGGCGCGAACAGGCCGGAGAACGCCGGGACGATGTGCACGTCCCCGTTGTCCTCGACCAAGCTGGCGAGCTCCTCGATCTCCGGCGCGCTCCGGATCAGTCCGAGATTGTCGCGCAGCCACTGCACGAGCGATCCCGTGACCGCGATCGAGCCCTCGAGCGCGTAGACCGGGGCGTCGTCGCCGAGCTTGTAGGCGACCGTCGAGAGCAGGCCGTTGTCGGAGCGCACGCGCTCCGCCCCGGTGTTGAACAGGACGAAGTTGCCCGTCCCGTAGGAGTTCTTGGACGCGCCGCGGTCGAAGGCGGCCTGGCCGAAGGTCGCCGCCTGCTGATCGCCCAGGATCCCCGCGATCGGCGTCTCGCGCAGGAGGCTGTTGGAGCTCGCCTTCGCGTAGACCTCGGAGGACGAGCGGATCTCCGGGAGGATGCCGCGCGGGATGCGGAACGCCTCGAGGAGCTCATCCGACCAGTCGAGGGTCGACAGATCCATCAGCAGGGTGCGGCTGGCGTTCGTCACGTCGGTGATGTGCACTCCGCCGTGAGTCCCGCCGGAGAGGTTCCAGACGAGCCACGTGTCGATGGTCCCGAACAGCAGCTCCCCCGCCTTCGCCCGTTCGCGCGCGCCGTCGACGCTGTCGAGGATCCAGGCGAGCTTCGACGCCGAGAAGTAGGCGTTCAGCGGCAGGCCCGTGACGTCGGCGAACCGGTCGACGCCGCCGTCGGCGGCCAGCTCGTCGACAGCACCCTGGGTCCGGGTGTCCTGCCAGACGATCGCGTTGTGGATCGGCTTCCCCGTGGCACGGTCCCAGACGACGACCGTCTCGCGCTGGTTGGTGATCCCGATCGCGGCGACGTCGTGGCGCGTGATGTCGGCGTCGGCGAGCGCCGTCCCGATCACCTCGCGCGTGTTCCGCCAGATCTCGAGCGCATCGTGCTCGACGTATCCGGGACGGGGGAAGATCTGCTCATGCTCCCGCTGCCCGGACGCGACGATCCTGGCCTCGTGGTCGAACACGATCGCTCGGGTCGACGTCGTCCCCTGGTCGATCGAGACGATGTGCTTGTGCTGCTCTGACACCGGAACTCCTTCGTCGCGTGGTCGCGGCCGGCGATGCGGTCGCCGCCTCACCCGCCGTCCACGTTACGGGCCGTCCAGGGCGCACCGCCCGGCCATGCACGAACGTGCGACAGAGCGTCACTCGGCGAGCAGCGCCTGAGCGAGCTCCTCGTCGACGACGAGGTCGGTGGGCAGCCGCGCGGCGAGCGCGCCGCGCACGGCCTGGAGCTTCGGAAGACCTGACACCACGCACACCCGACGCGGCACCCGGCGGAGCCGATCGATCCCCGGCCCCGTCGCCCTGGCGTTGAGGGCGATATCGCGCCACGTGCCGTCGGCCCGGTAGAAGACGGTCGCGACGTCCCCGACCGCACCGTCCTCGTTCAGGCTCCGGTAGTCGCTGCGCTCCAGGTACCCGCCGACGTACACCCGGCTGCGCACGCGGGCCGCCGGTGACCCGAGGCCGAAGATGGCGACGTCGATCCGGTTCTGGATGCCGAGGACCCGCTTCGTGCTGCGTTCGCGCCACATCGCCTCCTTCGTGGCGGGATCGTCGAAGAACGCCGGCACGGGGAACTGCTGCGCGTCGGCGCGGAACGCCTTCGCGAAGCGGGAGAGGATGTCGCTGGCGTACTCGGCGCCCGAGGTGAGGGTGTTCCCCGCGCCGTTCAGCTGGACGACGGTCGCCCCCTGCGTCTCGCGCGACGGCAGGTGACGGCTGATCGCCCCCAGCGTCGACCCCCACGCCACGCCGATCGTCGTGTGGGAGTCCACGAACTGCCCGATGAGGCGCGCGGCCGTCATCGCGACGCGCTCCAGGCGATCCGCCT
Source organism: Microbacterium sp. (assembly GCA_052092505.1). Classification (GTDB taxonomy): domain Bacteria; phylum Actinomycetota; class Actinomycetes; order Actinomycetales; family Microbacteriaceae; genus Microbacterium. The sequence continues at coordinate 2,035 of JBQDDT010000044.1, read as the reverse complement.
CGTTGGCCTCCCCTCCGACCGGGACGACGTACGCCGTGATCCCGTACCGCTCGCCGAGCCGCTGCTCGAGGGTCGCGCCGTTCTCGAGCGGGGAGCGGATCCGGACGTCGACGAGCCCGATCTGCTTCGCGTGGCTGATCAGCCGCGACACCGACGAGCGCGACGTGCGCAGCTCGCGCGCGATCGCATCCATCGTGAGGTCCTGGAGGTAGTAGAGCTGCGCCGCCACGAGCGCGCGCTCGAGCTTCGGCGCCGCCGCGTCGGACCCCGGCGCCGACCCGGCCGGCCGCGTCTCGTCCTCTTCGTCCATACCGATCCCCTCGACGCCGCGATCCCCACGGCTCGTGCACGTTCGTGCACGTGACTTGTGCATCCGTTCGATCGGGCTCAGCCTAGTCATGACCGATGCGGCACGCACCGCGTCGCCGCACGATCCGCGAGGAGCCCCATGAGCACGTCACCGGCCGCCGCACACCGCGATGAGACGATCGCGTCGCTCACGGACAGCGGCAGGGCCTCGGTGCTCGTGATCGGCGGCGGCATCAACGGGATCGCCACGTTCCGCGACCTCGCCCTCCAGGGAGTCGACGTCGTGCTCGTGGAACGGGGAGACTTCGCCTCCGGAGCGACCTCGGCCTCCAGCCACATGATCCACGGGGGCGTCCGCTACCTCGAGAACGGGGAGTTCCGTCTCGTCCAGGAGTCGGTGCACGAGCGCAACGAGCTGCTGAGGGCGGCGCCCCACTTCGTGAAGCCCCTGAAGACGACGATCCCGATCTACTCGCTCTTCTCCGGGCTGCTGAGCGCGCCGGCCCGCTTCCTGTTCGGTCGCACGGGCCGACCGTCGGAGCGCGGGGCCCTCCTCATCAAGGCCGGGCTGACCATCTACGACCTCTTCGCGAACGCGGGGCGAGTCACGCCGTGGCATTCGTTCCACGGTCGCGTGCGCTCTCTCAGGGAGCTCCCCCAGCTGAACCCGCGCGTGGAGTACACGGCGACGTACTTCGACGCGTCGATGCACGACCCGGAGCGACTGGCACTGGATGTCCTCGGCGACGGCATCGCCGCCGGCGGGCGCGCTCTCAACTACGTCGAGGCGGTCGGGCGCCGCGGCCGCGACATCGTCCTGCGCGACGCCGTCACCGGCGACGAGCTGACGGTCCGCCCTGACGTCGTCGTCAACGCGTCCGGCCCGTGGACCGACCTCACGAACCAGGCCATCGGCGACAGCACCCGCCTGATGGGCGGCACCAAGGGCTCCCACATCGTCCTCGACAACCCGGAGCTCGTCGCGGCCACCGGCGGCAGGGAGATCTTCTTCGAGCACTCCGACGGGCGGATCGTCCTGATCTACCCGATCAAGGGCATGGCGATGGTCGGGACCACCGACATCCCCGCCGACCCGGCGGAGCCCGCGCGATGCACCGAGACCGAGGTGGACTACTTCTTCGATCTCATCCGGCACGTGTTCCCCGCGATCGAGGTCTCGCGCGATCAGATCGTCTACCGCTTCAGCGGGATCCGCCCCCTGCCGGCGAGCGACGCCGACAGCACCGGAAGGATCTCGCGGGACTACACCGTCGAGGAGACCGACCTCGACGGGCTGCCCGTCATCAGCCTCGTCGGGGGCAAGTGGACCACCTTCCGCGCGCTCGGCGAGAACCTCGCCGACCGGGTCCTGAGCCTGCTCGGCGAGCGGCGCCGGGTGGGGACGCGCGACCTGTCGATCGGCGGAGGCCAGGACTACCCGAGGACCCTCGGCGACATCGCGGTCTGGCTGCGAGAGGAGCTCGGCGGCGACACTCCGCGCACCCGCACCCTCCTGGAGCGCTACGGCACCAGGGCCACCGAGGTCACACGCTTCCTCGAGGCCGGCCCCGACGAGCTGCTGCTGGACGGCGAGCTCTCGCTGCGCGAGCTGGAGTGGATGGCCAGGCGCGAGCACGTCGTGCACCTCGACGACGTGATCCTCCGCCGCACGTCCCTCGCCTTCACCGGGCGGGCCGGCGCCGACGTGCTCCGGACCGTCGCCGTC
>JBQDDT010000043.1:14971-18662 GCA_052092505.1 Microbacterium sp. | reverse complement strand
CGCTCCTCGGCGTCCGCCATCAGATCGCGATAGGCGGCCTGCAGGCCGCTCCAGACGTCGTCGAGCGCGTAGGTCCACAGTCCGTCCTCGAGCCGGTTCTCCCACGCGTGCGCACCCGTCGCGAGGACCTCGTGCGCGTCGGAGCCGATCAGGCAGGCCTTGATCCGCGTGGACCCGAGCTCGATCCCCAGGCTGGTGCGGCCGTCGCGGATGTCGTCCGCAGCGCTCATCGCCTGGCGTCCGAGCTCTGGCCGTACACGTTTTGGTAGCGGTCGAACAGGCTGTCGATCGCCTCCTGCGGGATGGGGACGAGCTCGCCCGCCTCGCGCGCGTAGTGCACGGTGCGCGCGACGTCCTCGACCATCACGGCGGCCTTCACGGCGTCGGTCGCGTTCACGCCGATCGTGAACGGGCCGTGGTTCTGCATCAGCACGGCCCGGGACCGGTGCCCCGTGAGCGTCTCGACGATGCCACGGCCGATCGAGTCGTCCCCGATGATGGCGAAGGGCCCGACGGGGATCGGGCCGCCGAACTCGTCGGCCATCGCCGTGATCACGCAGGGGATCTCCTCACCCCGCGCGGCCCACGCGACGGCGAACGTCGAGTGCGTGTGGACGACTCCGCCCACATCCGGCATGTTCCGATACACGTAGGCGTGCGCGGCGGTGTCGCTCGACGGCGCGCGCTCGCTGCCCACGGAGCCCGGCACGACGGTCCCCTCGAGGTCGCACAGGATCATGTTGTCCGACGAGAGGTCGTCATAGCTGACCCCGCTCGGCTTGATGACGAACAGGTCGGCCCCCGGCACGCGGCCGGAGACGTTGCCTCCGGTCCACGCGACGAGTCCGTAGCGGACCAGTTCGCCGTGGAGGGCGGCGACGTCGGCGCGCACCGAGGCGATGGCCTGCTCGACGTCGGCGGGGAATGCGGGGACGGCGTCGTTCACGAAAACCTCACTGCTCTGTGGTCGGCCCCTGTGACCGGTAACACGAGCCTACGAGCACCCTCGCGGCGCGTCAAGGCAGCACCCGCCCGCCCTCACCCGCGAGATGCACCGAAACTCGCGAGATGCATCGAAACATGGGGGCGACCCGCCGGTCTCGATGCCTCTCGCGAGCGGTGCGGGAACGACGAACGCACCCACCGTGGGGCGGGTGCGTTCAGGAAGACCGGATCAGCGCTGGTACTTGGCGCCGGATCGCGCGTGGATCGGCAGCGCCATCGCCAGGCACACGCAGATGATGCCGAGCGCGAACACGATCGCGTGGACGAAGCCCACCGTGATGAACGGCATGAAGGCCACGCCGAACAGGGCGAGACCGCCGACGAACAGAATGATGCTGAGCAGGAACATCCGCGCCCTTTCCACAAGCTTGCGACCCCAGCTTATCCGAGACGGCCGCGCTGACCACATCCGGACCACATCCGCCGTCCCTGTGCGCGACTCGCCACGCCGCGAGACCGACCGCATGCCCCGCCGCGCGAGCACCTCCCGGCCGTCCGATGCGTGGGCCGTCCTCACGATCCGCCTCGCCGGCATCGTGCTCGTCGCGCTCGGCGTGGTGACCCGCTTCACGAGCGCCCCGGCCGACTTCCTCCTGCTCGTCGGCGCGCCCTGAGCATCCGCCCGGTCCGGCGGGCGCGGGTTGTCTCTGGTCCACTCGGGAGCGTGCCGTGCGCTCGGGGGCCGGCTGTGGGCGACGCACAAACGGGTCGTGCGCCGGCGGCGTCCGCCGTAGCGTGACGGCATGACCGACCCTCTCCCCGGCGACCGCACGGAGCCGTACGACGTCACCGCCCCGCTCGATTCCGACTACTACGGCGTCTTCGCCGACGTCTCAGGACCCGACCGCGACGCCTGGGAGCGCGCCCGCACCCTCGTGGACGACACCGGCGACCGCATGCTCGCCGCGTGGGAGAGTGCCGACTACCCGCTCGACGTCGTGGCCCGCATGGGCGAGCTCGACCTCATGACCGACGGGATCGACCACCCGGGGCTCACGCGCCTGTCCCCGCTGGCGGCCGGGCTCGTCAACATGGAGCTCTCCCGCGGCGACGGATCGCTCGGCACGATCCTGGCCGTCCAGGGCGGGCTCGCCCTGCGCACCCTCGCGCTGTACGGCAGCGACGCCCAGAAGGAGCGCTGGCTGCGGCCGCTCGCGACCGGCGCCGTGCTCGGCTCGTTCGCGCTCACCGAGCCGACGCACGGATCCGACTCCACCTCGCTCGAGACCGTCGCGACGCGCGACGGCGACGGATGGGTCATCCGCGGGGCGAAGAAGTGGATCGGCAACGGCGCCTCCGGCGGGATCACCTTCGTGTGGGCGCGCATCGATGCGCCTGGAGCGGATGACGACGGCGCCGTGCGCTGCTTCCTCGTCGAGCAGGACGCCCCGGGCTACGAGGGCACCGTCATCGAGGGGAAGGTCGCGCTGCGCGCGATCCACCAGGCCCACATCCGATTCCGCGACGTCCGCGTCGACGACGACGCGCTCCTTCCCGGTGCGCATTCGTTCCGCGACACATCGACGGTCCTGTTCGCCACGCGATCCGGAGTCGCGTGGTCGGCGCTTGGGCACGCGACGGCCTGCTACGAGGCGGCGCTCGCGTACGCGACGCAGCGGGAGCAGTTCGGCCGGCCGCTCGCGCGCTTCCAGCTCGTGCAGGAGCGGCTGACGGAGATGCTCGCGGAGCTCACGGCGATGCAGCTGTACTGCCGCCGCCTCGCCGACGTCGAGGCGGCGGGCGAGCTGCGCCCCACGCAGGCGTCGCTGGCGAAGTACCACAACACCCGTGCGGCGCGGAGCATCGCCAGGACCGCCAGGGACATGCTCGGCGGCAACGGGATCCTCCTGGAGAATCGTGTCGTCCAGCACCTCGCCGATGTCGAGGCGATCCACACCTACGAGGGCACCGAGAGCGTCCAGGCGCTCCTCATCGGGCGCGACATCACCGGCGTCGGCGCGTTCGTGTAGAGCGGTTGCCGCCGTCCCGCCCCTCGCCGGGTGAGCACCCCAGCCCGAGATGAGTGCGCCCGGCCTCGCGGAGTCCTCCGTTCGGCGCGGCGTACTCCGCCCGGGCGGGCGCCGGCGGACACGTCCAGCCGGATCGGCGGCTCTGCCCTCCCGCCGCCGGGTGAGCACCCCGGCCCGAGATGAGTGCACTCGACCCCGCGGGGTCCTCCGTTCGGCGCGGCGTACTCCGCCCGGGCGCGCGGCGGGCGTGACGGCGGCGCGGGAGCCGGAACGCGGTGACGCATCGGCGGGTCGCTCGGCCCCCGCGCCTGACACAATGGCGGGATGCGAGCGACCGTCGTCGGAAGCGGCCCCAACGGGCTGACGGCGGCCGTCGCGCTCGCCCGCAGCGGCTACGACGTGACGGTCCTCGAGGCCGCGGACCACGCCGGCGGCGGGGTGAGCACGGCGGAGCTGACGCTGCCGGGATTCCGGCACGACGTGTGCTCGGCCGTCCACCCGATCGCGCTGACCTCGCCCGTGCTCCGCGCTGCCGGCGTCGTCGACGCGATCGACTGGGTCATCCCCGACGTCTCGTACGCCCAGGCCGTCGCTCCGGGCACCTCGGCCGTCGCGTGGCGCGACATCGAGCGCACGGCGTCGGGCCTCGGGGCGGACGGTGCCGTGTGGAAGCGGATCCGCGGCCCGCTCGCTCGGCGCATCGACGGCGTGGTCGA
>JBQDDT010000043.1:0-14961 GCA_052092505.1 Microbacterium sp. | reverse complement strand
GGTCGACTTCACCGGCTCGAACCTGATCCGGCTCCCGCGGGATCCGCTGACGACGCTCCGCTTCGCGCTGCGGATGTTCCCCGCGGGGACGCGGGCGGGCCGCCGCGCCTTCCGCACCGACCAGGCGCACGCCCTCCTGACCGGCGTGCTCGCCCACGCGAACACCCCGCTCCCCTCCCTCCCTGGCGCCGCCGCCGGCCTCATGCTCGCCGCGCACGCCCACACCGAGACGGGGTGGGGCTTCCCTCGCGGGGGTGCGCAGGCGATCGCCGACGCGCTCTGCGCGGATCTCGTCGCGCACGGCGGGCGCGTCGAGACAGGCGTCCGCGTGCGCGATCTGTCCTCCCTCGATCGCGGCGACCCGGCCGCCGGCGATCTCCTCCTGCTCGACGCGCCGCCGCGGCTCGCCCTCACGCTCCCCGACATCCCCTCCGGCTACGCGCGTGCGCTGCGGCGCTTCTCGTACGGCCCGGGATCCGCGAAGGTCGACTTCGCCCTCGACGGACCGGTGCCGTGGGCCGACGACGCCCTCGCGCTGGCGCCCACGGTCCACGTCGGCGGCACGCGCGCCGAGACGGAGGCGAGCGAGAACGCCGTCGCCGCCGGCCGGATCTCCGAGCGCCCGTATGTGCTCGCCGTGCAGCCGTCCGTCCTCGACCCGACCCGCGCGCCGGACGGGAACCATGTGCTGTGGGCGTATATCCACGTGCCGCACGGATCGACGCTCGATCCGACCGAGCTCGTCACCGCACAGGTCGAGCGCTTCGCTCCGGGTTTCCGCGATCGGATCCTGGCCTCGTGGGCCGTCCCGGCGAGCGAGAGGGAGCACGAGAACCCCTCCGCGGTCGGGGGCGACGTGCTCGGCGGCGCCTTCACGCTCGCTCAGGCGTTCCGGCGCCCCGTCGTCTCCCCCGCCCCGTGGCGCACGCCGATGCGGGGCGTCTACCTCGCCTCGGCGTCGACCCCGCCCGGTCCCGGCGTGAACGGCATGGCAGGGTGGTTCGCCGCACGCACGGCGCTTCGCGACCGCGGGCTGCCCGCGACGCTCGAGCACGTCTTCGCCTGACGGCGCTCACGCCTTCCTGGCGCGGGAGGGGGCCACGCGCGGGGGCTCCCCCGGCATCTTCGGGAAGTCCGGAGGGAACGGGAGCTCGCCGAGCCCGTCATCGAGGTCGCGTCGCCACCACTCGAGCAGCGTGTCGATCCGGCCGGGACGCTCGGCGAACGACGCCCAGGGATCCCCGTGCTCGCGCAGCCGGTCCGGCACGGTGCGGACGGTGAACGCGTGCGGATCGACGCCGTCGAGCTCGTCCCACGACAGCGGCGTCGACACGGTCGCGTCCGGAAGCGGGCGCGGGCTGTACGCGCCCGCCATCGTGCGGTCGCGGTTTGCCTGGTTGTAGTCGATGAAGATCCGCTCGCCGCGCTCCTCCTTCCACCAGCTCAGCGTCACCCGGTCCGGCATCCTCCGCTCGAGCTCGCGCCCTGCCGCGATCACGGCGTGCCGCACGTCGAGGAAGTCCCACTCCGGCTCGATCGGGCAGAACGCGTGGATGCCGCGGCTCCCGCTCGTCTTCAGCCAGAGCTCGAGCCCCGCCTCGCCCAGCACCTCGCGCATGCCGTGAGCGGCATATGCCGCGTCGGCGACATCGGTCCCCGGCTGGGGATCCAGGTCGATGCGCAGCTCGACCGGTCGGTCCGTGTCGGCGGCCAGCGACGCCCACGGATGGAACACGACGGCGTTCATCTGCGCGGCCCAGACGATCGCGGCCGCCTCGGTGAGCACGAGCTGCCGGTGCCGCCTGCCGCTGTTGTACGTGACGGGAACGGACTCGACGAAGTCGGGGGCGCCCTTCGGCGGGTTCTTCGAGAAGAAGCTGTCTCCATCGACGGATGCGGGGAAGCGCTCCAGCGACACCGGCCGATCGCCGTTGTGCGCGAGGAACGGATCGGCCACGGCGATCAGGTACTCGGCCAGCTCGCGTTTGGTGATCCCCTGCTCCGGCCAGACGACCCGATCGGGGCTCGAGAGCGAGACCTCCCGCCCACCGGCTTCCAGGACGATCCGCTCCGACGCCATGCCCCGAGCGTAGGGCGCCGGTCCCGTCGACGGAACAGGCACGGCGCCCGAACGACGACGAACGACCGAGTCAGAGCGCGCCGGCCGCGGCCTCCGCCACCGACTGGTCCTGCACCCCGGTTCCTCCGCTGACGCCGACCGCGCCGACGACCGCGCCATCACGCGTGAGCGGCACGCCGCCAGCGAAGATCGCCACGCCGCGCCCGTGGGCGTTGGTCGTGTGGATCCCGAAGAACTGCTGCGTCGGCTGCGCGTTGTCCCCGAGATCCTTCGTCGAGATGTCGAACGCCCGCGACGTCCACGCCTTGCTGATCGAGATCTCGATGCTGCCGATCCACGCGCCGTCCTGCCGGACGTGGGCGACGAGGTTGCCGCCGGCGTCGACGACGGCGATGTTCATGGGCTGGCCGATGCGGTCGGCCTCGGCCTCACCCGCGGCGATGATGCGGCGAGCGTCCTCCAGGTTCACAGACATGTCGTTCCTCTCCTCGCGCCGCGCCTCACGCGGCGATGTATCCGTTGGGGTCCAGGACGTACTTCTTCGCCGCGCCGCCGTCGAACTCCGCGTAGCCGCGCGGGGCGTCCTCGAGCGGGATCGGCGTGGCGTTCACGGCCTTCGCGATCTGGACCCGCTCGTGCAGGATCGCCTGCATGAGCTGTCGGTTGTACGCCATGACGGGGCACTGCCCGGTCGTGAACGACAGCGACTTCGCCCATCCGAGGCCGAGTCGGAGCGACAGCGACCCCTCCTGGGCCGCCTCGTCGACCCCTCCGGGGTCCCCCGTGACGTAGAGCCCGGGGATCCCGAGCGCGCCGCCGGCCGCCGTGACGTCCATGAGCGAGTTGAGCACGGTCGCCGGCGCCTCGTGCGAGGCATCCGCCCCGTGCCCCCGAGCCTCGAAGCCCACCGCGTCGACGCCGGCATCCACTTCCGGGACGCCGAGGATCTGCTCGATCTGGTCGCGCGGATCGCCCCGCGACACGTCGACGGGCTCGCAGCCGATCGCGCGCACCTGGGCGAGCCGGTCGGCATTGAGGTCGCCTACGAGCACCGCGGCCGCGCCGAGCAGCTGGGCGCCGACGGCCGCCGCGATCCCCACGGGCCCGGCCCCGGCGATGTAGACGGTCGAACCAGGCCCGACGCCGGCCGTGCGCGCGCCGTGGAACCCGGTCGGGAAGATGTCGCTGAGCATCGTGAGGTCGAGGATCTTCTCGAGTGCCTGATCCCGATCGGGGAACGTCAGCAGGTTCCAGTCCGCGTACGGGACGAGAACGTACTCGGCCTGTCCTCCGACCCAGCCGCCCATGTCGACGTATCCGTAGGCCGACCCCGGCCGATCCGGGTTCACGTTCAGACAGATCCCCGTCTTGCCCTCCTTGCAGTTCCGGCACCGCCCGCAGGCGATGTTGAACGGCACGGAGACGATGTCCCCGACCGAGACGAACTCGACGTCCGGCCCGACCTCGACGACCTCCCCGGTGATCTCATGGCCGAGGATGAGGCCGGCTGGGGCGGTCGTGCGGCCGCGGACCATGTGCTGGTCGGATCCGCAGATGTTGGTCGACACGGTGCGCAGGATGGCGCCGTGCGGCACCTTTCGGCCGACGTTCGCCGGGTGCACCCCCGGCCCGTCCCTCAGTTCGAACTCCGGGTACGGGGTGTCGACGACTTCGACCTCGCCCGGCCCCTTGTACGCAACGGCTCTGTTCCCGGACATCTGCGTCCTCCCGTTCCGCGGCCGCGTCGCCGCCTGCTGCGAGTCTCGCCGGTCCGAACGGGCGGGTGAATCACCCGCCCGGGCCGTTTCGCCCACCCGATCGGATGGGTACTCTCAGGGCATGCCCGATGGCGGAGCGGAATGCACCCGCGACACTCTGCGGGAGCTCTCGGAGACGGTGACGTCCCCGCCGGCGCGCCTGCCGGAGCGGCTGTCCCTGCTCCTGGCGCCTTTCGCTCCGCACGACGCGCTCGTGGTCCTCGCAGCCGACGTCGACGGCGGCCACCGCCGCGGCGCCGGCGACGACGGGTTCGTCCGAGGGGTGTCGTATCTCGACCTCGACGAACGCCGACGCACGATGCGCCCCGGCTCGGCGCGGCACGACGAGCTCGACGTCGACGGTCGGACGGTGCAGGGCCTCATCGCCGTATCCCGCAACGGCGCCGTGCTCGCCCTGGCCGGTGCGCGGCCGGATCCGCACGGCGAGGAGACCGTGCTCGATCTGTGGAACATCGTGAGCCTGCGCATCCAGGAGCTCGCCGACCATGCGCCACCCGACTATCTGCGCCATGCCAGGTACTCGTCAGGAGTGCGCATGGAGGCGCTCGCCGAGCTCGGCGCCGAGTACTCGACGACCCTCGAGACGGTGCTCGCCTCGCTGCGCTCACCGCGTCTCGAGGATCGGGCCGCCCGCCAGGCCGCCACGGCGATCGCCGCGGAGGGGCTCGTGCACCTGCGCACGGCGAGCGGGAGAGCCCGCACGGTCACCGAGGAGCCGGTCGCGACCGCGTTCGGGCGACTGCGCGACGACCTGCGTCCGCTGACGCGCTTCCGGGACGTCGACGTGCAGTTCGTCGAGCCGCCCGTCGACGGACGCCCGCTGCCGAGCGAGGTCGCCCACGGAGCGCGCGCCGTCGTCCGCGGCGCCATCCTCGTCATGATCGACGACCCCGGCGTCACACGCGTGCGGGCGCGGTGGGACTGCGACGGATCCAACCTCCTCATCGCGCTGCGCGACGACGGCGAGGGCGAGACGACCGCCGAGTCGATCCGGATGCGCCTCATCCGCGACCGCGTGCACGCGATGCGCGGTCGGATCGACGTGGATGCGACGCCGGGCTGGGGCACCGAGATGTCGGTCGTGATCCCGCTGGATCCGCCGCAGGGGCGAGGGATGCGACCGACGAGCTGGTCGCTGGGGGAACGAGAGATCGATGTGCTCAACCGCCTCGCCTCCGGCGCGCACAATCGCGAGATCGCCACGACGCTCGGGATCAGTGAGAACACCGTGAAGTTCCACGTCGCGAATCTCTATCGCAAGATGGGCGTCTCGAACCGGGCCGAGGCGACGGCGGCGTACCTCTCGCAGTCGGGGTACGCCGAGCCGGCGACGTAGCCCTACTCGGCGAGCGCCATCACCGGCGCGAGCTCCTCGCGGGTGAGGGTCATGAGCGGGCCGGCGGGGTCGATCAGCAGGCCGCCCAGCTGCGGATGCTCCCTCAGCATCTTCGCGATCCGGTCCATGGTGATCGGCATCGCCTTCTCCGGCCGCCCGAGCGCCACGACCTCGAGCGGGTGCGAGAACACCTGCAGGAGCCGTGTGCCGTCGGCCAGGCGCGCCTCGGCCACCCCGAACCGCTTCTGGTCGGGATCGGGGTCGTCCTTGGAGACCTCCCCGACGGCGACCCAGATCGGCGGCTGGTCGGCGAGAGCCGCGGCGATCCTGGCCGGCGTCTCCGCGTCGCGCGGCTGCGCGAGGAGCGTCTTGATCCGCAGGTCGGGATCCGACTGCGTGAACGCCTTCTCGAGCACCTCCCGCGGCAGGACGGCGCGGCCGGGCGTCGAGTAGTTGTCGACGATGAGCCCCGCGAAGGTCCCCGCGAGCAGGTGCTTGATGAGCGCGGGAGTCGGCTGCCCGACCGCGGACGTCTGCGTGTCGCCGTCGGCCTTGACGGCGTCGCGCAGCGCGGCGCCGGAGCTGAACGCCATCATGTAGTCCTTGTCGCCCGCCTTCGCGACGCCGAAGGTGATCTGGCCGCCATCCGCCAGCTGCTTGCGGGCATCGCCCTGCACGCGCAGATAGAGGTGCCCCTGCATCATCTGACGGATGACGCCCATCATCTGCGCGCCGGTCGGCTTCTCGGGAAGCGCGGCGAGGGCGTCGCGCACGAGGGCGTTGTCGCGCAGGCCCGGCACGGTCTCGACCTGCGTCGGCGGCGCGGCCGGCGCTCCGGGAAGCGGCGGCCTGGCCGCGGGCTGTCCCTCCGGCACGCTCCCCGACTCGGATTCGGACTCCGACGGCGATGGCGCGGTCGGCGTGCCAGCGGGAGACCCGAGCCCCTGGAACGACGACATCGAGATGTTCACGGACGGCGCCTCGCCGGCGCCCTGCTCGGCGTCGTCGGCGCCGTTCCCCTGGCTCTCCTCCGGACGATCCGGGGCCTCCGCCGCGTCCTGTGGGGAGTCCTCACCGGGCCGCCCGGCGCCCGGCTCAGCGGGGGCCGACTCCGGCGACTGCTCGTCGGCCGCCTCGTCGGCCGCACGATCGCGATCGTCCTTCTTCTTCCGAGAGAACAGGCCCATGCGCCCAGCCTACGTGCTGGCGCGAGGCCGTCGCCGGGCCCCGGTCGATTCGTCGGGCGGGCCGAGCGCAGCGTCAGAGCTTCTCGAGCGGGGCGATCTTGATGAGCAGCTTCTTCGGGCCGACCTCGTCGAAGCGCACGTGGCCGATCCGCTTGGCGCCCTCCCCGGTCACGGCGTCGACCGTGCCCTCGCCGAAGTCGTCGTGCCGCACGCGATCGCCCGGCGCGAGCTCCAGGGCGGAGTTGTCGCGCACCTTCCCCGTGACGCGGTTGGGGAACTTCTCGAGCGACGTCGCCTTCGGCTTGAGCCCGCCTCCCGGCGGCAGCGCCGTCGGGCCCCAGCGGTCGCCGCCGGGGCGGCGTGCGTTGAGCGCCCGCGACTGCGTGCCCCCGCGCGAGTTGACGTCGCCGGGCGACTGACGCCAGTCGATGAGACCGGCGGGGATCTCCTGCAGGAACCGGCTCGGCATGGCCACCGACACCTCGCCGAACTGCGCGCGCGTCATGGCGAGCGAGAGGTAGAGGCGCCGACGCGCCCTCGTGATGCCGACATAGAACAGGCGGCGCTCCTCCTGCGGTCCTCCGGGCTCGCCTGCCGAGATCCGATGCGGGATCAGGTCCTCCTCGACGCCCGTGAGGAACACGGTGTCGAACTCCAGGCCCTTCGCCGTGTGGAGGGTCATGAGCGAGACGGCGCCCGTGGCGTCGTCGAGGTCGTCGGTGTCGGCGACGAGCGCGACCTCGGTGAGGAAGTCGACGAGGGTCCCGTCGGGGTTGTTGCGCGCGAACTCGCGCGTCACGGCGACGAGCTCGTCGAGGTTCTCGACCCGCGCCTCGTCCTGCGGATCGCGCGAGGCACGCAGCGCGTCGAGGTAGCCGCTCTTGTCCAGCAGCACCCGCAGCCCCTCGGTGACCGAGCTCGGCGGCGGCACCTCGCCGGAGGACGGCAGCATGATCTCGCGCGCCTCGCCCAGCACCTCGTCGAGCCGGGTGATCGCCTGGCGCACCTTCGGCCCCACGCCGAGCTCGTCGGCGTGGGAGAGCGCGTCGCGGAACGTGATCCCGCGCTCGGCGGCGAACTGCGCGATCGACGTCTCGGTGACGGCTCCGATCCCCCGCTTCGGGCGGTTGAGGATGCGCCGCACCGCCATCTCGTCGGCGGGGTTCGCCACCGCCACGACGTACGCGAGCGCGTCCTTGATCTCGGCGCGGTCGTAGAACTTCGTCCCGCCCATGATCTTGTACGGCACGGCCGAGCGGATCAGGATCTCCTCGAGCGCGCGCGACTGCGAGTTCGTGCGGTAGAACACCGCCATCGAGCCGTAGTCGACCCCGGTGCGCCGCAGGGACTCGACCTCGTCGGCGACGAACTGCGCCTCGTCGTGCTGCGAATAGCCGGTGAACCCGACGACGGACTCGCCGGCGCCCTCGGCCGTCCAGAGCTTCTTGTCCTTGCGGTCGAAGTTGTTCGAGATCACCGCGTTGGCGGCGTCGAGGATGTTCTGGCTGGAGCGGTAGTTCTGCTCGAGCAGGACGACCTTCGCCCCGGGGAAGTCGCGTTCGAACTCGCTGATGTTGCGGATGTCGGCGCCGCGGAAGGCGTAGATCGACTGATCGGAGTCGCCGACGACCGTGAGCGAGGCGCCGTCCTGCTCCGGCAGCAGCGCGACCGCGCCGCCGGCGTCGACCTCCTCGGAGATCGGACGGGTGAGCTCGTGGATGAGGGCGTACTGCGCGTGGTTGGTGTCCTGGTACTCGTCGACGAGGACGTGCCGGAAGCGCTTGCGGTAGACGTCCGCCACGTGCGGGAACGCCCGGAAGAGGAACACGGTCTGCGCGATGAGGTCGTCGAAGTCGAAGGCGTTCGCCTTGCGCAGCTGGCGCTGGTAGTCGGCGAACACCTCGATGAACACACGCTCGGCCGGATCCTCCGAGCTGACGGTGCGCGCGTAGGCCTCTGCGTCGGAGAGCTCGTTCTTGAGCTTGGAGATCTTGGACTGGACGCCGGCGGGGGTGAGGCCGAGAGCATCGGCCTCGTGGTCCTTGACCAGCCGCTTGATGAGCGCCCGCGAGTCGCCGGAGTCGTAGATCGTGAAGGACTTCGTGAAGCCGAACTGCTCGGCCTCTCGGCGGAGGATGCGCACGCACGCCGAATGGAACGTCGAGATCCACATCCCGCGTGCGCTGTCGCCGACGAGCTGCTCGACGCGCTCGCGCATCTCCTGCGCGGCCTTGTTCGTGAACGTGATCGCGAGGATCTGGCTCGGCCACGCCTCGCGCGCGCGCAGGAGGGACGCGATCCGGTGGGTGAGCACCCGCGTCTTGCCCGACCCGGCCCCCGCGACGATGAGGAGGGCCTGGCCGCGGTACTCGACCGCCTCGCGCTGCTGCGGGTTGAGGCCGTCGAGGAGCGGATCGGTCCCAGTCGGGACGGGCGCCGCACCCGCGGGGACGATGATCGGCGGGGAAGCATCAGACATGGCCCTGCCAGTCTAGGCGCGGCCTCCGACATCGCGATCCGGCCGCGGTCGTCCGCGCGGCGCCCCGCGAGAGACCATCGCACTCCCCATCGACTGCCCGGGAACCTGGGGATGTTATCGGATGATGTCTCATTCCCAGGGATTCCGTAATCATTTCGAGATATGTTCACCCCACCGGAGAACCCCTCCGAGCCCCGCCGAGAACGAACCACACGCTCCGACGCCGGCGCGGGCGAACGCACGCCACCGTGGGGACCGCCCGCGAAGGGAAGAGAAATGCCACACCAGACCGGACCCGTCGAGCAGGAGACGCAGCGGCTCGCCGACGCGGTCTACGAGCGCCTCGGAGAAGCGATCATCGACGGATCGCTCGAGCCGGGCGCGCGCATCCGCGACCAGGACATCGCCGCCGACCTCGGCGTCTCCCGCATGCCGGTGCGCGAGGCGCTCCAGCGTCTCGAGCGGATCGGGCTCATCGAGATGTCCGCCAGCCGCTTCACCCGCGTCACCGAGGTCTCGAAGCAGGGCATCCGCGACACCTTCGAATTCCTCGGCCACCAGGCCCTCTCCGCCGTGCGCATGGCCCTTCCTCGGATGACGGACGAGGAGCGGGAGAAGGCCGTCGAGCTGTCGCGCGCGATCGCCGACCTCGCGCGCACCATCGATACGGAGGACGTCCCCGCCGTCCAGCACATCCACCAGGTCGCCAACTCCCTGTGGGCGCACCTCGCCGCCGCCACGCGGAACGAGATGTTCTCGCGCACGTACAGCGAGGCGTGGTTCGCACTGGAGCGCGCCAACCGGGGAGTGCACAAGCTGACGCAGACGCCGGAGACGATCGTCGCGGACTTCGAGGAGTTCGCCGATGCCATCGCCAGCGGCGACGTCGACGCCGCCACCGCCGTGGTGGAGCGCGAGTTCCAGCTCATCGGAACGGACGCCGACGCGAGCTGATCTCGACTCGCGAGCGCTGTCAGCCGCGGAACTGCGCGACGCCGAGGTCGGTGTGGTCGACGAACACGCCGTCGATGCCGCTGTCGCGGATGACGCGCCACTCGGCCGCGTAGTCGCCGAACGCGCTCGCGCCGCCCGTCCCCCGGAACTGCCGCAGGAGGAAACGGTTCTCCGGCCGGCAGGTCCAGGTGAGCGCGCGCAGCCCGCGCGCGTGGGCGTCCTCGACGATCCGACCCGGCCGCGTCACCCGCCCCAGCCGATCGGGCGCGAGCACGAGCGACTTCGCGACGCTGATCCCGTCGACCACCCCCGCCAGCGCATCGAGTCCAGCGGGAGTGATGAGCTCGGCGTACGTCGGCGCGTCCGCTCCCCGCTCCCTGACGAGGTCGGCCGGCGCGCCCTTCGCCTCCACGAGGAAGATGCGCTCGGCCTCGAAGCCGCTCCGGCGCAGGCGGCGAAGCGGGCTCTGCTCGAAGGCCTCGACCGTCACCGGCCGCGCAGGGCCTCCCCAGCCGGCCGAGCGCACGTCATCGGCCACGAGGGCGGCGAGGTCGATCCCGATCGACCGGAAGTGCGCGTCGTGCTTGATCTCGATCACGACGCCGACCGTGCGGCCCTCGGCGGGCGCGGCCCCCGCGACGAGGTCGAGGACGTCCCGCAGCCGGAGGATCGGCTCCGTGCCGTCGAAGCGGGCGCTCTCCGGCCGGACCTCGGGGATCCGCTCGCGCACCGTCAGGGTGCTCAGCTCGTCCCAGGTGAAGTCCTCGGTGAACCAGCCCGTCATGGAGACGCCGTCGATGCGGGCGGTCCGGCGACGATCGGCGAACTCCGGGCGATCGGCCACGTCCGTCGTGCCGGAGATCTCGTTCTCGTGGCGCACGACGAGCACGCCGTCCCTCGTCGCCACGACGTCGGGCTCGACCGCGTCGCACCCCATCCGGATCGCCAGTTCGTACGCGGAGCGCGAGTGCTCCGGACGGTACCCGGAGGCGCCCCGGTGCGCGATCACGAGCGGCGCCGTCGAGGTCATGTGTCGAGGCTATGGCACCGCAGGGATGCCCGGCCGTTCACCCGCGGCGAACGGCCCGCCTCCATCGCGGAATGCCAGGACATCCATAGGACATCCGCGTTACGCTGAGCAGACGGCGTCGTGACGGCGGCGTCACCGACCTTGGAGTGTGACCACAGCTATGGCCAGACCCGGATTCAACAACCCCGTGTTCCAGGCGCCGCAGGGGGCGTACGGGACATCGCTGCAGCCGCCGGCACAGCCCGGCTACGGGCAGCAGCAGAACCCCAACGCGCAGCAGCAGGGCTACCCGGGCTACGCTCAGCCCGGGTCGGTCGACCCGAGCCAGCAGGCGCACATGGAGGGCATGTACGCGGCCCCGCCCGCCGACGCCGTCGACACCGGGCGGATGACGGTCGAGGACAGCGTCATCAAGACGGTCCTCCTGTTCGCCGCGATGCTCGCCACCGCCGTCGTCAGCTGGGTGTGGACACTGGGAGGCGCGTTCTCCCCGGCGCAGGCCACCGGCATCTCGGTCATGCCGTGGATCATCGGCGCCCTCGGCGGCTTCGTGCTGGCGATGGTCAACATCTTCAAGAAGAGCCCGAGCGTTCCCCTCATCTTCGGATACGCGCTGTTCGAGGGCCTGTTCGTCGGCGGCGTCTCGGCCTACTTCGAGTTCGTCTTCCCCGGCGTCGTCATGCAGGCGACGCTGGCGACCGTCGCCGTCTTCGCCGTGACCCTGGCGCTGTTCGCGAGCGGCAAGGTCCGCGCGTCGAAGAAGGCCACCAAGGTCTTCATGATCGCGATGATCGGCTACCTGGTCTTCTCGCTGCTGAACGTCGTGCTCATGTGGACGGGCGTGAACACCAACCCGTTCGGCCTGCGTTCGATGGAGATCATGGGGATCCCGCTGGGCCTGATCATCGGCGTGTTCGTCGTGATCATGGCGGCCTACTCGCTGGTGCTCGACTTCGACCAGATCCAGCAGGGCGTGCGCAACGGCGCCCCGCGCAAGTACGGCTGGCAGGGCGCCTTCGGCATCATGGTGACCGTCGTCTGGCTCTACGTCGAGATCCTGCGCATCGCCGCGATCTTCTCCTCGAGCGACTGACGCCGAGCCGTCCTCTCTCGAAGGGCCGTCCCGCATCGGGGCGGCCCTTCGTCGTGCTCCCGGCACAATGCAGTCATTCCCTGAGGCCGGTCGGGCGCGAAGCCCGGAACGACCGGGACCGGCCGGGCGGTCCGCGACGGATCGACTGCGTTGTGCGGGACGCGAGGGTCAGCGCCGAGGCGGAGCGGCCAGGGCGGCGACCACGGCCGAGCCGAGCGCCGTCATGGCGGCATCGGGCGACCAGCGGCCCGCGCGCGTCACGGCCTCGCGCGACAGGCGATCACGCAGCTCGGCGTCACCCATGACCGCGCGGATCGCGTCGGCCAGCGCGTCCTCGTCGCCGTCGGGCACGAGGACGCCGCCGCCGTCCGCGAGCACGTCGGCCGGGCCGTAGCGGATGTCGTAGCTCACGACGGGGCACCCGTGCGCCGCGGCCTCGACGATCGCGAGCCCCTGCCCCTCGTAGGCGGTCGAGGTGACGAACAGCGCGGCCTCGTCGAGCACTGCGCCCGGCCGATCCGTCGCGCCGCACAGCGTGACCCGGTCGCCGGCGCCGCGGTCGTCGATGAGCCGCTGCAGCCGCTCGCGCTCCGGCCCGTCGCCGTGGATGTCGAGGGAGGCCCCGTCGACGTCCGCCGCGAGGAAGGCTCCGATCGCGTGGTCGACGCGCTTGCCCGGGGCGAGGCGGTTCATCATGACGACGCGCGTGCACGCCCGCTCCCCCGCCGGCGTCACGGTCTCCGGCCCGGCGACGCCGTTCGGCACGACCGCATGGTTGTCGCCGCCGAAGCGGGCCGCCACGTCGTCGCGCTGCGCCGCGGTCGGCCAGGCGATCGCATCGAAGCGGTCCGCGACGGCGAACCAGCGCCGCCACAGCGCATTGAGTGGGGCGTCCGGGGTGAACGGCGGCTCGACGTGCATGGTGTGGATCGTGTGGACGATCCTCACCTCAGGGTCGCCCCAGTCCGCCAGCAGCTCCCCGAGCTGCCGCGACTCGCAGATCACGACGACCGGGCGATCGGCCGCGGCGCGCGCCTCGGCGACCACGTGCTCGAGCCACGCGCGGTAGAGCGCGCGGAATCCGGCGATGACGCCGCGCTCAGCGCCGTCGGCGTCGAAGACGACGACGGGGGCCTCCGAGAGGTGCCAGCCCGAGGGATCGGGAACCTGCGGGAGCGCGGCGATCGGCCGGCCCGCGGCATCCGGGATCGAGCGGTAGTCCAGCGCCGCGTCGCGCTCCCCCGCAGTCGCCGCGGCGAGGAGCCAGGAGCGATCCGCGCCGGCATCGTCGAAGAGGTTGCGCAGCGCGCCCGGCTCCGCGAGCTGCCCGCGCCGGACGAACTCCGTGCGGTGCGCCTCGTGATCCGCCGCCGCTCCCGGATCGAACGTCAGCAGCCGGACGCTGCGCGCTCCCGCTGCCCGCATCTGCGCGGCTCTGGCCATGGTCGCGACGGTGTAACCGCCGTCGAGACCGGGGACGAGACGGCTCGAGAGGATCAGGTAGTGCGCGTCGGGAAGCGGCGCGGTCATGCTCGCCCCGCCTCCGAGCGGAGGAGGACGCCCCGAGCACCGGGCCGATCCGCACGATCCGCACTCATCCGGACGCACCCTCCTCGCTTCGGCATGCGCTCAGCCGGTCACTCCCACTCGATGGTCGCCGGCGGCTTCGAGGTCACGTCGAGGGTGACGCGATTGACCTCGGCGACCTCGTTGGTGATCCGGTTGGAGATCCGCGCCAGCACGTCGTACGGGAGGCGCGTCCAGTCGGCCGTCATCGCGTCCTCGCTCGAGACGGGGCGCAGCACGACCGGATGCCCGTAGGTGCGGCCGTCGCCCTGGACGCCGACGCTGCGCACATCGGCCAGCAGCACGACGGGGCACTGCCAGATCTCGCCGTCGAGCCCCGCTGCCGTGAGCTCCTCGCGGGCGATCGCGTCGGCCTCGCGCAGGGTCTCGAGCCGGTCACGCGTGACCTCGCCGATGATCCGGATCGCCAGGCCAGGCCCGGGGAAGGGCTGACGGCCGACGATCTCCTCTGGGATGCCGAGCTCCCGCCCGATCTGGCGCACCTCGTCCTTGAAGAGCGTGCGCAGGGGCTCGATCAGGCCGAATTCCAGGTCGTCGGGGAGGCCGCCGACGTTGTGGTGGCTCTTGATGTTCGCGGTGCCCGATCCCCCGCCGGACTCCACGACGTCGGGGTAGAGCGTGCCCTGCACGAGGAAGCGGATCGGCTCCCCCTCGGCCCTCGCCTCCTCGACGAGCTCGCGCTGGACCTTCTCGAAGGACCGGATGAACTCGCGGCCGATGATCTTCCGCTTCGTCTCGGGGTCGCTGACGCCCTCGAGGTGGCCGAGGAACGTGTCGGCCGCGTCGACCGTGATGAGGCGCACGCCCGTTGAGGCGACGTAGTCCTGCTCGACCTGCTCCCGTTCGCCCTTGCGGAGGAGCCCGTGGTCGACGAACACGGCCGTGAGCTGGTCGCCGATCGCGCGGTGCACGAGGGCCGTCGAGACGGCGGAGTCGACGCCGCCCGACAGCGCGGAGATCACGCGCGCGCCGCCGACCTGCTCGCGGATCCTGGCGACCTGCTCCTCGATGACGGACTCGCTGTTCCAGTCGGCCGGCAGCCCCGCCGCGCGGTGCAGGAAGTTCTCGATGACGCGCTGGCCGTGGTCGGAGTGCTTCACCTCGGGGTGCCACTGCACGCCGTAGAGGCAGGCGTCGGCGTTCCCGAAGGCCGCGACCGGCGTCCCGTCCGTCGAGGCGAGGACCTCGAAGCCCTTCGGCGCGCGGGAGACGGCGTCGCCGTGGCTCATCCACACGTTCTGGTCGGCCGGGGTCCCCTCGAGGAGCGTGCCGCCCGATCCGACGAGCGTCGCGTCGGTCGCCCCGTACTCGCGGCTTCCCGTGTGCGCGACCTCGCCGCCGAGAGCCTGCGCCATCACCTGGAAGCCGTAGCAGATGCCGAGCGTCGGGATCCGCAGGTCGAAGATCGACGCGTCGAAGGAGGGCGCCCCTTCGGCG
>JBQDDT010000042.1:0-18953 GCA_052092505.1 Microbacterium sp. | reverse complement strand
GTACGCCGCCGTCCTCGTCGGCGCACCGAAGACGCGTGCGCTGGCACGCTGGCTCGCGCTGATCCTGCCGGTGATGGCCGTGGCGATCGGCGGCGGCTTCAGCCTGTGGAGCGACCTGCCCACCGGCGTGGCGACGGGCCTGCGCCTCACGGCGCTGCTCGCGCTCGCCCTCGTGCCGGGGCTGAGCACGGACGGCACCGAGTTCGTGCGGTCGGCCGTCACCCACCTGCGCGTGCCGTATCGGATCGGCTACGTGGCGCTGGCGGCCTACCGCTTCGTCCCGCGGTTCCGCCACGAGCTCGGTGTGATCCGTGCGGCGCATCGGGTCCGCGGCACGGGAGGCAACCCGCTCACGCGCGGGATCACGGCGATCGTGCCGCTGCTGGCCAGCGGCATCCGTCACGCCGAGCGGGTCGCCCTCGCGATGGACGCGCGCGCGTTCGGCGCCCACCCCACGCGCACGGAGCGGCACCCGCCGCGCTGGCGCGCGCGCGACACCGTCGCGGTCGCGGTCGGCTGGAGCGCCACGGCCGCGATGTTCGTCACGGGCGCGCTCATCGCGATCTGACCTCGACGCCCGACCGATCCGCCGGAACGGCCGCGCTCACTCGTAGTCGGGCGCGGCCTCCAGCCCGAAGAACTCCTCGAGGGTGTGGTAGCCGCCCTCGTGGTACGCCTTCGCGATCTCCTTGCCGACGTAGCGCACGTGCCACGGCTCCGGCTCGTAGCCGGTCACCTCGGTGTGGCCCTGCTCGTAGCGGACGATCCATCCGTAGCGCCAGCCGTTCTCGAGCAGCCATTCGCTCTGGGGCGTGCCGCCGAAGTCGTCCATCGACCCGCAGCCGACGTCGCACGCGACGAGGTCGGCCGCGAGGCCCGTCTGGTGCTCGCTGTAGCCGGGGCGGGCCGACGACATCTCGGCCACCTGGGCCCCGCTCTGCGCCGCGAAGCCCGAGAACAGCGACTCCTGGTACCCGTGGGAGCGGTATCCGCTCGTGAGGGACATCGAGCCGGCGCCGTCCGCGATCGCCTGGTCGACCATCGCGTCGAGGGCGCGCGTGGCGTCGGTGCGCAGCTGGAGCCCCGGCTCGACGACCCGCGCCGGGGCGGCGAGCGAGTCCGGGCTGTAGTCGATCGGATCGAGCGTGCGGTGCTTGTTCACGATCATCCACGGCCAGCGGCCGTCCTTCAGCGAGACGCACGGGGCCGTCCCGTGGACGATCTCGGTGCGCATCGCCTCGGCGCCGCCGAACGCCGCGATCACCGCGGACGGATCGCCGCCGTCGACGGCGGCCGTGACCTCGTCGCGGTCGCACGGGGAGACCGACGCGACCTGCTCGATCGCCGGTGCGGGAAGGTCGGTCGCCTCGGCGGGCGACGGCTTCGACGCCACCGGCGCCTCCCCCGCCTCGGCCGACGAGAGGTGGCCGACCGCGGCCCCGAGAGCGAGCCCGGTCACCGCGACGAAGGTGAGCGCGAGGGTCGCCAGACCTCGGCGGCGCGGCGGCGCGGCATGCTGCGCCAGCGGCACTCGCTTCGGGGCGGACGAGAGGCTCACTCGATCCATTGTGACTCATTCGTCTTCCGGAGCACACGGCACGCCGCCGTGAGCTCGCCCCGAACGCACAGCGCCGGGCGACACGCGAGGTGTCGCCCGGCGCTGTGCGGGATCGGATCAGGCCGAGAGCTCCTCCACGGTCATCGCACCGGCGATCTCGCCGATCAGGTCGTCGCCGGGGGACGCCTCCTCGAAGGGCGCCTCGATCTCGGCGCGACGGAGCAGGTCGCTCATGCGACGACGGCGCTGCCGAGGGATCAGCGTGACGACGCGCCCCTCGTTGCCCGCCCTGCCCGTGCGCCCGGACCGGTGCAGGTACGTCTTGAACTCGTCCGGCGCATCCGCCTGGATGACGAGGTCGACGTCGTCGACGTGGATGCCGCGCGCGGCGACGTCCGTGGCGACGAGCACCTGGGCGCGGCCCTTCGAGAACCGCTCGATGTTGCGCGTTCGCTTGGCCTGGTTCAGGTCGCCGTGCAGCGCGATCGCCCGCATCCCCGCGTCGTCGAACTGCTCGGCGAGCATCTCGGCGTAGGCGCGCGTGCGGGTGAAGACGAGCGTCTTGCCCTCGCGGTCGACGAGCTGCTCGAGGATCTCCGCCTTGCGGCGGTGCTCGATGACGAGGACGCGGTGGTCGATCGTGCCCGTCTCCTGCGTCTCACCGGCGACCTCGTACACCGACGGGTCGGTGAGGAACTCGTCGACGAGCGAGGCGACCTCGCGGTCGAGCGTCGCGGAGAAGAGCAGCTTCTGGCCGCCGTCGGCGGTCAGGCGCAGGATCCGCTGGACCGGCTCGAGGAACCCGAGCTCGCACATGTGGTCGGCCTCGTCGATGACGCTCGTCGTGACCTGCGACAGGTCGAGCTTGCCCTGCTCCTGCAGGTCCTCGATCCGGCCGGGCGTCCCGATGACGATGTCGACGCCCTTCTTGAGCGCGCCCACCTGGCGCGCCTGGGGCACGCCGCCGTAGATCTGCGTCGTGAACAGACCGACCGCGCGGGCGATCGGCTGGACCGTGCGGTCGATCTGGAGCGCGAGCTCACGCGTCGGGGCGAGGATCAGCGCGACGGGCGAACGGCCGTAGGCGCGCTTGGTTCCCTTCTGCGCACGGAGGATGCTCTCGACGAGGGGGGCGCCGAAGGCGATCGTCTTGCCGGATCCGGTCCGCCCGCGGGCGAGGACATCGCGGCCCTCGAGGATCGACGGGGCCGTCGACGCCTGGATCGGGAACGGCGAGGCCGCGCCCATCGCGGCGAGCGCCCTGACGATGTTGTCGCCGAGCCCGAGGCTGCCGAACGTCACCTCGGCGACGTCCCCTGCCTGAACGGCCTGCGCCTCGAGTCGCTCGTGGACGACGTCGATCCGCTCCTCCTGCTGTGCCGTGCGGGCGGGGCGCTGCTCGTCGCGGTTCTCGCGCCAGGCGCGCTCTCCGGCGTGCTCGCGGCGGGGGCCGCGGTCGTCGTCACGGTCGCGGCGCGGGGTGCGGCGGTCGTCGCGGTCGAAGCGCGGGGTGCGGCGGTCATCGCGGTCGTAGCGGCGCTCTCCACGGGCGCCGTCGCGACGGTCGCTCCTGTCGTCGAAGCGGGGGCGATCCGTCCGGCGGTCGTCGCCGAAGCGCGCGGCGCGGGGCGCGCGGTCGTCGCGGCCGCGGAACTCCCCGCGGTCGGCCCGCTCGGCGTCGCGACGGCGCTCGTCACGGTCGAAGCCGCGGTCGCCGCGGTCGTCGAAGCGACGGGGACGACGGTCGTCGAAGCGCGCTCCGCCCCGACGGTCGTCGCGGTCGGAGAAGCGGCCGCCGGCCCTGTCGTCGCGGCGGTCGAACCGACGCTGACCGCCTGCGCGATCGTCGCGGTCGAACCGGCGCTGGCCGCCGTCGCGGTGCCCGCCGAAGCGGTCGTCGCGGCGCTCGGATCCGAAGCGGTCGTCACGGCGGGGGCGGTCCGCGCGGTCGCGACGCTCGCCGTCGAAGCGGCGCTCGCCGTCGTTCCGTCGCCCGCCGGAGCGGTCGTCACGGTCGAAGCGGCGCCCACCGGTGCGGCGGTCGTCGCGCCCGAACCGGTCGTCGCGGTCGTAGCGCGCGGGGCGATCGGAGCCGAC
This sequence comes from Microbacterium sp., assembly GCA_052092505.1. GTDB lineage: Bacteria > Actinomycetota > Actinomycetes > Actinomycetales > Microbacteriaceae > Microbacterium. The sequence continues at coordinate 15,298 of JBQDDT010000042.1, read as the reverse complement.
CGGTCCGCGGCCGGAGGGGCGACCGCCGTCGCGCTGGCCGCTGCGGGCGGCGCGATCCTCGTTCGACCAGCGGGCCTTGCGGGCGCCGGGGCGATCGCCGCCCTGGCCGCGGTGGGCCGGCTTCTTGGCGTAGCTCGGGTCGAAGTTCTTGGCCGGGCGTCCGCCGGCTGGCTTCTTGTTCTTGGGCATGCTGAGTAAGCACCTTCCGGGTGTCAAGCGGCCTCTGAGGACCACACACACCCGCGTCTCGTTACGCGGCATCCCAAAGCCGACCCTTCAGGATACCGCCCCCGCCTGGGAATCCCCTCGCCGCGGCTCACCCCCGCTCGCGAGATGCACCGAGACTCGCGAGATGCATCGAATTTCGGGACCAGCTGGCGGGTTTCAGTGCATCTCGCGGCCCGGATCGACCCTGGCGGATGAGCACGGGCGTGCCGGGTGGGCCAAGATGGGCTGAGCACGACGCGAAGGAGAGCGCCCCATGGCCACGCACACCCCGGTCGATCCCACCGGCGAGCAGATCCGTCTGCGGCGAGGCGACGTCACAGCCAGGATCACCCAGGTCGGCGCGGCGCTGCGCGAACTCACGGTCGGCGGCTCCGACCTCATCGCGGGCTACCCCGACGGCACGCGAATGCCCGGCGCGTCCGGCATCGTCCTCGCGCCGTGGCCGAACCGCGTGCGCGACGGACGCTGGACGCACGAGGGCGCCGAACAGCAGCTCCCACTCACCGAGCCGAAGTTCCGCAACGCCAGCCACGGGCTGCTGCGCTTCGCGCCGTACGCGATCGAGCACGGCGCGTCCGAGGCGACGCTGCGCGCGACGATCTTCCCGCAGAACGGGTACCCGTTCGCCGTCGAGACCGCCGTCACGTACGCACTGACCGACGACGGGATCCGCGTGACGCACACCCTGCGCAACGTCGGATCCGACGCCGCTCCCGTCGCGGTCGGCGCGCACCCCTATCTCACGGTCGGCGATGCCGATCCGTCGGACCTCGTCGTGACGGGGCGGGGGGCGACGTGGCTCGAGACCGACGGGCGGATGCTCCCGATCGCCGAGCACGAGGTCGGCGAGGCGACCGACCTGCGCGAGGGCCGCCCCCTCTCCTCCGGTCTCATGGACCGCTGCTACGCGAACCTCGTCCGCGACGACGACGGCCTCGCGCGCACGACGCTCACCGCGCCGGACGGCCGGGCGACGACCCTCTGGCAGGACGACGGCCTCGACTACACGCACGTCTTCATCACCGACGGCTACCCCGGGCGTCCGCTCGCGGTCGCGATCGAGCCGATGAGCGCGCCGGCCGACGCCTTCAACTCCGGCCGGGGCCTGCGGAGCCTCGCGCCCGGCGAGGAGTGGTCGGCCCGCTGGGGCATCGTCGCCGCCTGACCCGCCCTCCCCGCGAGATGCACTGGCGCTCGCGAGATGCGCCCGAAATTCGATGCATCTCGCGAGTTTCGGTGCATCTCGCGAGCGGGGGTTCGCCGCTCGGGGCGAGGTCAGTCGGGGCGGTGAGACCGGCGGGACTGGACAGGCGAGGCCGAGGGGAGCTCGTGCGGGGAGGCGCCGGGACGTGAGGGCGCGCCGCCGCGTGAGAACTCGCCGCCGTGCGAGGGTGCGCCGTCGTGCGAGGCACCGGCGCGCCGCAGCCGCGGCGGATCGGACGGGTGCTGCACCGTCACGGTGACGATCGGCGTCTCCCCCGGCTCGGCGCCCGGTCGGTGGACGTCGACGACGGTCTGCCCTCCCGCTGCGTCGGCCTCCGCGGGCGCCGGGCGCCCCTCCGCCTCCGTCGCGAGGATCGCCGAGCGCGCGTCGGAGCTCCGCTCCACGGCGCCGGTCTCCGCCGGCTCCGCCTCCGCCGACGCGGAGCGATCGCCTGCGCCGGCCGGAGCCGCGCCGTCTCCCAGCCCCGCCGCACCCGCGCCGTGGACGCCGGCACCCGTCAGCACGCCCACCGGGACGACCGCCGGCGCGACCGCCGGGATCTGCGCGTCGACCGGACCGACCGACGGCGGCTCGCCGTCGGGATCGCCTGGCGCGCCGTCGTCCGACGGCCCCTGCCGCCGCGCGCGGCGCCGCTCCTTCGCCCCCTCGACGAGGTTGTACAGCGTCGGGAGCACGATCAGCGTGAGGAAGGTCGACGAGACGAGCCCACCGATCACGACGATCGCGAGCGGCTGCGAGATGAACCCGCCGTGCCCGGTGATCCCGAGCGCCATCGGCGTCAGCGCGAAGATCGTCGCCAGCGCGGTCATGAGGATCGGCCGCAGACGCATCGACGACCCGGCCATCGTCGCGTCGTGCGCGCTGAGCCCGTGCTTGGAGCGGTACTGGTTGACGAGGTCGACGAGCACGATCGCGTTCGTCACGACGATGCCGATCAGCATCAGCACACCGATGAGGGAGGCCACGCCGAGTGGCACGCCCGTGACCACCTGCAGGATGATCGCGCCCGTCGCCGCGAACGGCACGGACACGAGCAGCAGCAGCGGCTGGCGCAGCGACTTGAACGTCGCGACCATCACGACGTAGATGATGAGGATCGCCGCGAGCATCGCGAGCCCGAGCTGCGTGAACGCGTCCTGCTGCTGCGTCGCGACGCCGCCGATCTCGGCTGTCGCCCCGTCGGGCAGGTCGACCGCGTCGATGGCCTCCTGCACGGACGTCGTCGCCACCGCGAGGTCGTCGCCGGCCGGCGGGATCGTCACGGTCGCCGTCCGGCGCCCCTCCACCGTCGTGATCGACGCGGGGCTCGTGCTCTCCTCGACCGTCGCGATGTCCTCCAGCGCGACCATCCCGGCCCCGCTGGGGATCTCGAGCGCGCGCAGCTCCGCGATCGTCTGCGGCGGGTCCTCGCTGTCGATGTAGATCGTGACGGCGCGGTCGTCGATCTCGATCGATCCGGCCTCCTGCGGCTGCATCGCGCCGTTGACGATCCCGCCGACGACCGACTCGGTCAGCCCGCGCTCCGCCGCGGCCTCCCGGTCGACCTCGACCTGGATGAACGGCATCTCCGACTGCAGGTTGTCGGTGATCTGGCCGATGCCCTCGCGCCCGTCCAGCTCGTCGACGAGGGCGTCGGTCGCCTTCTGCATGTCGTCGGAGTTCGCGGCGCTCACCTGCACCTCGATGTCGGAACCGCCCATGCCCGACATGGCCGACACCGTGATGTCGCCCGCGTCGTCGAGCCCGTCGAGGCGCTCCTGGATCGTGTCGCGCAGCTCCTCCTGATCGACGTCGGGGTCGGTCATGACGGAGTAGCTGATCCCGTCGGAGCCGAGCATGAGCGAGGTCTGGTCGGTGCCGCCGCCGATCGACACCTGGACGTCCTCGACCCCGTCGACCGTCTGCAGCTCGTCCTCGACCTGGCGCGCCGCCTCGTCCTGCGCCTCGAGGCTCGGCGACTCGCCGATCGACTGCGTCACCGTGAGCGTGTTCTGCCCCGTGTCGCCCATGAAGTTCACCTTCATCAGCGGCGCCAGCGCGATCGTGCCGATCATGACGACGGCGGCGATGCCGAGCGTGGACCACGAGTGCCGCAGCGTCCAGCGCAGGATCGGCGCGTACGCCTTCTGCAGGCGCGACAGGGGCGCCTCGGGGTGCTCCGGATCGATCCGGCGACCCTCGTCGTCGACGAGCGGCTTTCCCGGCTTCATGAACCAGTAGGCGAGGACCGGCACGATCGTCAGCGCCACGAGGAGCGAGGCGAGCATCGCGATCGTGACCGTCAGCGCGAACGGCCGGAACAGCTCGCCGACCATGTCGCCGACGAACGCGACGGGCAGGAACACGGCGACGGTCGTGATCGTCGACGAGGTGATCGCGCCGGCCACCTCCCGGACGGCGAGCCGGATCGCGTCGCCCTTGTCCGCTCCCTCGACGTAGTGGCGCTTGATGTTCTCGATCACGACGATCGAGTCGTCGACCACGCGCCCGATCGAGATCGTGAGCGCCCCGAGGGTGAGCATGTTCAGCGAGTAGCCGAACGCCTGCATGCTCAGGAACGAGATGAGGATGCTCGTCGGGATCGAGATCGCCGTGACGAGCGTCGAGCGGATCGACAGCAGGAACACGAGGATGATGATCACGGCGAACGCGAGCCCCAGCATGCCCTCGACCGCGAGGGTCTCGATCGACTGCGTGATGAACGGGGCCTGGTCGAAGACGACCGTGAACTCGGCGCCGGGGATCTGCTCGCCGACGTCGTCGAGCGCGGCGATCACGCCTTCGGAGACGTCGACGGTGTTGCCGTCGGGGAGCTTCGTGACCGAGATCGAGATCGCGTCCTCGCCGTTCACACGCGAGATGGACGAGACGGGGTCGTCCTCGAGCTGCACCTCGGCGACCTCGCCGAGCGTGACCTCCGGCGGCGCGGACTGCTCCCCCGTGGTCGGATCGGTCTGGGCCTCGCCGACGAGCGGGAGCCCCTTGATCGCGTCGACCGAGGCGAGCTTGTCGCCCGTCTGCACGGTGAGGGTGTCGTCGCCCTCGGTGATCTCCCCTCCGGGGAAGAGGTTGCCGTTCTGTTCCAGCGCGTCGCTGATCGCCTGCTGAGTGAGGCCGTTGCGCGCGAGCTTCTCGGCGTCGGGCGTGATCGTGACGCGTTCGCCCGTCGCCCCCACGAGGGAGGCGGTTCCGACGCCATCGACATCTTCGATCTCGGGGATCGCGATCTCATCGAGCCTGTCCTGGATCGTGTCCGGATCGTCGTAGCCGGAGACCGCGACCTGGATGACCGGGAGGTCGTCGAGGGAGATCTCGAGCACGCGCGGATCGACGTCGTCCGGCAGCTCCCCCGCGATGTCGTTGATCGCCCGCTGCACCTCCTGCTCGGCGACGGCCATGTCGGTGCCGTAGTCGAACATGGCCTGCACCATCGAGGAGTTCGTCGAACTCGTCGCCGAGGTCGAGTCGATGCCCTCCACGGCCTGCAGCGACTCCTCGATCGGCGTCGAGACGTCCTCCTCGACCACGTCGGGCGATGCGCCGGGGTAGGTCGTGACGACGACGAGCGCCGGCAGCTCGATCGACGGGATGAGCTCCTGCTTGAGGTTCGTCAGCGCCATGCCGCCGAAGATCGCGGCGCAGATCGTGATGAGCGCGATGAGCGCGCGGTTCTTCAGGCTGAGGACGGCGAGATTCGACACAGACGGTCTCCCGAGAGGGTGCGGCAGGAATGCGCTTCGATACGAATCTGTATCGGCAGACCCAGTCTCGCACAGCGTCGCCGGTGCGTTCCCTGGGGAAGACCCCCGGATCGCAGGCTCGCCGCCGCTATCCGGAGACGGCGCCCGCGAGGGCGAGCCCGCCCGCCGCGGCCGCCGTGCACAGCGCCAGGGTGCCGGCCGCGTTCCCGATCGCGGCCGCGCGGCGACGGGCGCGCCACAGCTCGACCGCGTCGGCGTTGACGGTGCTGAAGGTCGTGTATCCGCCGAGGAGGCCGACGAGCGCGGTCCCGAGGAGCGCCCCCTGGCCCGCGGTCGGGAGCGTCCCGGCGATCAGGGCCATCGCGAAGCAGCCGGTGACGTTGACCGCCATGATCGCCCACGGGAATCCGCGGGGCGTCCGCAGCAGCTGGTCGAGCGTCCACCGCAGCCCGGCCCCGACCCCGCCGCACACCGTCACGAGCGCGAGGGCGATGAGGCTCACGATGCCCTCCGTCGCGCGATCCGGGTGCCGAGCGCGAAGCCGCCGGCCGCCGCCGCGACCGGGAGCGCGAGGAAGACGACGGCGCAGACGACGATCCCCGCGGCGATGGCCATGGGGCCGCCGGCGGGGTGCGCGACGGCGGCGAGCGCGGCTCCTCCGAGCCAGGGGGCCAGCGCGCTGTACGACGTGAACCCCCCGAGCACGCCGGTCCCGAGGAAGGCGCGCAGGCGCGTGCGGTCGCCGGCCGCTCCGACGAGGAGGCCGAGCAGACCGGATCCCACGATCCCGATCGCCAGGATCGCCTCCGTGTTCGCGGTGGCGTCCGCGATCGGCAGCGTGATCAGCCCGCGCACGAACGAGCCGAGCGCTCCGCCGGCGATCACGAGCGGGAGCAGCCCCCATCGGACCGGGGTGCGTCGGAACTGCGGGTTCACGCGAGAACGCTACCAACCCGAACGACCCGTTCCGGTGCGAGAAAGTGCTCCAAAATCGCTCGCGAGGAGCATTCTGTCGCACCGGAACGGGTCGTGCAGGGGCCCGAGAGGGTCAGAGGTGCGCCTCGGCGTAGACCCGCAGGGCGTCGCGCACGAAGGCCGCGCCCTCGGCGCCGCCGTAGTTCGCTCCGAACCGGTCGTCGGCGACGTACATCTCGCCGAGCCCGATGACGTATCCCCTCACGTCGCGGCCGCCGGCCGCCGGGGTTCCGGGGACCGACGTCAGCCACTCCACGTGGCGCCGCGCGAGCTCCTGCGCCTCGGCGGACGACGGATCGACGCCAGCAGAGGCCGCCGACGCCCAGTCGCGCGCGAGCGCCGCACTGCGCCCCTGCCACACCCGCCGCTCATCTTCGGTCAGGCCACGCCACCACCGGTCGCCCGACGCGTACGCGTCGGCACCCCATCGGCTCTCGACCTCCTCGCGGTGCTGCGTGTGGTCGAATCCGTCGAACATCGTCTCCAGCATGATCTCCTCACCTTCCGTTCTGGCGCGGAGGGTCTCCTCCACCGCCGCGATCTGTCGCGCGACCCGCTCCCGCTCCTGCCGGAGCAGCCCGAGATGCGCGCTGAGGGCCCTGCCCTCGTCGGTCTCGCGATCGAGCACCTCGCGGATGCGCGCCAGGCCCAGACCGAGCTCCCGCAGGAGCAGGATGCGCTGCAGCCGCACGAGCGCCGCCTCGTCGTACCGGCGGTACCCGTTGGATCCCACGCGCGTCGCGGGGAGCAGTCCCTCCGACTCGTAGTGGCGCAGCGTGCGGCTCGTGGTGCCCGCGATCCGCGCGACCTCCTGGATCGACCAGTCCATCTGTCCTCCCCGCGTCGTCCCGGCCGCGATCTGCGACCTGGTGACCACGCTAGAGATTGACGCCGCGTCAAGGTCAAGCCCGACCTCGAATCCCGAGCCCCACCCCTTGAAAGTCGAGCTATATCGTGTTTTGATCGTCACATCGAGATATATCTCGAGGCAGCGCGGGACGTCCCCGCCGAGGACAGGAGAGATCGTGGCAGTCGAGAAATGGCTCATCCACCCCGGGCAGACCAGGGTGATCGACGTCGAGGGCGTGCTCTCGCTCAAGGTGGGGCTGGTCGGCGGCCAGGTCGATCTCATCGCCCACGAGGAGCCGGAGACGCGCGTCGAGGTGCGCGGCGTCACCGTGAAGGACATCAGGGTCGAGATGGCCGGCGGCGTGCTCGAGGTCGACCACCCGCAGCTCGGGTGGGACAACTTCCTCGAGGTGTTCCGCAACTTCGGCTCCGGCGGGCCTCGTGCCGAGGTGAGCATCGCCGCCCCGCGCGACGTGCTCCTCACACTCGGGGTCGTCAGCGCCGGTGCGCTCGTGTCCGGATTCCACCGCGACGCGGCGATCAGCACCGTCTCCGGCGACGTCCTCGTCGACGGGCACCTCGGCGACCTGCGGGTGAACGCCGTCAGCGCCGACGTGCAGGTGCGCGGCCTCGACGGGGCGTTCTCCGCGAACACGGTCTCCGGCGACCTCACGGTGCAGGGCGAGCCGACCCGCGTCGACATCGACACGGTCTCCAGCACCACGTTCGTCGACGCCTCCGGCCCCGTCGAGCGGATCTCACACAACGGCGTCTCCGGTGCCGCGACGTTCCGCCTCGACGACGACCACCCCGCCAACTACGTCCTGCGCTCGGCCAGCGGGCGCCTCCTCGTGGACGGGGTCGACCGCGGAAGCCGCGGGCCGTCGAGCTACGCCGGATCGGCCGGCGTGCTGTCCGGCTCGTTCGTCGACCTGAAGGCCCACACCGTGGCGGGCGACATCACCGTGCTCCGTCGCGGAGGCGTCGCCCCTCCTCCGGCGCCCGCCGCGTCGGAGGCCGGAGAGGACGCGCGCTGATGCCCCCCGTCTTCTCCCACGGCGACCTGCGTCTGTACCTCCTGCACCTCCTCGCCGACTCACCCCGGCACGGCTACGACATCATGCAGGCCGTCTCGGAGCGCACAGGCGGCACCTACACGCCGAGCGCCGGCACGATCTATCCCCGCCTCGCGAAGCTCGAGGACGAGGGTCTCGTCACGAAGTCGGTCGACGGCCGCAAGACCGTCTACGCGATCACGGATGCGGGTCGCGCCGAGGTGGCCGATCGCGCCGACGACGTCGAGACCATCGAACGCGGCCTGACCGACTCGGTCCGCGTCATCGCCGACCAGGTCCGCGCGAACGTCCGCGAGGCGATGCGCACCCTGAGGGCCGACGTCGCCCCCGGCGCACCCCGAGAGCCGGAGACCGCCGAGAGCGAGAGCACGACGGCGCGGCAGGAGCTCCACCGCGCCGAGGCGGCGATCGCCGACTTCCGCGGCCGGATGCGCTCCGAGCTGCGCACGCACGTCGCCAGGGGCGGTGAGCTGCCCGGCTCCCTGGTCGACGACCTCGTCGCGGCGCTCGACGGGACGGCGAGCCGCGCCTCCGCCGCGCTCGGCGCGAAGGCGGGTCGCTGAGCGTCGGGCTCAGGCCCCGGGGAACTCCTCGGCGTCGCTGAGCGGCTCGCCCTGGGGGACGACGAGCAGCGGGAGGTTCTGCCGGTGCGACAGGCGCGCGGCGACCGATCCGGTGAAGAACTCCCTGATCGACTCCCCGATCCCGCGATTGCGCGTGCCGACGACGATCAGCTTCGCGCCGATCTTCGTCGTGAAGTGCTTGAGCGCCAGCGCGGGATCGCCCACCAGCTGCCGCCCGTGCCAGGCCACGTCGACGCCGGCGAGCTGGTCGGCGACCTCCTGCGTGACGAGGTCGAACTCCTCAGCGCCCGCGTCGACGTTGATGTCGATGGGCGCCGAGTGCACGTACCCGTCGGGATCCTCGTAGGCGACGAACCTCGTCACGTCGACGTGGACGACCGCCAGCGGCGCCTGGAAGAGCTTCGCGTACCGCGCCGCCTCCTTCACGACCCGCGGGTTCTGGCCCGGCGTCACCCCGACGACGACCGCGCCGCGAAGAGTCGAATCCTCCGCGGGATCCCGACGTCCTCCGGTGTGGTCCGAGATGTTCTCCGACATCGTCATCGCCTCCTCATGGCCACCCATCAGGCCGGTGGTTCCCGCCATCGTGGTACCCTGAATTCTACTCTTTACCGGCGTTCGCCGCCGGACAATGTGAACGCACCGGGCAGTGACCCGTCAGCTGATAAAGGGGGTCTCGCGCATGGGGCGTGGCCGTCAGAAGGCAAAGCACACGAAGCTTGCCCGTGAGCTCAAGTCGTACAGCCCGTCTGTGGACTACAACGCGCTGGAGCGCGAGTTGGCCACCAAGGGCGACGACGATCTGTATGTCGACCGCTGGGCGGACGAGTACGCCGACGAGGACGAGGACGCGCAGGCCCGTCGCGCCTGAGGTGATCCGAGTCGCCGCCGCGGGCCCGTCCCGCGGCGGTTTCGCGTTCGCTCGCCGCCGCGCCGTGCGCGCTCGCGCGCCGATGCGCGCATAATGCATCACATGGCGGAGGAGAGCTCGAGCGCCGTCGAGGTGAGCGGCCTGCGTGTCCGACGCGGGCGACGCGTCGTCTTCGACGGGCTCGACGTGAGGATCGCCCGCGGGGCGATCACGGGCCTGCTCGGACCGTCGGGGTGCGGGAAGACGACCCTGATGCGCGCGATCGTCGGCGTGCAGAGGACGCACGCCGGCTCGGTCGACGTGCTCGGAGAGCCGGCCGGGTCCCGGCGCCTGCGCCGCCGCGTCGCCTACGCGACGCAGTCGGCCGCCGTGTACGACGACCTGACGGTCCGCGACAATCTCCGCTACTTCGCGCGGATCCTCGGCGCGGGCCGGGGCGACGTCGATCGCGTGCTCGACGTCGTCGGGCTCTCCGATCACGACGGGCAGCTCGCCGCCGACCTCAGCGGCGGGCAGCGCGGCCGCGTCTCCCTCGGCATCGCGCTCCTCGGCACCCCCGATCTCATCGTGCTCGACGAGCCGACCGTCGGGCTCGACCCCGTGCTCCGCGCGGAGCTGTGGGAGACGTTCCGCCGCGTCGCCGACGACGGAGCGACTCTGATCGTCTCGAGCCACGTGATGGAGGAGGCGACGCGCTGCGACCGTCTGCTCCTCCTCCGCGACGGCGCGCTGATCGCGGACACGACGCCGTCCGCGCTGCTCGCCGACACCGGCACGAGCGATCCGGACGAGGCGTTCCTCGCCCTCGTGCGCCGCGCGGAGCACGCCCACCCGCTCACACGACGCGAGCGACGGGAGGCGTCATCGTGAACCCGGCGCGCACCATCGCCACGGCCGGCCGGATCCTCCGGCAGCTGCGGGCCGACCGGCGCTCCGTCGCGCTCCTCCTCGTCGCGCCGAGCCTGCTCATCGGCCTGTTCGCCTGGATCTTCGTCGACCAGGATGGCGTCTTCACGCAGGTCGGCCCAGCCGTGCTGGCACTGTTCCCCTTCATCGTGATGTTCCTCATCACCTCGATCACGACGCTGCGCGAGCGCCGCTCCGGCACCCTCGAGCGGCTCATGACGACGCCACTCGGCAAGGGCGACTTCGTCACCGGGTACGCGCTCGCCTTCGGGGCCGCGGCCATCGCTCAGGCGGTCGTGACCGTCGCGTTCGCCGTCTGGGTGTGCGGCCTCGAGGTCGACGGGCCGCTGTGGCAGCTGGGCCTCGTGGCGGTCCTCGACGGACTGCTGGGCACGACGCTCGGCCTGCTCGCGAGCGCCTTCGCGCGGACGGAGTTCCAGGCGGTCCAGTTCATGCCGCTGCTCGTGTTCCCTCAGGTGCTGCTCGGAGGCGTCCTGATGCCGCGCGAGGACATGCCGGACGTCCTGACCGCGATCTCCGACTGGCTGCCGCTGAGCCACGCGATCGACTCGGTGCAGGCGGTGACGGCCGGCGACGACGGGTGGGACGTGTTCGCTCCCCTGCTGATCATCGTGGCGTTCGCGGCCGGGTCGATCGCGCTCGCCTCGCTCACGCTCCGCCGCCGCACCCCGTAGCCCGTAGCCCGCTCCGAGGGCCGATGGCGCGGACGCGCCTCGTGCACAACGCAGTCGATCCGGGGAGACCGGATGGTGGCCTCCGCGGGTTCTCGCGGGTCGGCTCCGGGACGGCGTGCGGATCGACTGCGGCGTGCTGCGGCTCCGCTTGACGCGATCCGGCGCGGCGACCAGGCTGGCGGCATGACACGCATCTCGCTCGGGATCGCCGGCGCCGTCGGACCGGACGCCGCGGCGGCGCTCGCGCCCCGCCTGGAGCTGGCGGGGTTCCGCTCCCTCTGGATCAACGAGACTCCCGGGGCGAACGCGCTGGAGGTGGCGGCGGCCGCGGCGCGCGAGACCGACCGGCTCCGGGTGGCGACGGGCGTGATCCCCGTCGACCGCCGCTCCCCCGACGAGCTGCTCGACGACATCCGGCGGCTCGAGCTCCCCGAGGCCCGCCTCACGCTCGGGATCGGCGCAGGCCAGACCCGCCGCGGCGCGCTCGCACGGGTCGAGGAGGCGGCGTCCGCGCTGCGCTCCGGCACGTCGGCGCGCATCGCCATCGGCGCGCTCGGCCCACGGATGCGCGCGCTCGCGGCGAGCGCGTCAGACGGAGCCGTGCTCAGCTGGCTCACGCCGGAGACCGCGGCCGCGCAGGCGGGAGAGCTTCATGCGGCGAACCCGTCGACCGAGGCCATCCTGTACGCGCGGGCGAACGTCGACCCCGCCGCCCGCGATCGCCTGGAGCGCGAGACCGCCCGCTACGCCGAGCTCCCCGCGTACGCCGCGCACTTCGCGCGCCTCGGGATCGATCCGCTCGACACGGTGCTGCCCGCGGCCGGCGAGCCGGTGATCGCGCCTCGCATCCGCGCCTACGCCGAGGCGGTCGACGAGATCGTGCTGAGGGCGATCACCCCGTCCGACGCGCTCGAGGAGTACCTGGAGTTCGCGCCGCTCGCGGGGTGAGCGCGCACAACGCAGTCGATCCGAATGCGGCCCCGGGGCCGAACCCCGGAAACGCGGGGCGACCACCGGGCAACCCGCGCGACTTGACTGCGTTGTGCGCGGCGATCCCGCGAAACCCTCGGGCCGCTACGAGACCTGGGTCTGCTCGACCCAGGCGAGGTACTCGGCGCTCACGGTCTCGCTCACGTAGCGGCCGTCGAAGCAGCTGAGATCCATGTCGTCGAACCGCCGGCGGTCCTCGTCGGTCTTGCACCCCTCGAGGATCGCCTCCTTGAGATCGTCGACCTCCTGGAAGACGAGGCGGTCGCAGCCGAGCTCCTCGGCGATCTCCGGAATCGTCCTCCCGTGCGCGATGAGCTCGTGGCGCGACGGCATGTTGATGCCGTACACGTGCGGGTAACGCACGGGCGGCGCGGCGGAGGCGAAGGTGACGCTCTTCGCGCCGGCCGTCCTCGCCATCTCGATGATCTGCCTGCTCGTCGTGCCCCGCACGATCGAGTCGTCGATCAGCAGGACGTTCTTGCCCTGGAACTCCGTCGACATCGCGTTGAGCTTCTGGCGGACGCTCTTCTTGCGCACCGACTGTCCCGGCATGATGAACGTCCGGCCGATGTAGCGATTCTTGTAGAAGCCCTCGCGGTACTCGATGCCGAGGACGCGGGCGACCTCCATGGCTGACGGCCGCGCCGAGTCGGGGATCGGCATGACGACGTCGATCGACCCCTCCGGCGTGTGCTCGGCGATCGTCCGCGCGAGCTTCTCGCCCATCCGCAGCCGCGCCTCGTAGACGGAGATCCCGTTCATGACGGAGTCGGGGCGGGCGAGGTAGACGTACTCGAACGAGCACGGACGCAGCCGCGGGTCGGCGGCGCACTGCCGCGAGAGGAGGCGCCCCTCGGTGTCGATGAACACGGCCTCCCCCGGCGCGACGTCGCGGACGACGTCGTAGTCGGCGTTCTCGAGCACGAGAGACTCGCTCGCCACGACCCACTCGTCGCGGCCGCCGGCGCTCGTGCGGTGGCCGAGGATGAGCGGGCGGATCCCGAAGGGGTCGCGGAACGCGAGCAGGCCGTAGCCGGCGATCAGCGCGATCGCCGCGTACGCCCCCTCGACGCGCTCGTGGACGCGCTCGACGGCGCGGAAGATCCGCTCGGCGTCGAGGTCGACGACCGACCGGGTCGACTGCAGCTCGTTGGCGAGCACGTTCACGAGCAGCTCGGTGTCGCTGGAGGAGTTCAGGTGCCGGCGGTCGCGCTTGGCCATGTCGGCGGTGAGCTCGCGCGTGTTCGTCAGGTTGCCGTTGTGGATCAGCGTGATGCCGTACGGCGCGTTGACGTAGAAGGGCTGGGCCTCCTCCTCGCTCGAGGCCGTCCCCCTCGTCGCGTATCGGACGTGTCCGAGGCCGACGTTGCCGAGCAGCGAGCGCATGTCGCGGGTGCGGAAGGCCTCGCGGACCATCCCGTTCGCCTTGTGCATGTGCATGATCCCGCTCGGCTCGGCCGTCGCGATGCCGGTCGCGTCCTGCCCGCGATGCTGCAGGAGGAGGAGGGAATCGTAGATCTCCTGGTTGACCGGCCCGCTGCCGACCATTCCGACGATGCCGCACATGTGGTGGTTACTTCGCTCCGTCCCGATACGAACCGACGAGGCGCACCGCGCCCCCGTCGACGCCCTTGGCGCCCTGCTCGAAGTCGCCGGACGGCCGCACGCCGTCGCCGACCTCGGCGACCTGCCACGCGGGGATCCCGTCGGCGGCCAGCCGCGCGATCGCCGCGTCGACGCCAGCCGGATCGATCACGGCGAGGAATCCGATGCCGAGATTCCAGGTGCCCTCGCTCGACTCGAGGGAGGTGCCGGCGAGGTCGCCGAGCACGCGGAAGACCGGGTCGGGGCTCCAGGTCGATCGGTCGACCTCCGCCCACGTCTGCTCGGGGAGCACGCGCGCGAGGTTGGCCGCGATGCCGCCGCCCGTGACGTGGCTGAGCGCATGCACGCCGCCGCCGAGCGCGTCGATGAGGCCCAGCAGCGGGGTCGTGTAGAGGCGGGTGGGCTCGAGGAGGGCCTCGCCCCAGGTCGCCCCGAGGTCGTCGGACCGATCGGCGTAGGAGAGCCCCGCACCGCGCAGGATGTGACGGACGAGCGAGAAGCCGTTGGAGTGCAGGCCGCTCGAGCCGAGCGCGAGGACGGCGTCGCCGGAGCGGACCCGCTCGGCGCCGAGGAGCGCATCGGCCTCGACGACGCCGGTGGCGGCGCCGGCGACGTCGTAGTCGTCGACCCCGAGGAGACCGGGGTGCTCGGCCGTCTCGCCGCCGACGAGCGCCGTGCCGGTGGCCGCGCAGGCGTCGGCGATGCCGCGGACGATGTCGGCGATCCGCTCGGGGACGACCCTGCCGCAGGCGATGTAGTCGGTCATGAACAGTGGCCTCGCGCCCGTGACGACGATGTCGTCGACGACCATCCCGACGAGGTCCTGGCCGATCGTGTCGTGCTTGTCGACGGCCTGCGCGATCGCGACCTTGGTGCCGACGCCGTCGGTCGAGGTGGCCAGCAGCGGGCGGGCGAAGTCGCGCAGGAAGCTCGCATCGTACAGGCCGGCGAAGCCGCCGACGCCGCCGAGCACCGCCGGGGTGTGGGTGGCGCGGATCGACGACTTCATCAGCTCGACCGCGAGGTCGCCGGCTGCCGTGTCGACACCGGCCGCGGCATACGTCGAGGAGTGCTCGCGAGCGGGGGGATCGGTGGGGGCGGATTCCACTCCCACAGCCTAGGGCACGTTCCCTGGGCGTCACGCCGGGTGCGGCGCCTGACGGGGCGGGCGCCGGGTTCTCTAGGATGGGCCGCATGGCAGCCGGCGACGAGTGGCGTGTCCGCGAGGACACCGACCCGACCGTCGTCGTCGCGCTCTACCTGCGGACGGCCCTCGGCATCCGCGAGCCCCACGAGCTGCCCCCGCTGCGCGGAGTGACGGCGCCGGACGAGCCGGCCCCCGCGGAGCTCGTCGCCCAGTGGCAGCAGTTCTGGCAGATGACCGTCGAGCCGGAGGCGCATCCTGCGGAGGTCCCGCTCGAGCTGATGCCCGGCTTCGACACGCTCGTCGCGCTGCCGACGACCTCGGAGGTGCTCCGCAGGGCCGCCCGGCCGCTCGCGGCTCCCGCCCTCGACCATCTGCGGTGGGTGCGCGAGCGCCAGCACACGCCCCCGGCCGGCGAGCAGGTGTGGCGCAGCGCTGTGCAGGCGGAG
>JBQDDT010000041.1:0-19210 GCA_052092505.1 Microbacterium sp. | reverse complement strand
CCGGCCCCGCCACGAGATCGAAGCCGGCGAGGACCAGCGGAGCGAGCTCGGGGACCGCCTCGAGCCCCGCGGAGGTGAGCGAGCGCGGCGTGACGAGGACGCCGGGCACCGTCAGGCCCGCCTCGCGTCGCGGGCGATCTCGCTGAGCCGCTCGAAGCCCGGCCCCGACGTGGGGATCTCGACGTCGAACACCTCGGCGATCACGCGGGTCCAGCCGTGGATGAAGTACACCCAGCCGTCCTGGACGTCGAGCCCCCGCTGCGCCTCCTGCGCGCGGGCCTGTTCGAGGAAGACGAGGTCGCCCCGGTAGTTGAGCTCCCAGACGTGCGCGTGCTCCGGGAACAGGCACGCGTCGCTCAGCGGCGAGCCCGGTGCGTCCTTGCCGAGGCCCGTGGCGTTGACGACGAGGCTTCCTTCCGGCATCCCGGCGAGGACGGCGTCGTTGTCCTCGGGCGTCGGGCTGAGGACGGTGCGCAGGGGCACCTGCGTGCCGAACTCCGCGTACACCTCGGTCAGCGAGTCGAGCCGAGGCCGACTGCGGTTGCTCACGACGATCTCGGTCGGGACGTCGTCGCCCCGTTCCGGCCGGGTCAGATGCCAGGCGATCGCGATCGCCGAGCCGCCGGCGCCCATGAGGAACACCGACCGGCCCTTCCAGGTTCCGGAGGGGAGGATCGCGTCGACGGCGAACCCCGCCGTGATCGGATCCTTCGCGTGCGCCCGCAGCTGCCCGTCGCGCTTCGAGATGCAGCTGATCTCGTCCATGAGCACGGTGAGCGGATCGGCGAAGTCGAAGAGGTCGGCTGCGGCCTGATAGAGGTCGAGCTTGTGCGTCGTGACGAGCGCGCCGAGGCTGAGCTCGTCCTCGCGGAGGAAGGAGACGACGCGGCGGTAGTCCTCGGCCGGCGCGTGCAGCGGCATGTCGATTCCGACGAAGTCGACGGGGCCGAGACCGAGCTCCTCCGCCCAGGCGGGGAAGACCTGCCGGATCGACGAGCGGGCGGTGCTCACTCCGATGAAGTAGAAGGTCGGGCGCTCCGCGGGGCGAAGGGTCGCCGCCTGATACGTCGGATAGGTCTCGTGGGTCATGCGCTCTCTCCTGGGGCCGATGCGGGGGTCACTGCGCGGTCGCGCCGCGGTAGCCGGTGTGGTCCGGGTTGTCGCGCAGCGTCCAGCCGCCGGCGCCGTCCGCGACGACGAGGGTCCTCATCCCGTGGGCGTCGGCGATGAGCTGGTAGTCCTGACCCGCATCGGTCGCGTAGGTGAACAGCGTCACGAACGGCTCGTCGCCGACGTTGACGCTGCGGTGGATCCACTCGCCAGGCACGTTCGCGGCCTGGCCCGGCGTGAGCTCGACGGCCTCCACGCGGCCGTCGACCGTCTCGAGCAGCATCACGCCGTGTCCCGAAAGGCAGTAGTACAGCTCCGCGCGGTCCGAGATCGCGTGGAGGTGTCCGCGGGTCACGGCGAACTCGTCCCCGTATCGGCCCGGCAGGAGCGTCGAGGTCCCGATCGTGAGGGCGCCGGGGTGGCTGCCGTAGTCCTGCGACTCGACGGAGTAGACGAGGTCGTCGCCGCCGCGGGACGCGAGCGCGGCCTCGAAGGCGGCGGCGTCGCGGTACACGCCCGCCATGTCCGCGAGGTGCTTCGCGTAGGTGCCGGTGCGGCCCTCGAGCGCGCCGTCGGGCGAGATCGTGAGCTTGGCGGGACGATCGAGGTGGGGCATGGGCGGGCCTTCCGCTGGTGAGACGACGTCGATGTAGAGTCAACTTGTAGTATTACTACCAAACGGCTCCGCGTCAAGCAGAGCTCACTGCGGAAGGTTCCGGCTTTCCTGCGGATGCGAAGCGCTATATCGTAGCCGTACTACGAGATTTCGAGACCGACGTTCGAAGGGGAATGAGCGTGACAGCTTCAGCAGTTGAGCGGCGACGCGTCGCCGTGACCGGGGGCGCCGGCGGCATCGGGAGCGCGATCTGCGCGTACCTGTCCGAGCGGGGATGGGACACCTGCGTCCTCGATCGTGAGCCGGGCGAGGGGGCCGACCACTCGTTCGTCGCGGTGGACCTGCTGGACCCCGCGAGCATCGACCGCGCCGTGGCCGAGCTGTACGCCGACGACGACCGCCCGGTCTCCCTCGTCACGAGCGCGGGGATCGTGGAGAACGACGTCGCGGCGGAGGAGCTCGACATCGACCTCGTCGACCGCGTCATGGGGGTGAACTTCCGCGGGGTCTTCCTCACGAACCAGGCCTTCGGTCGCGAGCTCCTCGCCCGCGGGGGAGGCGGCATCGTCAACGTCGCGTCGATGTCGGGCAACCACATCGTCAACTTCCCTCAGCGCCAGGCGATCTACAACTCGTCGAAGGCCGCGGTCGTGGCGCTCACGAAGTCGCTCGCGGTCGAGTGGGCGCCTCGCGGCGTCCGCGTCAACGCGCTGTCCCCTGGGTACATCGACACGCCGCTGAACGCGCTCAAGACGCACATGCACGAGGGGTGGAACGCCGGGACGGTGCTCGGCCGGATGGGCGCCCCCGAGGAGGCCGCCGCCGCCGTGGAGTTCCTGCTGAGCGATCGGTCCGGCTACTTCGTCGGCGCCGAGCTGCTCATGGACGGGGGATTCTCCCTGCGATGACCGATCAGCACAGCGCCGCCGCGCACGACCAGGACGGCCCCCTCGTCCTCGCGCACGACCTCGGGACGACGGGGGACAAGGCGACCCTCGTCACGGCCTCCGGCCGGATCGTCGGGTCGACCACGGTCGCCTACCCGGTCGACTTCGGCACGGACGGTCGCGCCGAGCAGCACCCTGACGACTGGTGGCGCGCCTTCTGCGAGGCCAACCACCGCCTCCTCGGCGAGCAGGGCATCGACCCGTCGCGCATCGCCTCGGTGTCGTTCTCGGGGCAGATGATGGGCGCCGTGCTGCTCGACGCCGGCGACCGACCGGTGCGCCCGGCGATCATCTGGGCCGACACCCGCGCCAAGGAGCAGTGCGGTCAGCTCATCGACCGTCTCGGCATGGACGAGGTCTACCGCATCACGGGCCACAGGGCGAACCCGACGTACTCGCTGTCGAAGCTGATGTGGGTCCGCGACACCGAGCGCGAGGCGTTCGCCGACGCGCGCCGGTTCCTCACGGCCAAGGACGTCATCCTCCAGAGGCTCACGGGCGAGCACGTCACCGACCCGTCCGACGCGTCGGGGACGAACGCCTTCGACCAGCGAGACGGGCGGTGGAGCGAGGCGCTCATCGAGGCCGCTGGCCTCGATCGCGCGCTGTTCCCCGAGGTCGTCGCCTCCACGACGGACCTCGGCGGGGTGCGCGAGGGCGTGGCCGCCGAGGCGGGCCTCGCGACGACGACGCGGGTCGTCGTCGGCGGGGGTGACGGGCCGATGGGCGCCCTCGGTGCGGGGATCGTCGACCGCGCCAGCGGCGTCTACACCTACCTCGGCTCGTCGTCGTGGGTGTCGTACGCCGACACGAAGCCGCTGCTCGACCCGCTCATGCGCTCGATGACCTTCAACCACGTCATCCCTGGCCACTTCGTGCCGACCGCGACGATGCAGGCGGGCGGCGCCTCCCTGGACTGGGTGGTGTCGGTGTTCCGCCCGGGGGAGGACGGTCGCTTCGAGGCGGCGCTCGACGACGCCGCACGGTCGGAGGCGAGCGGCGACGGGCTGTACTTCCTGCCGCACCTGCTGGGGGAGCGGTCGCCGTACTGGAACCCCGACGCGCGCGCCGTCTTCGCCGGACTGAAGATGCCGCACGACCGCGGCAACATGATCAGGGCCGTCATCGAGGGTGTCGCGTTCAACCTGCGCACGGGACTCGTCGCGTTCGCCGAGTCCGGCGAGACCTTCGAGCGGATCGACGCCATCGGCGGGGCGGCGAAGTCTCCGCTCGTGCGGCAGATCCTCGCCGACATCTGGCAGCTGCCGGTCGTCCCCAGCTCGATCGGCGACCACGCCACGAGCCTGGGGGCCGCGGCGGTCGCGGCGATCGGGGCGGGGCTGATCGCGCAGGACGACGTCCCGGCCTTCGTCGGGAAGCCGTCGGGGGAGGGCGTCGCGCCGCGGATGGACGCCGACGAGCGCGACCGGCGCTACGAGACGTTCATGGATGCCTACCGGCGTCTCGAGGGCTGGTTCGAGCGACTGTGAGCACGGAGAGCGCGAGGGAGCCCGTCGTCCGCACCGTCGCCGGCGACGTGCCGGCGCGGGCGCTGGGTCGCGTCAACTACCACGAGCACCTCTTCCAGGTCACGCCACTCCTGCCGGGCGATGAACTCGACGACGAGGAGCTCTCCGGGCGCGAGGTCGCGTCGATGCGCGAGGCCGGCATCGACGCCGTGGTGGACGCGACGCCGTGGGGGCTCGGCCGTCGGCCAGCGGCGGTCGCGCGGATCTCCGCGGCCAGCGGCGTGCGGGTCGTGGCGACGGCCGGCTTCCACCGCGAGGTGCACTACCCCGATCGCGCCGACGTGCTCGCGCTGACCGAGGAGCAGATCGCCGAGCTGTGCCTTCGGGAGCTGACCCAGGGTCAGACGACGGACGACCGGCTGGACGGCGGCGGCGACGTCGCGCGCGGGCCCGACGGGGCCGCTGTGCGGGCCGGCCTGCTGAAGGCGGGCGTCGGGTACTGGTCGATCACCGCATTCGAGGGGCGCGTCCTCAGCGGGGTCGCGGCGGCGCAGCGGGCCACAGGAGCTCCCGTCATGGTCCACCTGGAGCACGGCACCTGCGCCCACGACGTGCTCGACCGCCTCGAGGCGGACGGGGTGCAGGCCGAGCGGGTCGTGCTCGCGCACATCGATCGCAGTCCCGATCCGATCCTGTACGGCGAGCTCGCCTCGCGCGGGGCATATCTCGGGTGCGACGGCGCCGCGCGCCTGAAGGACTGGCCGGAGTCGATCCTCATCGACGCGATCGCCGCGGCGTGGGAGGCGGGACACGGCGACCGGATCATGCTCGGCGGCGACGTCGCCCGCCGCTCGCGCTACCGCGCCTACGGCGGCGCGCCGGGGGTCGCCTACCTGACCGAGCGCTTCACCCCGCGGCTCGCCACGCGGATCGGCGATGACGCGGTGCGCGTCCTCCTCGAGGACAACCCGCGACGCCTCCTCGCCTGGGCGGCACCCGCCGCCTGACACGCCCCACCGCAACGACACACAGGAGTGAGCATGCGTTCGATCGTCTACTCGGAGCCCGAGGTCCACGCCCTGGAGGACGTGCCGCTGAGGGAGCCGGCGCCAGGGGAGGTCGTCGTCGCCGTGGACCGTGCCGGCGTCTGCGGCACCGACCTGCACCTGCATCACGGGGAGTTCGGGCCGACGTACCCGCTGGTTCCCGGCCACGAGCTGACGGGGATCGTGACGGCACGCGGCGTCGACGTCGAGGACGTCGCCGTCGGCGACCGCGTCGTCGCGGACAACACCGTGTGGTGTGGCGCGTGCGACAGCTGCCGGCGCGGCCGGCCCGCCTTCTGCACCCGCCTGCGCGCGCACGGTGTGAACGCGCCTGGCGCCTTCGCGGAGTCCGTGATCCTCGACGCCGACCGCTGCTTCGTGGTCAACGACCTCGAAGCGGATGTCGCCGTGCTCGCCGAGCCCACCGCGTGCGTCATGCGGGGCCTCGACGTGCTGGCGGCGACGCCGGGCGCGAACGTCCTCGTGTTCGGAGCCGGCCCGACCGGCCTGATCCTCGCGCAGCTGCTGAAGAAGAGCGCCGGCGCCGAGCGCGTCGTCGTCGCGGCGCCCTCGGCGCACAAGCTGGAGCTCGCGGCGCGGCACGGCGCCGACCGGACCGTCCGGATGGACCGGCACGATCCCGCGGCGGCGGCCGACGAGCTCCGCCGCGAGGCGCCGGACGGATTCGACATCGTCATCGACGCGACCGGGGCCGTCGCGGTCCTCGAGCAGGCGGTCCCGCTCACGCGGACCGGCGGCACGCTGATGGTCTACGGGATGGCGGCCGAGGACGCCGTCTGGCCCGTCTCGCCGTACGAGATCTTCCGCAGGGAGCTGACGATCAAGGGGTCGTTCGCGCAGCAGTTCACATTCGACAGGGCGGTCGCCGTCCTCCGTTCCGGCACGCTCGACACGACGGGGATCATCACCCACCGGTTCGGTCTCGGCGCGTTCTCCGACGCGCTCGGCGCGATCTCGGACAGCGCGTGCGTGAAGGCGGTCATCGAGCCCCAGCGCTGACGCGACGGCCGTCCACGGCAGAGTTCACCCCGCGTTCGTATGGTGGACCTGGGTCGTTTCTGTGCGATTCCTAGGTTCGACGGGTGCCCGATTCCGCTCGCCATCGCCCGATCCTCCTCCCTCGTCTCGGGGTCGCGGCCGCCGCCGCGCTCGCGCTCGGCGGCTCGCTGCTCGTCGCGACGCCGGCGCAGGCGGCCGCCGGGATCGTCGACGGGACCGCCGACCACCCGGAGTTCCTGGGGAAGACGCACTACACGGGCGAGTTCCACTCGCACACCGCGATCAGCGACGGGGTGAAGATGCCGCAGGAGGCGTACGCGTTCGTCGAGCAGAACAGCGACGTCGACTTCTTCGCCACGACCGACCACGACGTCACGATGGACGTCAGGGCCGCCGACGACTGGATCGACGACCACGCCGAGGCCGAATCGGAGGAGTGGCGCCACCTGAAGGACGGTGTGCTCGCGCACAACGTCTCCGGATCGAGCGACCTCGTCGTCGACACCGGCGAGGAGGTGACGTGGTACGACGGGTCAGGTCACATGAACGTCTTCGGCGCAGAGTGGCTCCTGACGGCGCCGGGTTACGTCCGCGGATCGAGCGACGCGCTCGGCGGGACGTTCCCCCTCGGCGACTACATGTACGACCTGCCGACGTTCTACGCGCGCCTCGCGCAGGACCCCGACGCGTTCGCCCAGTTCAACCACCCGTCGCCGACGGGCAAGGGGAACTTCTGGGACTTCGACCACCTCACGCCGGAGGCGGACGCCGCGGTGCCGCTGTTCGAGCACAAGGGCGGCGCGGCCTACGACGCGCAGTGGCGACTCGCGCTGGACAGGGGCTGGCACGTCGCCCCGACCTACAGCGGCGACGAGCACAGTGACAACTGGGTCGTGTCCGACCCCGCGCTGACCGGCGTCTGGGCGGAGGAGCACACCGTCGAGGGGCTGCACGAGGCGATGCGCGAGCGGAGCGTCTACATGACGCCGGACGAGAACGCGGTCCTCGGCTTCAGCGGCAACGGCCAGATGATGGGCTCGATCCTCCCCGGAGACACCGACGCGCTCGACATCGATGTGCAGCTCGCTGACCCCGACGACGACGACTCGTTCGCGAAGGTGCAGGTCATCACGAACGGCGGGGAGGTCGCCCACACGTTCGCCGACGCGGAGGGGAACCCTCTCGAGCTGTCGACCGAGCTCGATGTCTCCGACGGCGACTACTACTTCGTGGAGGCCACGCAGGCCGACGGCGCGAAGCTCATCTCCGCGCCCATCTGGATCGGCGAGCGCGTGCGGGGCGCGAACTACGCGCCTCGGATCGAGCTCGCCTCCGGTACGCCCGAGACCGCCGAGGAGGGCGCCACGATCGCGCTGCCCGAGGCGTCGGCGACGGACGACGGCGGCGGCGATCCCGAGGTCTCCTTCGAGGTCTACAGCGGCGAGCGCCAGCTTCCCGTGGAGGACGGCGCCTTCACCATCGAGGGGTACGACGACCACTTCATCGTCGTGAAGGCCGCCGACGAGACCGGCTCGACGGCCGCGGAGATCATCCGCATCGAGGTGGACACGGCCGATCTCGACCCCGAGGCCGTCTTCCGCCACTACGGCACGGTCGCCTCGGTGGGCGAGAGCGCGGGGGAGGCCGGGCTCAGCGTGCCGACCGACCTCGCGATCGACGACGCATGGGTGCAGATCCAGCCCGCCGGCGCCCTGTTCGGCGCCGAGGCGCAGGAGGCGACCTCGAGCAGCGTCTTCGAGGTGAACTCGACCGCAGTCGAGACCGAGGAGTACATCGACGGCCTCACCTCTCACGCGATGCGCAGCCACGAGTTCGACCTGGCCGGGCTCGATCCCGGCGAGAGATACACCTATCGGTTCGGCACGGGCGAAGGCGGGCCGTGGACCGACGTGCGCGGGGAGTTCGTCGCCGGCGGCGAGGAGGACGCCCCCGTGTACGTCCTCGGCGACGTGCAGGTCGGCACGGGCGAGCAGAGCGACTTCGAGCTGCCCGCGGAGATGCTCGCGCAGCTGCGCGAGGAGCGCCCGGACGGCGAGACGGTGATCCAGGTCGGCGACCTCGTCGACAACGGCGCGAACGGGTCGCAGTGGCAGGGCACGTTCGACCACTCGCTCGACGGGCTCGACCTGCAGTTCGCGACGATGGCCGGCAACCACGAGACCTACAGCGACTTCGAGGTGAACGACGTCCTGTCGACGGAGCGCAACCGGATCCTCGGGGGATTCTTCGACCACCCGGGCAACGGGGCCGGCGTGGGAGAGAGCAACTACTCGTTCGACCGGGGCAGCATCCACTTCTCGGTGCTGAACTCGAACTACGATCTCGACCAGCAGCTGGACTGGCTCGAGGACGACGTCCGCTCGAGCGGCGCGGAGTGGAACGTCGTGGTCGAGCACTTCCCGTACTACGGAGGGCGCCACAGCAGCGACGCCGGAATGGCCATGGCCAGGGCGAAGGTCACCGAGACGCTCGACCAGCTCGGCGTCGACCTCCACATCGGCGGGCACGACCACGTGTACAAGCGCAGCACGATCCGCGACGGCGAGCTCGTCACGGACGACGCCGAGCGCGACCTCGGGACGACGTTCGTCACGATGGGATCGAGCGGGCCCAAGTTCTACGACAACGACCCGCAGTGGTGGGACGACGTCGTCTACGACGACGACACGCAGACCGGCCTCGTGCTCGAGGCGGCGGACGGCGAGCTGCAGGCGCGTGCCTACACGATCGACGGGGAGCTCGTCGACGAGTTCGCCGTGTCCAAGCCGCAGGCGCAGCTGCGCGTGACCTCGCACGACGTCGTCGACGGCGAGCTCTCCGAGATCGGCCTGCTCAGCACCGACGGCGCGCCGGACGACGCGACGCTCGTCGCCGCCTCGTACGACCTCGACGGGAAGCGGATGCGCGACGTGCGCACGGTGGACGTCGAGCTCGATCACCGCGGCGTCGAGCAGATCGCACGGTTCGACTCGCCCCTGCCCGTGGCCTCGGACAGCACGGTGCGCCTGTTCGTCTGGGACGGTCTCGGCACCGGGCGCGCCCTCCTGCCGCAGACCCTCGTGCGCGAGGGCATGCCGGGCGAGGGCACGGAGGCGGAGCCGTACGAGCTGCGGACCTGGGCCGACGTCGAGAAGATCTCGCAGGATCCCGACGCGCACTACGCCCTCATGAACGACCTCGACCTCGACGGCGAGTCCCGCA
Organism: Microbacterium sp.; assembly: GCA_052092505.1. Classification (GTDB taxonomy): domain Bacteria; phylum Actinomycetota; class Actinomycetes; order Actinomycetales; family Microbacteriaceae; genus Microbacterium. Next base: position 9,780 of record JBQDDT010000041.1, on the reverse strand, counting down.
CGCAGATCGGCTCCGGCACGACGCCGTTCTCCGGGGTCTTCGACGGGCGGGGGCACACCGTGCGCGGGTTCGCGGCCGACGAGCACACGGGATCCGGCCTGTTCCAGACCAACGAGGGCGTGATCCGCGACCTCGCGGTCACGGGAGCCGACATCTCCAGCGAGATCGGCACGGCCGGGATCCTCGCCGACGTGAACGACGGCACGATCGAGCGCAGCTGGACCGCCGGATCTCTCGCGGCGCCCTCGCGCGCCGGCGGGCTGGTCGGGGACTCGACGGGCATCATCCGCGACAGCTACTCGACGGCCGACGTGACGGTGTCCGGCACGGAGGCGGGTGGGGCGGTCGGCGTGGCGCTCGGCGGGTCGACGACCGAGAACGTCTACGCGTCCGGCACGGTCCGCTCCGACACCCGCAACGTCGGCGGCGTGGTCGGGTATGGGTACAACGGGACCGTCATCCGGGACACCATGTCCCTGAACCCCGCGGTCGTCGCGCCGAGCTGGGCGCACGCCGTGCTGGGCCGCGTGCTCTCGGGGAACGAGGCGACCCTCAGCGGCCTGTATGCCCGCGACGACGCCTTCGTCTCCGCCGAGTCGCTCGACGCCGAGCCCGCATCGGACAATCTCAAGGGGGAGCGGCTCGCCGCGGACGTCTGGCAGTCGAGCGCGCACTACTCCGACGCCCTCGGCTGGGACCTCGACGAGGTCTGGCAGTGGGACGACGAGGCCCAGCGCCCCCTGCTCGCCTCCAACCCCGAGGACGCGGAGGAGGCGGAATCGCCTGACCTGCCGACGAACGAGGACGGATTCTTCGAGATCTCCGGCGCGGATGAGCTCACGGTGATCGACGAGTTCCCGACCGAGCGGTTCGTGCTCGCGGAGGACATCGATCTGACCGGCACGGACGTCTCGCCGCTCGCCTCGACGATCCCCTTCACGGGAGAGCTCGATGGCGCGGGGCATGCGATCCGCGGCCTCGAATCGGAGGCAGGGGGCCTGTTCGCGCTGAACGGCGGGACGATCCACGACCTCGCGATCGAGGACGCGCGCGTGAGCAGCGCGTCGGCCAGCGCCGGCATCCTCGCGAACATCTCCACGGGGACGGTCGAGCGGGTCACCACGAGCGGCGAGATCTCCGGCCCGAGCCGCGTGGGCGGCATCCTCGGCGACTCCGGCGGGCAGCTGCGCGATGCCTACAGCACCGCGCAGGTGCATGCCGAGCCGGTCGAAGAAGGGGCCGAGGCGACCGAGGTGGGCGGCGCGGTCGGCGTCGCGCTCGCTAGATCCGTCTCGGAGCGCGTGTACGCGGCGGGCGACGTGTCGGCGGAGACCCGCAACGTCGGCGGCGTCTTCGGCTACGGCTACACGGGCACGGTCATCCGCGACAGCGTGTCGCTCGCGCCGAGCGTGACGGCGCCGAGCTGGGCGCACCGCTTCCTCGGCCGCGTGCTCTCCGGGAACACCGCCACGCTGGAGAACAACTGGGGCTCCGAGGGGACGACGGTCGACAAGCCGACCGACACGTCGCCTCCCGCGGCGACGAACCTGCACGGCGCGACCGCGACCGAGGCGCAGACGGGCGCCTTCGGGTTCTACCGCGACGCGCTCGGATTCGACGACGGCACCTGGCAGTGGAGCGCCTCCGACGCCCGACCGGTGCTGATCGGGGTCGGCGAGGGACGAGAGGTCGGCGGGCAGGAGCCCGGCGAGCCGCCGGTCGAGCACGGACCGGACCTCGAGGCCGACGACGACGGAGCGTTCCTCGTGTCCTCGCCGGAGGACCTCGCGGAGGTCGGCGCGTGGCCGGGCGAGAGCTACCGGCTCGCGGGCGACCTCGACCTCACGGGGGTCGACGCGCGGATCACGGCGCCGCTGTCCGGATCGTTCGATGGCGCCGGCCACGCGATCACGGGGTACTCCTCGGCCGATGGCGGGCTCTTCGCCTCGGTGTCGGGATCGATCGGCGCGCTCGCCCTCGAGGACGCGAGCGTCGACACGGCGGCGAAGGACGTGGGGCTGCTCGTCGACAGGGTGGAGGCGTCCGGCACCGTGTCCGAGGTCCGCACGACGGGCGAGATCCGCGGCGCATCGACGGTCGGCGGCGTCGTCGGCTCCCTCTCGGGTACCGTGCGCGACACGGCCTCCGGCGCCACGGTGACGGCGGACGGCGGTCGCCAGGCCGGCGGCGTCGCGGGGATCGCGGGGCGCGGCAGCACGACGGAGCGGGTCCTCGCGACCGGGAGCGTCGAGGTGGAGGGCGACCACAACGCCGGCGGCGTCGTCGGGTACGCGTACGCGACGACGACGGTCACGGCCTCCGTCGCGCTCAACGACTCGATCACGGCGGTGGGGCACTCCGGCCGTGTCGCGGCACGCGAGCTGGCGGGGGAGAGGGCGACGTTCGCCGACAACCTCGCGAGCGAGACGATCGCGATCACGGGGCAGACCGTCGCCGACGAGGGGCGGGACACGCTCAACGGCGAGACCATCACGGCCGAGCAGGCCGCGTCGGAGGAGACCTTCGCGGACATCGGGTGGGACTTCGACGCGGTATGGGCATGGGACGAGGGCGCGGGTGCGCCCGTGCCGGTGAAGGCGCGGTGAGCGGCATGACGATCAGGGAGAAGACGATGCACCTGCGACACGCGACGATCGGCGGCTGCGCCGTCGTCCTCGGCGGCGCGCTGCTGCTCGCCGGCGGAGGCGCGGCCTCCGCGGCGGAGCACGAGGCCGAGGTGGCGGGCGACGCGGTGACGGTGCGCGTGGCGTTCGGGCAGGACCACGCCGATCAGCGCGCGAGCGTCCTCGTGCTCGAGTCGGACGCCGACCCCGACGCGCCCGTCGAGGGCGACATCGCGTTCGTCGCGCAGATCGCGCTCGACGGCGCCGGTGCGGGGACGTTCACGGCTCGCCTCGACGACGGCCTCGACTACTGGCTCGCGAGCACGGCGGACGACGAGCGCTACGTCGCGATGCTCGACGGCTCGGGCGACGGGTCAGGGGGCGACGACGGCTCCGGCGGTGACGACGGCTCCGGAAACGGCGACGACGGATCGGGCGGAGACGGTTCGGGCGGAGGTGACGACGGACCCGGCAGCGGGGGTTCGGGAGACGGGTCCGGCAGTGAAGGCGGGGCCGATGGCGGATCCGGCGGCTCGGGCGACGGCGGAGGAAGCGCCGGCGACGCCGGAGGGGGCGATCTCGCGGTGACCGGCATGGCGTGGTGGCTCGTCCCCGCGGGGATCGCCGGGGGCGCCGCGCTCATCGCGGGCGGAACGGCGCTCGCGCGCCGTCGTCGCGCCTGAGCGGGCGCCGCTGGCCTGCTCGTACGATGGGCGTATGACGGAGGACATGCCGGACGAGGTCATCGCGTTCGCGAATCGGCTGTTCGACCTCGCGCGGGCCGGGGACGCCGCGCTCGTGGCGTACCTCGACGAGGGCGTCGACGCGAACCTGACCAACGCGGCGGGAGACACTCTGCTCATGCTCGCGGCGTACAACGGCCACGCCGGCCTCGTCTCCGCCCTGATCGAGCGCGGTGCCGACGTCGATCGCCGCAACGACCGCGGCCAGGCACCCGTCGCCGGTGCGGTGTTCAAGGGGGACGACGCCATCGTCCGGCTCCTGATCGAGGCCGGCGCCGACCTCGACGCCGGGACGCCGAGCGCGCGCGAGACGGCGGCGATGTTCGGCCGCGACCTGCCGGCCTGAGGCGCGCGCTCGGCACACCGCCCCGGCTCGTAGACTGTCCTGGTGACCACAGGATTCGATCTGCACCCCGAGAAGGACGTCGTGGCCATCCGCGTGGATGGCGTGCTCAAGGACCTCGCGACGGAGGTCACGCCGGCGCAGACGGTCGAGCCGGTCACGATCGACAGCGACGACGGGCTGAACATCCTGCGCCACTCCACCGCGCACATCCTCGCCCAGGCCGTCCAGCGCCTCGACCCGACGGCGAAGCTCGGCATCGGCCCCTTCATCCAGGACGGCTTCTACTACGACTTCCAGGTCGCCGAGGCATTCTCGACCGACGACCTGAAGTCGATCAAGAAGGAGATGCAGCGCATCGTCAGGGAGGGGCAGCGCTTCGAGCGCCGAGCCGTGACCGACGACGAGGCGCGCGCGGAGCTGGCGGACGAGCCGTTCAAGCTCGAGCTGATCGACCTCAAGGGCGGGACCAAGGAGGCGGCCGAGGGCGCGAGCGTCGAAGTCGGCCACGGCGAGCTCACGATCTACGACAACGTCGACCCGAAGACCGGGGAGCACCGGTGGGGCGACCTGTGCCGCGGGCCGCACGTGCCGTCGACCCGCATGGTCGGCAACGGCTGGGACCTGCTGCGCGTGGCCGGCGCGTACTGGCGCGGCAGCGAGCGCAATCCGCAGCTCCAGCGGATCTACGGGACCGCCTGGGCGACGAAGGACGACCTCGTCGCCTACAGGGACCGCCTCGCGGAGGCCGCCAAGCGCGACCACCGCAAGCTCGGGCGCGAGCTCGACCTGTTCTCGTTCCCCGACGAGATCGGGTCAGGCCTCTCGGTGTGGCACCCGCGCGGCGGCGTCGTCCGCGGTGAGATGGAGCAGCACGCGCGCCGCCGCCACATCGAGGCGGGGTACACCTACGTCTACACGCCGCACATCTCGAAGGCCGACCTCTTCCAGACGTCCGGTCACCTCGCGACCTACGGCGACGGCATCTGGCCGCCGATCCGCATGGACGAGGAGCGGGACGAGGACGGGCACGTCACCAAGCAGGGCGCCGACTACTACCTCAAGCCCATGAACTGCCCGATGCACATCACCATCTACAAGGAGCGCGCGCGCAGCTATCGCGATCTGCCGCTGCGCTACGCGGAGAACGGCACGGTGTACCGCAACGAGCTCTCCGGCGCGCTCCACGGCCTCACGCGCGTGCGCGGCTTCACGCAGGACGACTCGCACCTCTTCGTCACGAGCGATCAGCTCGAGGGCGAGGTCACGAAGGTGCTCGAGTTCATCATCTCGATGCTGCGCGACTTCGGTCTCGACGACTTCGAGCTGGAGCTGTCGATGCGCGACGACGAGAAGTCGAAGTGGATCGGATCCGACGAGTTCTGGGAGTACTCGACGAACGCGCTGCGCAGCGTGGCCGTCGCCAGCGGGCTGAAGCTCACGGAGGTGCCGGGCGAGGCCGCCTTCTACGGCCCCAAGATCGACCTCAAGACGCGCGACGCGCTGGGGCGGGTCTGGCAGCTGTCGACCGTGCAGGTCGATCCGAACCTCCCGGAGCGCTTCGGGCTCGAGTACACGGCGGCCGACGGATCGAAGCAGCGCCCGATCATGATCCACCGCGCGCTGTTCGGCTCGATCGAGCGCTTCTTCGCGATCCTCCTCGAGCACTACGCCGGCGACTTCCCGCTCTGGCTCGCGCCCGTGCAGGTCGTCGGCGTGCCGGTCGCCGAGGAGTTCGGCGACTACCTCGACGATGTGATCGGCGCCTTCCGCTCCGCCGGCGTGCGCGCCGAGGTCGATCACTCCGACGACCGGATGCAGAAGAAGATCCGCACCCACACGACGCAGAAGGTGCCGCTGATCCTCATCGCGGGGGAGCAGGACCGCTCGGCCGGCACCGTCTCGTTCCGCTTCCGCGACGGCTCGCAGCGCAACGGCGTGCCGATCGACGAGGCCGTGGCGCTCGTGTCGGACGTCATCGCGCGGAAGTCCCTCGTGCTGGCCGAGACCGACGTGGAGCGCGAGGAGGCGATCGCGGGATGACGGCCGGCCCTCCCGAGGCGTCGGACGGCGCGCGCGAGGAGTTCGCGCGCCTGGAGCCGGAGAGTGACTTCGGCGGCACGCCGGACGCGTTCCAGCGGCTCTGGACCCCGCACCGGATGGCATACATCCAGGCCGGTGCCGAGGTCAACCGCGGCACCGGGTGCCCGTTCTGCGCGGCTCCAGGCAAGAGCGACGAGGAGGGCCTGATCGTCCACCGCGGCGATCACGCCTACGTCCTGCTGAACCTCTTCCCGTACAACGCGGGCCACCTCCTCGTGTGCCCGTATCGTCACGTCGGGCTGTACGACGAGGCGACGCCGGCGGAGACGGCCGAGATCGCGTACCTCACGCAGGTGGCGATGGACGTGCTCCGGCGCACGTCGCGCTGCGACGGCTTCAACATCGGCATGAACCAGGGCGAGGTCGCCGGCGCTGGCGTGGAGGAGCACCTGCACCAGCACCTCGTGCCGCGGTGGCGCAGCGACGCGAACTTCTTCCCGATCATCGGGCGCACGAAGGCGCTCCCGCAGCTGCTCGGCGAGGTGCGCGAGGCGATCGCCGCTGCCTGGCCCGCCGCCTGACGCCTACGCGATGACCAGGCCGGGGCTGGCCAGGGAGATGCGTCCGGTGCAGCTCTCCGACGCGTCGGCGCGCGCCGCAGGGCCGTCGGCCGGGTCGGACAGGTGGGTCAGCACGAGGTGCGCCGCGCCGGCGCGCTGGGCGAGCTCGCCGGCGAGCCGGCCCGTGAGATGGCCGTGCCCCGTGAGCTCGGCCGGCGTGGCCTCGAGGTAGGTCGCCTCGCACACGAAGACGTCCGCGTCGCGCGCGGCGTCGACGACCCCGTCGCAGGGGCCCGTGTCGGAGGAGAAGGCGAGGACCCGCCCGTCGGGGAGCGTCAGGCGCAGGGCCGCGGAGGGCACCGCGTGGAGCGCGGCGAACGATCGGATCGTCACGCCGTCGATCACGTGATCGGATGCGCCGTCGCGGGGCATCTCGTGGAGATCCCACGACTGGAGGATCGGGCGGTTCATCGTCGGCAGCGAGGGGATGCCGAAGAGCGCGTCGAAGGCCTCGAGGCGCTCCCGCTCCCCAGCGGGCACGAGCAGCGGGACCGGCTCCCGCACGACGGGGAACGTCCACCGGTACGCCCACGCCATGAGATCCAGGCTGTGATCGGCGTGCAGGTGCGTCACGACGATCCCGCGGAGGCGGTCGAGGTCGTGCCGGGCGGCGTAGGCGGCGAGGGAGCCTGGGCCGGCGTCGACGAGGATGACGCCGGTGGCCGACTCGACGAGGTACGAGGACGCGGGTCCAGCGGGCGTCGGCGCGGTGGCCGCGCAGCCGAGGATCTCGAGCATGGGATTCGCCTTCCGTTCAGCGGGTGGGGAGGAGCAGCGCCGCCCGGCCGGGGACCGGGGCGAGGCGGAGGCGCGAGCCGATCGGCTCGTCGACGCCGGCCCGCAGGCGCAGGTGGGTGTCGGCGACGCGGACGGTCAGGCGCACGTCGTCGCCCTGGAACTCGCGGTGCAGCAGCTCGGCGTCGACCGCGCCCGGCGCCTCGCCGCCGGCGGGCACGACGCGCAGCGCGTCGTCGCGGAGGAGCACGGCAGGGGAGGAGCGGGCGCTCTCCCGCGGGGCGAGCAGGGAGCGGGGGATCCGCCACCGGCCGTCGAGCACGTCGACGTCGTCGTGGCCGACGTGCGCATCGAGCAGCGCGGACGAGGCGAGGAAGTCGGCCACGAACGCGTCGGCAGGGTCGTTCCAGAGCAGCGACGCCGTCCCGAACTGGACGACGCGCCCCTCGCGGAGCACGGCGATGCGGTGCCCGAGCGTGAGCGCCTCGCGCTGGTCGTGGGTGACGAGCAGCGTCGCGCATCCCGCGTCGGCGAGGAGCAGGGAGAGCTCGCGACGGATGTCGGAGCGCAGCTGCGGATCGAGCGCGGCGAGGGGCTCGTCGAGCAGGAGCACCTCGGGCTCCACGGCGAGGGCGCGTGCGAGCGCGACGCGCTGGCGCTGTCCGCCGGAGAGCTGGTCGGGGCGCCGCGCCGCGAACTCGCCGAGCGCGGTCAGGCGCAGGACCTCGTCGATGCGTCGCTCCCTGGCCGTGGCGGAGACGCGTCGCGCGCGCAGGCCGTACCCGATGTTCGCGCGCACACTCATGTGGGGGAAGACCGCGTAGCTCTGGGGGACGAAGCCGATCCCGCGCCGCGCGGGGGCGAGGCGCGAGACGTCGCGCGCGCCGATCTCGATCCGGCCGGCGTCGATCGGCTGGAGACCGGCGGCGCACCGCAGCGTCGTGCTCTTGCCGCACCCCGACGGGCCGATGACGGCGACGGTCTCGCCGGGTGCGGCCGCGAGCGAGATCCCCTCGATCGCCGTGTGCCCCTGATAGGACGCGGTGATCTCGGAGAGCTGGAGTCCGGTGGTCGATGTCATGGTTTCCTGCTCCGGGAGAGGTGGCGGGCGAAGACGAGGGCGGCCAGCACCGGGGCGACGACCGCGAGGAAGAGCGCCGTCTGCGCCGAGGCGAACTCCAGCCGCTGCGTGGCGTAGGCGTCGAACAGGGCGAACGGGATCGTCGGCGTCGCGGGCGGGTTCACGAAGAAGCTGATGTTGAACTCGCCGAACGACAGCGCGAACACCATGGCGGCGGCCTGAGCGATGGCGATCCCCGCGGCGGGGACCGTGATGGTCGCGAGCACGCGCATCGGGCCGGCGCCGAGGCTCCCTGCCACCTCCTCCTCCGTGCGCAGGCGCGCCGATCGCAGGACCGGCACGAGGGCGCCGAGCGCGAACGGGAGGGTGAAGACGATGTGCGCGCACACGAGGAGGAGGCCGCTCGGGCGCAGCTCGGGGTAGGTCGCGACGAGCGCCACGCTCACGGCGATGCCGGGGACGGCGAGCGGGAGGTTGAGCGCGACCGAGGCGACCGACGAGAGCGGAGAGGGGCGCCGGGCGATCCACATGCCGAGGATGAACGCGAGCACGAGGGTGGCGGCGACCACGGTGGCGGCGATGAGGAGGCTGCGCGCGATGACGGGCGCGAGCGCCGCCCACGCGAACGCGAGCCAGTCCAGCGTCGCCCCGCCTCCCCACGGCCCCTGCGAGAAGTCGGCGCTCGTCGCGACGACGAGGGTCGCGGCGACCGGGACGAGGATGAAGGCCCCCGTCGCCCAGAGGACGATCCGTCTCATCATGCGCGCGACACCGCCCATCGGACGAGCCGCTCGGCGCCGTGTCCGCCGAGCAGGGCGAGGGTGGCGACGAGCGCGAGGATCACCGCGAGGGCGGAGGAGTCCGCGAGCCGGTACCCGGTCGTCAGCGCGTTGACGACGTTGAGGGGCAGCAGGCGCACCCCCTCCGACAGGGTCGCGACGGTTCCGTATCCGCCGAGGGCGACGGCCGCCGCGGTGCCGGACGCCCGCACGATCGCCGGCAGGAGCGGCGGGAGCGTGATCGTCCAGAACGCGCGGGTGCGGGAGGCTCCGAGGGTCATCGCGGTCTCCGAGAGCGCGGGGGCGAGGGCCGCGGCCGCGCCGCGCAGCGGCCCCATCACCCGCGGCAGAGTGAAGTAGACGTATGCCACGAGCATCCCGACGAACGTGTAGGCGAGACCGGCCACGTCGCTCCACACCAGGGCGAACAGGCCGGTCCGACCGACGAGGACGATGGCGAAGAATCCGATCACGATGCCCGGCAGGGCGATGGGCAGCGTCAGGACCGCGTCCGTCAGCGCCGTGCGCAGTCGCCTGGCGCCGGAGCGCTCGGCGTGCGCGAGCTCGAGGGCGATCGGAACGGTCATCAGGACGGCGCCGATCACGCTCCCGAGCGCGATCAGCGCCGAGTTCGCGAGCGCTTCGCGCACACCGGCGGAGGCGAACGCCGCCGCGTAGTGATCCAGCGTGAGGCCGGTGTCCGCCGGCGCCAGCCCGACGCCCACCGAGTTGGCGGCGAGGACGACGAGCGGCAAGACGCTGAACAGGGCGGGGACGGCCAGCGCCGCCACGACGAGCGACGCGGAGCCCGC
>JBQDDT010000040.1:0-19277 GCA_052092505.1 Microbacterium sp. | reverse complement strand
CCGACACCGACGAGAACGGCCCTGATGCGAGCGAACCCGGCGAGCATGAGACGCCCGTCGACGAGGCGCCCGTCGACGACACCGAAGACGTCGACGAGACCGAGCGCGCCGACGAGGACGAGACGCCGACGCACCAGCTGACGATCCCCTCCGCCGTCACCGGCCCGACCCCCGCGGCGAGCGAGGACGCGGATGCGTCCGCCCAGGCGGCGCCCGGTTCCGAGGACGAGACCGACGCTCTGGCGGATCACGACGACCAGGACGACGAGCCCCCTGCGGCGCCGACGAGCCCGTGGTCGCGCGGCGCGAGCTTCGCCGACCGGGTGGGGGCCGCATCGGCCGCGAGCGGCGAGGAGTCGGCGGACGACCGCCCCGCCCCGCGCGTGCCCGGTGCGTCCTTCGGCGCCGCCGCGGTCTCCTCGCTTCCTGGCGCCGCCTCGCTCGCGTCCCTGATGCGCGACGAGGACGAGGACCCCGGTGCAGCAGACGCCGACGCGTCAGACGCCGCGGTCGCGGGGGCCGAGGACGACGACTCCGCCGAGCCCGAGGACGGGCCGGCCTCGAGCCCCGTCACGAGCGCGAACACGGCACTCACCTCCGACGACCTCTCCGCGATCGACGCCGGTGACGACGAGGCGCCGGCGTCGCGCACGAGCCCGTGGTCGAGCGGTGCGAGCTTCGCCGACCGCGTGGGCAGCGCGTCCGCCGCGGCCGACAGCTGGGACGACGAGCACGATTCGCGGCACACGGCGGCCGATCTCGAGGACCAGGCCTACGTCGACCTCGGCGAGACCGAGCCGATCGGCCGCCTCGACCTCGAGCAGGACGAGGCGGAGACGGACACCGCCGAGCCGGCTCAGGACGAGGACGACGCGGCGTCCGTCGAGGACGCGGAGTCGCCCTCGACGCAGCCGCAGGCGCATGACGAGGCGGACACGACGACCGAGGAGATGAACTTCGACTCCTTCGTCGCGGCCTTCGATGCGGACGACTCCGACGACGAGCCGGAGGACGACCAGGTCTCGCCGGAGCGCCCAGAGGGCCGCTGACCCTACGGGTCGACGAGGTCGACGACGTCCGCCTTCCCGGCGACGTCGTCGAGCCGGAGCGCGTCGATGAGGGCGCGACCGTGCGCGGTCGACAGGATGATCCGCTGGAACTCCTGGTCCTCGTCGAGCACGAGCACGACGCCGTCGAGCCGACGGCCGCGGACGAGCACGAAGTCGTCACCGCGCGTCGAGCGCCACCGCCCGGCGGCGACGGCGCCGGGGATGTGCGTCCCCGGGCTGCGGATGCCGCGCAGACGCGTCCACGGATTGCTCGTCAGCTGCAGGCGCACGATCGACGAGCGGGGCACGCGGATGCTCGAGCGGCGAAGCGCCAGCAGGCGCTCGAGCGCGGACAGGCCGATCTCGAGTCGTTCCTGATCCAGCAGCAGCCTCACCATCTCTCCATCCTGGCACGCCGCGCTGAGCGCGGGCCGCGCCAGCGCGCCGACTCTGTCTCACGGTGAGAGACTGGGGAGGTGCCAGCACTCCCGTCGATCGCGACGTCGGCCGTGGCCCTCGCCATCGGTCGCGCCGAGCGCGGCGAGCGCCTGGATGTCGACGATGCCGAGGCCCTCCTGGCCGCCCGCGGCGACGAGCTCGACACGGTGCTCTCCCTGGCCGCGCGCACCCGCGACGAGGGTCTGCGGGAGGCGGGGCGCGAGGGCATCATCACCTACTCGCGCAAGGTGTTCATCCCGCTGACGACCCTGTGCCGCGACCGCTGCCACTACTGCGTGTTCGTCGACACCCCCGGCCAGCTCCTGAAGAAGCACAAGCCCACCTACATGACGCCGGAGCAGGTGCTCGCGATCGCCCGGCGCGGCGCCGCGATGGGCTGCAAGGAGGCGCTCCTCACCCTCGGCGACCGCCCGGAGGACCGCTGGCCGGAGGCCCGAGCCTGGCTCGACGCGCACGGCTACGCCTCGACCCTCGAGTACGTCGGCGCCATGGCGCGGCTCATCACGGCCGAGACGGGCATGCTCGCCCACCTCAACCCCGGCGTCATGCATCCGGACGAGCTCGCCGCCCTGCGCCCGGTCGCCCCGTCGATGGGCGTGATGCTCGAGAGCACGTCCCGTGCGCTGTTCGCTGAGCAGGGCCAGGTGCACTACGGCTCCCCCGACAAGGATCCGGCCGTCCGGCTGAAGCTCCTCGACGACGCGGGGCTGGCGCGGATCCCGTTCACGACGGGGATCCTCGTCGGCATCGGCGAGACCGAGCGCGACCGGGCCGAGTCGGTCATCGCGCTGCGCGAGGCGAGCGAGCGGCACGGGCACATCCAGGAGATCATCGTCCAGAACTTCCGGGCGAAGCCCCGCACCGCCATGCAGGCCGCCCCGGACGCGCAGCTCATCGAGTACGTCGCGGCCGTCGCCGTCACGCGCCTCGTCCTCGGTCCGCGGATGCGCGTGCAGGTGCCGCCCAACCTCCAGGACCAGACCGAGTTCGCGCTGCTCGTGGCCGCAGGGGCCGACGACTGGGGCGGGGTCTCGCCCCTCACCGCCGACCACGTGAACCCCGAGCGCCCCTGGCCCCATCTCGACGACCTGGCCGCGCGCACGGCGGAGCTCGGCTACACCCTGCGCGAACGACTCACCGCGCATCCCGAGTACATACGCGAAGAGGAATGGATCGACCCCGCGCTGCGCCCCGCCGTGCTCGCACTCGCCGAGGCCGACTCCCACCTCGCCCGCGAGGGCGTCAACCCGACAGGAACACGTCCGGCGCGGACGGGCGCGACCAACATCGGCTCGTCCTCCGATCCGGTTCCGGAGCTCGTCGAGAGCGGATCCACGGGGCTGATCGCGGCCGTCATCGACCGCGCGGCGCAGGATCCGGCCTCCCTCGACGACGCCGAGTGGGAGCGCCTGCTGACGGCCACGGGCGACGATCTCGAGGCCCTGGTCCGGACGGCGGACGACGTGCGCCGGTACACGGTCGGCGAGGCGATCAGCATCGCGAGCAACCGCAACCTCTCCTCGTCCGCGTTCCGATCGGCGACGAGCGCGGAGGGCGCCGTCCTGCGGGCGGCGGGGCTCGCCGAGCGCGGCGACGCGTACGACCTCGACGGCGCCCGCAGCGTCGCGCGCGACGCGTGGGACCTCGGCCTCGGGGAGATCTGCGTGCAGGGGCTCGTCGACCCGACGGAGTCGCCGTCGGCCTACCTCGACATCGCCGCGGCCATCAAGGATGCCGCTCCGGGAATGCATCTGCACGCGTTCCGCCCGCAGGACATCCGCGACCTCGCCGACCGGGGCGGCCTCGGCATCGACGGCGCGCTCGCGGCGATGCGCGAGGCGGGCGTCGACTCGGTCCCCGGCACGGGCATCAAGGTGGCGAGCGAGCGAGTGCGCCAGCAGATCGCGCCGGACGACCTCGACGTGGACGCATGGACGCAGACGATCACCGCAGCGCACGAGGCCGGGTTCTCGTCGACCTCCGTGCTGTTCTACGGGCACGTCGAGACCGCCGCGGAGCGGATCGGGCACCTGCGCCTGCTCCTCGACATCCAGCGGCGCACCGGCGGCTTCGCCGAGTTCGTGCCGATCGCTCTGCCAGGACAGGACGGCGGCGTCCCGCTCGTGGAGGGGCGCCCTCCGCTCGACGAGCACCGCGCGATGGTGGCCGTGTCGCGCCTCATGCTCTCGGAGCACATCCGGCACATCCAGATCCCGTGGACCAGGCACGACGCCGGCACGACGGCCGAGCTGCTCTCGAGCGGCGGCGACGACCTCGGCGGCACGCTGCTCGACGGGCGCGTCCTCCCGCGGGCCGGCATCGAGGCCGGTCGCGAGCTGCCCCTGAACGCCGCGCGTCGCATCGCCCGCGGCCTCTTCCGCCCGCTGCGCCTGCGCACGACCGGGTACGGGGAGCCGACGGCCGAGCGGAAGGCCGCGGCGGAGGCCGGCGCCGACGGGACGCCGGGCACGACGCAGTCGATCGGGGAGGCCGCCCCGGAGACACCCGCGGAATCACGCGGCTCCGCCGCCCGCACCGGATCGGATCGACTGCGTCATGCCTGAGCAGCGCCCGCGCGCGGTGATCGTCGGCGCCGGCATCGCCGGGATCTCGGCTGCGATCGCGCTCGCCCGCGCCGGCGTCCGCGACATCGTGATCCTCGAACGAGCCGACGCGCTGGGCGGCACCTGGCGCGACAACCGGTATCCAGGGGTCGCCTGCGACGTCCCGTCTCACCTGTACGCGCTCGCCTCCCACCCGTCGCCCGACTGGTCGCGGGCCTTCGCGCCTGGCCGAGAGATCCGCGACTACCTCGAGCGCGTGGTCGACGCGGAGGGCCTGCGCGGACGCATCCGCTTCGGCCACGACCTCGCCGACGCCCGCTGGGACGGCGACGGTTGGAGCGTCACCGCGCGCCACGCGACCGGCACCACCACGATCCGCACGCCCCACCTGGTCCTCGCCTGCGGCCGGCTCACCGAGCCGCGGATCCCGCTCATCCCCGGTCTCGGCGACTTCGCGGGCGAGGTGCTCCATTCAGCCCGCTGGCGCGACGACCTGGAGCTCGAGGGGCGCCGGATCGCCGTGGTCGGCACGGGGGCGAGCGCGATCCAGCTCGTGCCGGCGCTCGTGGAGCGCGGCGCCCGCGTGACGCTGTTCCAGCGCAGCGCGGCCTGGATCGTCCCCCGAGGCGACCGGGAGCACACCGCGGCCGAGCGCGCGGCATGGCGCGAGCAGGACGGTGCGCTCGACGAGACGCGCGCCGAGCTGTACGCCGACGGGGAGGCCCGCTTCGCCTCCCGCTCCGGCGATGCGGCCGCCGCGGAGGCCGCCGCCCGCTCCGCGCTCGCGCACCTGCACGCACAGGTCGCCGACCCGTCGCTGCGCGCCGCCCTCACGCCCGACTACGCGTTCGGCTGCAAGCGCGTGCTCCTCAGCGACGACTTCTACCCCGCGATCGCCTCGGGCGCCGTCACGCTGGAGCCGAGCGCGCTCGCGGCCGTCGACCGCGGGGAGCTCGTCGCCGCTGGCGGCGCCAGGCACCGCGCCGACGCGCTCGTGCTCGCGACCGGCTTCCAGGCCACGCGGCAGCCGTACGCGCCGCGCGTCACGGGCGAGCACGGGACGACGCTCGACGAGCACTGGTCGCACGGCTTCACGGCCGTGGCCTCCACCCTCGTGCACGGCTTCCCGAACCTGTTCGTCCTCGGCGGACCCAACGCGGCGCTCGGGCACAACTCGGCCGTCCTGCTGCTCGAGGCGCAGGCGGACCTCGCCGCCTCCCTCATCGCCCACGACGGCCCGCCGGCCCGCGTCAGCGCGGAGGCGGAGTCCCACGCCGCGCGCGACATCGATGAACGCGCCGCGCACACCCCGTGGATCACGGGCGGGTGCCGCAACTGGTACGTCGACGAGCGCAGCGGCCGCCTCACCCTGCTGTGGCCCGGGACCGTCGCGGACTTCCGGGCGCGGATCGACGCCGTCCGCGACGCCCTCGTCGCCGGATCCGCCTGACGCACCACCCGGAGATCCGCGCGAGAATCGAACGAGACCCGTCGGCACGAACGAAGGAGCATCATGACCGTCCCCATCCGCTTCGGATACAAGGCGTCCTCCGAGCAGTTCGGCCCGCGCGAGCTGCTCGACTACGCGGTGCTGGCCGAGGAGGTCGGCTTCGACTCCGTGTTCCTCAGCGATCACCTCCAGCCGTGGATGCACGACGGCGGCCACGCGCCGGCCGCCCTCCCCTGGCTCGGCTCCGTCGGCGAGCGCACGAACCGCGTGCTGCTCGGCACGTCGGTGCTCACGCCGACCTTCCGCTATCACCCCGGCGTGATCGCGCAGGCGTTCGGCACGCTCGGATCGCTCTACCCGGGGCGGATGATCCTCGGCGTCGGGACCGGCGAGGCACTCAACGAGGTGACCCTCGGGCTGAAGTGGCCGGAGCCGCCGGAGCGCTTCCAGCGGATGAAGGAAGCGATCATCCTCATCCGGAAGCTGTGGGAGTCGGAGCGCGTCACCTACGACGGGAACTACTACCAGGTCAGCAACGCGACGATCTACGACCGCCCGGCCGAGGAGGTGCCGATCTACATCGGCGCCTCGGGACCCGCGGCCACGCGCCTCGCCGGCCGGATGGCGAACGGCTGGATCACGACGAGCGGCAAGGCCGCCGAGCTGTACACCGACAAGCTCATCCCGGCCTTCGAGGACGGCCTGACGAAGGGCGGCCAGTCGCGCGACGACGTCGACACTCTCATGGAGGTCAAGGTGTCGTTCCGGCCGGATCGGGACCGGGCGCTCGAGAACACGCGGTTCTGGGCGCCGCTCGCGCTGACGCCTGAGGAGAAGACCGGCGTGCACGATCCGCAGGAGATGCAGCGGCTCGCGCAGGAGCTGCCGACGGAGCGCGCGGCGAGCCGGTTCATCGTCTCGGATGACGTGGAGGAGCACATCACGCAGATCGAGCGCTACCTGGATCTCGGGTTCCGGCACCTCGTGTTCCATGACCCCGGTCACGACCAGGAGGCGTTCCTCCGCCTCTACGGCGAGCAGGTGCTGCCGCGGCTGCGCGAGCGCCACGGCGCGTGAGCGGTGATCCGCTGCCCGGGGGCCGGGCATGGTCGGTCGTCGTCCCGGTCAAGCGGGCGGCACTCGGCAAGTCGCGGCTCGCCGTGGCGGGGGTGGATCGCGCGGAGCTCGCCCGCGCGATCGCGCTCGACACGCTCGACGCCGCGAGGTGGGCCGAATCGGTCGCCGAGCTGGTCGTGGTGACGGACGATCCCGGCGTGCGCGAGCGGCTCAGCGGGGCCGATGCCGGGGGCACGGCGGCCGGTGCGGCGCGGATCACCTGGGTCCCCGATCCGGGGCGCGGGCTCGACGCCGCCATCGCGGCCGGGCTCGAGGCGGCCGACGCGCCGCGCCGGGCGGCGATGCTCGGGGATCTGCCCGCACTCGACCCGCGCGACCTCGACGAGGCACTCGGCCGCGCCGGGTCAGGAGCGCCGGTGGCCGTCGCCGACGGCGCTTCCACTCCCCTCTCCGTGCCGAGCGCCGCGGGCACGCCAGGCGCGGTCGCCGACGCCGACGGCACAGGGACCACGCTCCTCGCGGACGCGAGACCCGACGTCCTGAGATTCGGCCCCGACTCTTTCGCCCGTCACCTCGCGGCGGGAGCACGTCCGCTCGACGTGCCGCCCGATTCCACTCTCCGCCGCGACGTCGACACCGCGGGACACCTCGCCGCCGCCCGCACCTTGGGACTCGGTCACCGCACGATCGCGCTGCTGGGCTGAGGCGTTGTCGACACACCGTTCGGTCGACAACGTGCTCTAGAGTGTGCGCAGGCGAGAGGAGCGACATATGCGGGGCTTTCCCGTCACCCAAGCCACGCGATTCACCCTCCGGGAATCGGTCGCGGATCAGATACGGACTGCGATCGGAGACGGCTCGTTGGCCGCCGGTGTGCACCTCGCCGAAGTCGAGCTGTCCGAGAACCTTGGCGTCAGTCGAGCAACGCTGCGCGAGGCGCTGCGACAGCTGCAGCAGGAGGGTCTGCTCACCCAGGACACGCGGGGACGCCTCACCGTCCGCCGCGTGAGTGTCGAAGAGGTGAGTGACATCTTCGAGGTCCGCCAGACGCTCGAGGCTCTCGCCCTTCGCCGGCTGTGCGCGAAGGACGATCGCGCGGACGACGTCACGGAGCTGAGACGGAAGCTCGACCGCCTCAAGCTGGAGATCGGCCTCGCCGAGGACCTCGATGCGGACCTCGACTTCCACGGCACCCTGTGTCAGCTCGCGGGGAACGAGACCCTCTTCTCGGCCTGGCGGTCGATCAGCGGGCTCATCCGCATCACGATGATCACCGCGGGAGCCGCCCCGGCACGCGAGAACATCACCTATGCACGCCACGCCCCGATCGTCGAGTTCATCGAAGCGGGCGACGCGGATCACGCAGTCGGCTACCTTCGCGACCACATGGACTCTGCGGCCGCGAACCTGGTCGAGCGGATGGGAGAGGCCGCGGCCTCCTGACGCGGACGGATCGCGAGACGCCTCGCCACCGGACCGTGCCCGGCTCGGTCGCCTTCCCCACCCGAGTTCCGCGCGCGAACCCGGCGGCAGCTACCGGGTGATCCGCGCCGAGGAACGGCGCACCACGAGCTCGGGGGGAGGGTCGTCGATGAACACCTCCGCCGCGGGGGAACCGCCGTTGAGGGCCTCGATCAGCATATCCGCCGCGACGCTCCCGAGTGCGAAGAGAGGCATCCGGACGGTCGTCAGCGCCACGGGGAGGTGCTCGACGAACCACGGATCGTGGATGCCCACGACCGACACGTCGTCGGGGACGGAGACCTGTGCGTCCCTGAATGCGCTCAGCACACCGGCCGCCGTGATCGCGTTGGCGACCACGACCGCCGTCGGGCGCGGTTCGAGGCCCATGATCTCCTGAGCCGCCGCCGCGCCGCCCGAGGCGACCCACGTCGCGGGGATCACGGTGGGCGCCAGGCCGGCCTCCTCGATTGCCTGTCGGTACCCGTGCTCTCGGCGTTCGGAGCTCGGAGACCCCACCGGGCCCCCGACGAAGACGACCCTCTCGTGCCCCAGGCCGAGCAGGTGGTCCGTAGCGAGCGTGGCCGCCGCGACGTCGTCGAGCGACACGGACGGAGCGACGTCGCCCTGCTCGGAGTTGACCAGGACGGCCGGAACCGTGTTCGCGACCTGCTCGACGAGATCGTCGCCCTCTCCGTAGCCGGTCTGCAGGATCACGCCGTCCAGGCGGCCTCGCGCGAGGAAGGTGCGCAGCTGGCTCTGGTCCTCCTCGAGGTCGTGGGCGTCTGCCAGCAGGGTCACGTAACCCGCCTCCGCGCAGCGGCTCTGGGCGCCCTTCAGCACGGCGACGTTGATGGGGCTGTCGAGATCGTGCATGACCAGTCCGATGGCACCGGCCCGCGAGCCCCGCAGAGACCTCGCGACGCTGTTCGGCGTGTAGCCGAGCTCGCGCGCGGCGCGGATGATCCGCTGCCTGGTGTCGTCGCGGACCTGAACGGTCGGATCGTCGTTGAGCACGCGCGACGCGGTGGGGGGAGCGACGCCCGCCGCTTGGGCGACGTCGCGCAGAGTCACTCCGCCGGCCATGAGACGCCGTCGCTCGCGGGAATGCTGAGAACCATCTCCCACACGATAGCGGCCGGTGCCCTCTGCCCGGGTTGACGAGCGATGTCCCGGGGTCTAATCTCTCATAAATCGATTACCTAGATACATCACTGGCAACCCGTGCCGGTGCGGAGAGGAAGAGATGCAACCCGGACTCCGGCAGAGGTCACTCGCCTACGACGTCGTCACACTCGGCGGAGGACCGGGCGGCCTGTCCGCAGCGATCGCCGCCGCGCGTGGCGGCGCCCGCACCCTCCTCGTGGAGCGAACGGCCGCGCTCGGTGGGGCCGCGGCATCCGGCCTCGGCATCCTCGGCTATCTCGACCGCCAGGGGAACAGGGCACTCGGCGGGATCGCTCAGGAGCTCATCGACAGGCTGGAGCGGCTCGGCGGATCACCTGGCCATTTCCGTTGCCCCGTCCACAACTCGATCACTCCCGTGTCGCCGGACCTGGTCAAGATCGTCGCCGCCCAGATGTGCCGCGAGGCCGGCGTCGACATCCTCTTCGAGAACGAGCTCGTCGACGTCGAGGTCGACGAGCACGCGGTTCTCCGCGCCGTCACCGTGTTCGGCAAGCTCACCCGCACGCGCATCGAGACGAAGGTCGCCATCGACGGGACCGGGGACGGGGACGCCGCATACCTCGCCGGTGTTCCCTTCACCGCGGGACAGGACGGCACCCAGACGATGCAACCGAGCACCCTCATGTTCACAGTGGTGGGCCACGACCTCGGTCACTTCTTCGACTTCCTCGACGAGCACCCCGACGAGATGGGCATCAAGGAGGACTACGCGGCCGGATACGACACCGACTTCCTCCGCCGCACACCAGGGCACTGCTTCATCGGCCTGACGAACCTCGTCGCACGCGCGCGGGCGCGCGGCGAGCTCTCCGTGCCGCGCGACCAGCTCATCTACATCACGACGGCGTCCGATCAGCTCTTGGCGATCAACACGTCGAGGGTGACTCGGATCGATGCGAGCGACCCCGTCGAGCTGTCCGGCGGCCTGGAGACGGGCTACCAGCAGGTCCTGCAGATCGTGGACTTCATGCGAACGGTTCCCGGCTTCGAGCACGTCGAGATCGCACAGGTCGCTCCCGCACTCGGAATCCGCGAGACGCGGCATTTCGCGGGCGCGCACCGACTCACCTTCGATGGGCTCTACGACGACGAGAACGCTCGCGTGGCGATCGCACAGTCGGCGTACAACATCGACATCCATTCGGGGACCGGTGAGGGCATCGATCTCTCGGTCGTGGAGTATCCCTTCGGCATCCCCTACGGATGCCTCGTCCCGCAGAACGTGGACGGGCTCCTCCTCAGCGGACGCACGATCTCCCTGGATTCCACGGTCTTCGCGTCGGCGCGTGTGATGGGGACGTGTCTCGCCATCGGCGAGGCGGCGGGCACGGCAGCGGCCATCGCGCTCGAGCGGGGCGTCACGGTGCGCGACGTCGACGTCGACGAACTGCGCTCGCACCTGGTCGAGGCCGGTGGGATCCTGCCGTCGATGGCCGTCAGCCGCGTGTAGCCGACGAACGTTCTCAACTGTCACAAAGGAGTCGATGGAGTGAACCGAAACAGCACTGAGGCGGAACCGCGTCAGAAGAAGAAGGCGTCCTCGCGCCTGATGATGGCCAGCACCGTCGGGACGGTCCTGGAGTGGTACGACTTCAACCTCTACGGCCTGGCGGCGGCGCTGGTCTTCGGACCGCTGATGTTCGGGCAGTCCTCGCTCGCCGGAACCCTGGGTTCCTTCGCCACGCTCGGCGTCGGGTTCTTCGCCCGCCCGATCGGCGGGCTGGTCCTCGGCAACCTCGGCGACCGGATCGGCCGCAAGCCCGTGCTCATGCTCAGCTTCATCACGATGGGGCTCAGCTCAGCGCTGATCGGGATCCTCCCCACCTATGCGCAGGTGGGGATCCTGGCCCCCATCCTCCTGATCGTGCTGCGCATCGTGTCCGGCTTCGCCGTCGGCGGCGAGTTCGCCGGGGCGGCCCTGCTCACGATCGAGAGCGCGTCGAGCCGAAATCGGGGCCTTCGCGGCGCCATGCCGTCCATGGGGACCGGAGCGGGGTTCGTCCTGGCGACGGTGGTCTTCGCCCTGTTCTCGCTGCTCCCGGATGACCAGTTCTTCGCGTGGGGCTGGCGAGTGCCGTTCCTGCTCGGAGTCGCGCTGGCGATCTTCGGCGTGATCGTGAGAAGCCGGTTGGAGGACACACCCGTCTTCACCGACCTGCGACAGTCCGAGGCGGTCAAGAGGTTCCCGCTGCTGACGGTGATCAGGAACTATCGAGGAGCGATCCTGAGGATCATCGGGGTCACGATGGGCGTCAGCGTCTGGGGGTACCTGATCCAGACCTACGTCCTGTCGTACGGGACCACGGAGCTCGGCCTCGACGACTCCGGCCTGCTCTGGGCGATCGGAGTCGCTGCCGCACTCGAGATCGCCACGATCCCCTTCTGGGGCTGGCTCTCCGACCGGATCGGGCGGAAGAAGGTCATGATCGCCGGCGTGGTCCTGACCGTCCTCTACGTGTTCCCGTTCTTCGCTCTGCTCCAGACGAGGAGCATGCCGCTCATCTGGCTGGCCATCATCATCGGCCTGCCGATCCTGAAGGACATGATCTTCGGGCCGATGGCGGCGCTCGTCACCGAGATGTTCGACTCCGGCGTGCGGTACAGCGGCGTCAGCGCGGGTCGGGAGATCGGCACCGCCATCTTCGGCGGAACGGCGCCGCTGATCGCCGCATCGCTGGTGGCGGCAGGGTCTGGGCAGGTGTGGATCCTCGGCGCGTACATCATCCTTGCGCTGGTGGTCACCGGCTTCGCGGTCGGAATCGGGAGCGACAACTCGAGGCGTGAGCTGGAGGACATCACCGACGAGCGGTGACTCCGCCCCTGGGTCATGGCGATCGTCCGCAGTTCCCCGAGGAATAGTCGACGAACGCCCGGAGTTCTGTTCAGCATGGATTTCAACGACAAGATCGTCGAGACGTTCCGCGCCAATGGCGGCGAGGTGAACGAGCCGATGGCCTGGGGAAGGAACCTCGTCCTCGTGCACGTCGAGAAGAAGGACGGGACGACGCGGATCATCCCGCTCTGGAGCATCCGCACCGATGACGGATGGCACGTCGCCGGAACCGCCGGCGGATCCCCTGACCACCCGGCCTGGGTGTTCAACCTCCGGCGGATGGAGCGAACGGTCCTCGAGGTCCCGGGGGATCCGATCGAGACCGTTCCCGTGACCGTCACGGAGCTGGCCGGAGCGGAGCGGGACGATCTCTGGGCGCAGTATCGGCGACTTCCGGGCTTCCGCGATTACGAGGCGAAGGCGGAGGGCCGAGTCTTCCCCGTCTTCCGTTTCGCGCCCGCTGCCTGATTCACGACGCCTCGCTCGCGCACAACGCAGTCGATCCGACTGAGCCGGAGGGCGGAGCTCCCGGAATCCTGCGGGACCACCGCCGACCGGGCGGAGGATCGACTGCGTTGTGCTGCGCGGTGCGGGCTGCCTACGCAGTGGCCGCGGCGCGCGCGGCAGCCGGCAGCGCGTCGACGATGCGACCCAGCGCCGCGTCGTCGTGCGCCGCGGTGACGAACCACGCCTCGAAGACGCTCGGCGGCAGGTGGACGCCCGCGTCGAGCATCGCGTGGAAGAAGGGCGTGAAGCGGAACGCGTCCTGCGTCTGGGCCTGCGCGTAGGAGGCCGGCTCGTCCGCCAGGAACGCGAGCCCGAACAGCGACCCGACCCGGGGGATGCTGTGCGCGACACCGGCGTCGGTCAGCGCGGCATCGAGCGCGGTCGTGATGACGTCGGCCGCCTCGTCGAGGGTTCGGTAGACGTCGTCCGTCGCACGCTCGAGCGTGGCGATGCCCGCAGCCACCGACAGCGGGTTCCCCGAGAGCGTGCCCGCCTGATAGACGGGGCCCGTGGGCGCCAGTTGCTCCATGACGCGGCGCTTGCCGCCCAGCGCCGCCAGCGGCATCCCGCCGCCGACGACCTTGCCGAACGTGATGAGGTCGGGCTCGTAGACCTCGCCGCCCGATACCTGCAGCCCCCAGTTCCCCGCCGGGTGGACCCGGAACCCCGTGAGCACCTCGTCGAGGATGAGCAGCGCGCCCGCCTCGTGCGCGATGTTGGCGAGACCGGCATTGAACCCGGCCGGCGGCTCCACGACGCCCATGTTCGCCGGCGCCGCCTCGACGATGATCGCAGCGATCCGGTCGTCGTGCGCGGCGAACACCGCGCGCACCGCTTCGAGATCGCCGTACGGGACCACGAGGGTCTCGCCGGCGACGGCGGCCGGGACCCCGGCGGTTCCGGGCAGCGCGAGCGTCGCGACGCCGGATCCGGCCGCCGCGAGCAGCCCGTCGGAGTGCCCGTGGTAGTTGCCGTCGAACTTCACGAGGAGGTCGCGACCCGTGACACCGCGGGCGAGGCGGATCGCGGTCATCGTCGCCTCCGTGCCCGTCGAGACGAGGCGCACCTCCTCGACGGGGTGCAGGCCCCCGGCCGTGACGCGCGAGGCGATGAGCTCGGCGAGGCGCACCTCGCCCTCGATCGGAGCGCCGAACGACAGGCCGCGGTCGGCGGCGTTCTTCACCGCGGCGACGACGTCGGGATGCGCGTGGCCGAGCAGGGCTGGGCCCCACGAGGCGACGAGATCGACGTACTCGCGCCCGTCGGCGTCCGTCACGTACGCGCCCCGCGCGGAGGCGAGGAACCGGGGCGTGCCACCGACCGATCCATAGGCCCGCACGGGCGAGTTCACGCCCCCGGGGATGACCTCGCGAGCGTGGGCGAACAGTTCCTCATTGCGATCCGACATGCTCCCCATTCTCGCCCGTCCGGCCTGCTCGGTCGCCGAGCACACCGACGACGGCCGCTAACGGCCGTCCGGCGTCAGAGCGACTCGCGGAGCCAGCCGGCGGCCTCGACGGCCCAGTAGGTGAGGATCGCGTCGGCGCCGGCGCGACCGAGGGCCGTGAGCGACTCGAGGATCGCGCCCCGGCGATCGATCCAACCGTTCGCCGCCGCCGCCTCGATCATCGAGTACTCGCCGGAGACCTGGTACGTCCAGACCGGGACGTCGACGGCGGCCCGCACGTCGGCGAGCACGTCGAGGTACGGCAGCCCGGGCTTGACCATGACGGCATCGGCGCCCTCCTCGACGTCGAGCAGCGCCTCCCGGACGCCCTCGCGCGCGTTGGGCGGATCCATCTGGTAGGTCCGACGGTCGCCGGTGAGCTGCGAGTCGACGGCCTCGCGGAACGGCCCGTAGAACGCTCCCGCGTACTTGGCCGAGTACGCCATCACGAGCGTGTCGGTGAAGCCCTCCGCGTCGAGCGCCTCGCGCACAACTCCTGTCTGACCATCCATCATGCCGCTGAGCCCGAGCAGGGCGGAACCGGCCCGCGCCTGCGCCAGCGCCATCGCGGCGTAGCGCTCGAGGGTGGCGTCGTTGTCGACCGAGCCGTCGGCCGCGAGCACCCCGCAGTGGCCGTGATCGGTGAACTCGTCGAGACACAGGTCCGTCTGCACGACCAGCGCATCCCCGACCTCGCTCGCGATCGCCGCGGTCGCCGCGTTCAGGATCCCGTCGGGGTCATCCCCCGCGGATCCCGTCGCGTCGCGCTTCTCCGGGACGCCGAACAGCATCACGCCGCCGATCCCGGCACCCGCCGCCTCGGCGACCGCACCGCGCAGCGAGTCCATCGTGTGCTGGAGCACGCCGGGCATCGACGAGATCTCGACGGGCTCCGCGATCCCCTCGCGCACGAACATCGGCAGCACCAGCTGCGACGGGACGATGTGCGTCTCGCGCATCAGCCGCCGCACGGCCGGGGACTGGCGCAGCCGCCGCGGCCGGTGGGTCGGGAAGCTCACCGCGACCCCTGGGTCTCTCGGGTCGCGGTCTGTCGCGCCGTCTCCTGGAGGTCGCTCGCGATGCACTCCTGGACCGTGACCTCCGCCGTGTCCGGCACGGCGAGCGCCTCAGGCGAGGGCGACGGGAGCTCGAGCTCCGAGAGCGTGTCGATGAGGGCGTTGATCGACTGCGCGCCGGCGACGACGCGGATCGGCAGGCCGACGCGCTCGGCGTCGCGAGCGGTGCGCGGGCCGATCGCCGCGATGATCGTGCTGTCGGCGATGTCGGGGAACTGATCGCGCACCTGCTCCGCGACCGATCCGCTCGTGACGAGGATCGCGTTGATGCGCCCGCTCGTCACGTCGCGCACGACCTTGTCGGTCGCCGGCACGCCCACGGTCCGGTAGGCGACGATGCTGCGCACGTCGTGCCCCGCTTTCTTCAGCGAGGTCGACAGCACGGGCTTGGCGATCTCGCTGCGCAGCGAGAGGATGTGCCGCGGCTCCGGCTCCAGCTCGTTGAGCTGGCGCGCCATGCCCGCAGCGGAGTTGTCGCGATCGGGCACGAGGTCGACGGGATAGCCGACGGCCTTGAGCGCCGCGGCCGTGGTCTCGCCGACAGCCGCGACCTTCGTCTCTCGCGGGATCCTCGCCTGGTACGAGTGCAGGACGTCCACCGTCGTGGCGCTCGTGATCGTGAGCCACTCGAACGCGCCGTCCGCCAGCTCGGCGAGCGCCTGCTCGAGCGAGACCGTGTCATCGGTCGATGCGAAGTTGATCAGCGGTGCGACCACCGGCACCGCGCCCTTGCCGCGCAGGATCGCCGCGACGCTGTCGCCCCACGGCCCGCCGCGGGGGACGAGCACGCGCCAGCCGACGAGCGGCTTTGTGTGCTTGGAGGAGGTTTCGTGAGTCATGTGATTCAGGAGGGTCTGTCGGCTACCAGGCCGGCCGCCCCTGCATCGAGCAGCCGACGTGCGATCTCGGGTCCGATCTCGCGTGCGCGTCGTGACGCGCCGGCGGTAGCATCGTCGCTGCCTGGTCCCCGACTATACCCCTTGGCTGAGAAAACGCCAGGCGAGAGGGTCCAGACCTCATCCAGCACCACGCTGTCGGCGTCGTCCGGCGCGTACACGTCGGCCCGCACGCGCACCTCTCCCTCGCCCACGAAGGCGTGGATCCCCACGGGCGCGTGGCACCCCGCCTCGATGCCGGCGAGCGCCAGCCGCTCGACGTCCTGCGCGAAGGCGGTGCGCGGGTCGTCGAGCCGCGCGACCGCCTCGGCGAACTCCTCCGACGCGTCGCTGCGGATCTCCACGGCGAGCACCGCCTGCCCGGCCGCGGTCGGCCACTCGGCGAGATCGCGCGGCGCCGCGTGCAGATCGAGCTCCACACCGAGGCGCTCGAGCCCCGCCGCCGCGAGCACGATCGCGTCGAGCTCGCCGTCGCGCACGCGCGACATCCGCGACTCGACGTTCCCGCGGATGTCGACGGTCACGGCCCCGGGATTCGCGCGGCGCACCTGGGCGACGCGGCGAGGCGATCCGGTGCCCACCTTCGCGCCGGGCGCGAGCTCCTCCAGCGGCGTCCCGTCGCGCGTGATCACGACGTCGCGCGGATCCACGCGCTCCGGCGTCGCGGCCACGACGAGGCCGGGCGCCGGCTGGGTCGGAAGGTCCTTCAGCGAGTGGACGAGGAGGTCGCACTCGTCGGCGAGGAGCGCCTCGCGCAGCCGAGTCGCGAACACGCCGGTGCCCCCGAGGCTCGCGAGGGACGCCCGGTTCGTGTCGCCCTCCGAGACGATCGGCACGAGCTCCACGCGCCATCCGGTCGCCCGCTCGAGGTCGCGCGCCACGCCGCCCGACTGCGCCATCGCGAGGCGGCTGCGGCGGGTCCCGAGCCGGACGACCCGGCGCTCGTCCGCCGCCGCGGCACCCGTCACTGCAGCACCTCGGGGATCTCGGCGATCGCGATCCGTCGTCCGGTGAAGAAGGGCACCTCCTCGCGGACGTGGCGGCGCGCGTCGGTGTAGCGCAGGTCGCGCATGAGGTCGACGAGCTCGGTCAGCTCGTTCGCCTCGAGCGGGAGCATCCACTCGTAGTCGCCGAGCGCGAAGGCCGCCATCGTGTTGGCCGTGACGCCCGTGAACGCGGCGCCGCGGCGACCGTGGTCGGCGAGCATCTTCTTGCGATCGTCGTCGGGCAGCAGGTACCACTCGTGGCTGCGGACGAACGGGTAGACCGTGAGCCAGTCCTTGGGGGCGATGCCGCGCAGGTACCCGGGGATGTGCGCCTTGTTGAACTCCGCGTCGCGGTGGACCGCCATCGCATTCCACGTGGGCAGGAGCGGCTTGAGCAGCTCGGTGCGGCGCATGCGGCGGACGGCGCGCTGCAGGTCCTCCGCGACGGGGCCGTGCAGCCACACCATGAGGTCGGCATCGGCGCGCAGGCCGGAGACGTCGTAGAAGCCGCGGATCGTCACGCTCCGCTCCGCGAGGAAGGAGACGATGTTCTCGAGCTCGGTCTCGTCCGCCTCGTCGACCGGGCGATCCGGGTTGCGCCTCCACACGACGAAGAGACTGAAGTCGTCGCCGGTGGTCTCAGGGGTGTCGATGGTGTTGTCCGCCATGGCGCCATTGTCCCACCCCGTCTCGGGTGATGGGGCCACGCGACGGACGCCCCCTGAGGGTCAGCGGCTGGACAGGATCCGGGCGATGCCCCACACGGCCGTTCCGAGCGCGACCGCGACGCTCGCCGCGGCGCTCATCGCGATCGCGGGGCGCTCCGCGGCGAAGCGCTTGGCCTCCTCGACCTTGCGGCTCGTGGCCTCGGCGGCCCTGGCCGGGAAGTTGCTCTTGTGCTCGATCGCGGCGAGCGCGGCCTTCAGCTCAGCGCGGGCGAGCGTCACCGGGTCGGTGATCCCGCTCGGCACGACCGTCTTCGGCAGCTCGCGTCCTCCGGCCTCAGTACTCATCCGCGAACTCCTTCACGATTCCGACATCGGTCTTGGCGGCCTTCACGGGGCTCTCGAGCTTGACGATCTTCCGGACGTGCCCCACGTAGGCCCACAGTCCGCAGATCGCGATGAAGACGACCCCGACGCCGAGCACGATGAGCGATGCGGCCCACAGCGGGAGCCACAGATCGAGCAGGATGATGAGGAACGCCAGGAACGCGGGGATCGTCCAGAACAGGAAGAACAGCGCGGCGAAGGCGAGGATCGCCGTCCAGCCGCCGTGCTTGATCAGCTTGCCGAGGTAGACCTTGATCGCGTTCCACTCCGCGACGACGAGGTTGCGGACGAGCTCCGGCACCTCGCCGATGAGCGAGAAGAGGCTGTCGTCGTTCCGGTCGCGCACGGCCGAGCGCTTCGACTTCTCGCGTGCCATCAGTCGTCCACTGCCTTCTTCGCCTTGTCGACCGACTCCTTCGCCTGATCGATCGAGGCGTCGAGCTTCTCACCCGGCGTGCTGCGGGAGTCGGCGACCGTCTTGGCGACCTTCACCGCGCCGTCCCACGCGATCTTCGGGAGCTTCATCGCGCTCGTGCTCGCCAGCTTCTTCGCCTTGCCGACCTGCTCCTGGACGGGATCCAGGTTCCACAGCTTCTGGGCGCCGTCCTTGATCTGCTCGTAGCGCTGACGCCCGGCACGTGTGCCCAGCACGTAC
This sequence comes from Microbacterium sp., assembly GCA_052092505.1. Lineage (GTDB taxonomy): Bacteria > Actinomycetota > Actinomycetes > Actinomycetales > Microbacteriaceae > Microbacterium. Next base: position 577 of record JBQDDT010000040.1, on the reverse strand, counting down.
CCCACGCCGAGTCCGATCACGAGTCCCACCTTGCCCCTCATGGGGTCTCCTCACGTCGTCCGGTCGGGTCCTGACCCACGATAGCCCCACAGCCCCTGGATCGCATTCCCTGTGTGGAATATCCCGCGGCCTCCCGCGGGCACCCCGCTCACGATGTGCGTCACCCGCGGGCAGGATCAGCGCTCCTCGTCGCCACCCTCCCAGAGCGCGAGGTGGCGCATCCGCTCGGCCTCGGCCAGCGCGTCGGGGACGACCTGGGCAAGCCCGGTCCCGGCAAGCCACGCCCCCGCGGCGCCGAGCCCCGGCACGGCGGCGATGCGCGCGCGGGCGGCGTCGGCGGTCTCCTGCCGGCCCCGGGTGGCGGCAGGCTGCGACTGCGCGAAGCGCGCGATCCGGTGGGCGCGGACGCTCTCGGGCGGCAGGGCGACGCCGAGCATCGCCTCCGCCTCGGCGCGGGCCAGGTCCGCGGCCTCCTCGCCCGTCATCCCGTCGGTCGCCGGCGGCTCCCCCTGGGCGCCGAACGAGACGCGGACCACGTGACGACCGGTACCAGCCGCCTCCCGCAGCCAGCCCCACT
>JBQDDT010000039.1:14961-19573 GCA_052092505.1 Microbacterium sp. | reverse complement strand
ATGTTCGGCTTCCAGCGCACGGGCGACGCGTTCTGGGCGGCGGGCGACCAGATGGCGCGCGGCTTCGTCGTGGGTGCCACGGCGGGGCGGACGACGCTCACGGGCGAGGGCACCCAGCATATGGACGGCCACTCCCCGCTCCTGGCCTCGACCAACCCGTCGGTCGTCGCGTACGACCCGGCGTACGGCTACGAGGTCTCGCACATCGTCCAGTCGGGCATCGAGCGGATGTACGGCGGCGAGCACCCCGACCCCGATGTCATGTACTACCTGACGGTCTACAACGAGCCGATCGTCCAGCCGGCCGAGCCGGAGGGCGTCGACGTCGACGGCATCGTCCGCGGCATCCACCGGGTCTCCGAGGGCGAGGGGGAGGGCGAGCACGTCCAGCTCCTGGCCTCCGGCGTCGGCGTGCCGTGGGCGCTCGAGGCGCAGCGGATCCTCCGCGAGGACTGGAACGTCGTCGCCGACGTGTGGTCGGTCACGAGCTGGAACGAGCTGCGCCGCGACGGTCTCGCCGCCGACCGGCACAACCTCCTCCACCCGGCCGACGAGCCGCGCACCGCGTACCTCACCGAGAAGCTGCGGCACGCGGAGGGCCAGCCGTTCGTGGCGACGAGCGACTACATGCACGCCGTGCAGGACCAGATCCGCCAGTGGGTCCCCGGCCCGTACGGCACGCTCGGGGCCGACGGCTTCGGCTTCAGCGACACCCGCCAGGCCGCCCGCCGCTTCTTCACGATCGACGGACCGTCGATGGTCGTTAAGGCGCTGCAGATGCTCGCCGACCAGGGCAAGGTCGACCGCGCGGTCGTGTCGGAGGCGTTCGATCGGTACCGCCTGCTCGACGTGACGGCCGGGACGTCCGGCAACGCGGGCGGGGATGCCTGAGTCACCCGCGCGCGAGGGCGGGGTCGTCGGGATGGACAAGGCGGCCACGCTCTCGTGGCTGCGCCGCATCTCCGGCGACCTCGCGACCGCCACGACGAAGCGGCTCGAGGACCAGCTGCCGTGGTTCGTCGACATGCCGGCGTCCCGCCGCTCGGCGGTCGGGCTCGTCGCCCAGGCGGGGATCTCCTCCTTCATCCAGTGGTACGACGACCCGTCGACGACGCCCTCGGTCGCCGCCGACATCTTCGCCGCCGCCCCGCGCGAGCTGCTGCGCAGCGTCAGCCTGCAGCAGACGCTGCAGCTCGTGAAGCTGACGGTCGAGGTCGTCGAGGAGCGGGTCGCGAGCAAGAGCGACCAGCTCCGCGAGGCCATCCTCATCTACTCGCGTGAGGTCGCATTCACGGCCGCCGACGTCTACGCCCGCGCGGCCGAGTCCCGCGGACTCTGGGACGCGCGGCTCGAGGCGCTCGTCGTCGACTCGATCCTCACGGGCGAGACCGACGAGGAGCTGCCGAGCCGGATCGCGGCGCTCGGCTGGCACGGCCACGGCGAGGCCTGCGTCCTCGTGGGGACGACCCCGCGCGGGTTCGACGTGGACCAGGTGCGGCGCACGGCTCGCAAGCTCGGAGTCGACGTGCTGATCGGCGTGCAGGGCTCCCGGCTCGTGCTCGTCCTGGGGCGCGCCCACCCCGGCCCCCGCCAGGACGAGGTGGCGGAGCTGCCGTTCTCGCAGATCGCCGAGGCACTCGAGCCGTGCTTCGGCGAGGGACACCTCGTGCTCGGCCCGACGGTCGACGCGCTCGTGGATGCCAGCCTGTCGGCGCGGGCCGCCCTGGCGGGCTTCGCCGTCGCCAGCGCGTGGCGCAACGCTCCGCGGCCCGTCGAGGCCGACGACCTGCTCCCCGAGCGCGCCCTCGCGGGCGATCCCCTCGCGAAGCGCACCCTCGTCGAGCGGGTCTACCAGCCCCTCGCCGACCACTCCACCGACCTCGTGACGACGCTGTGGGCCTACCTCGACAACGGCCGCTCCCTCGAGGCGACGGCGCGCGAGCTGTTCGTGCACCCCAACACCGTGCGGTACCGCCTGAAGAAGGTCGGCGACGTGATCGGGTGGGACGCGCAGGGACCGCGCGAGGCGCTGATCCTCCAGACCTCCGTGATCCTCGGTTCGATGGGCGCGGGCGACGTGTTCAGCCGTCGTCGCACCGGAGGGCCGCGTCAGGCCGTCCGGCGGCCCCGATGACGCGACGGAGTCGGCTCGCGTGTGCGGACGCGCACAACGGGAGTTCGGATTCTTGTGCGAGAGCCTCCACAAGGTGGGCGGCAATGCTTGGCACACTTGACGGGTGATTGTCGTCGCCTGCCCCGGTCAGGGCTCCCAGACTCCCGGTTTCCTCTCCCCCTGGCTCGAGCTCCCCGGAGCGCGCGAGTCGCTCGAGGCGTTCTCCGACGCGTCAGGGGTCGACCTCGTCGAGGCCGGGACGCAGTGGGACGTGGATCGCATCCGCGACACCCGCATCGCCCAGCCGCTGATCGTCGCGGCCAGCCTCCTGTCGTGGAACGCTCTCACCTCCGACGGCGCCCGCCCCGCCGGCGTCGCCGGGCACTCGGTCGGCGAGCTCGCCGCTCTGGCCGCCGCCGAGGTCGTGCCGCAGGCCGAGGCCGTGCGGATCGTGGGCGCTCGCGGCCGGGCGATGGCCGAGGCCGCCGCGCTGGAGCCCACGGGGATGAGCGCCGTCGTCGGCGGCGTCGAGGAGCAGGTCCTCCAGGCGATCGCCGATGCGGGCCTGGAGCCGGCCAACGTCAACGGCGGAGGGCAGATCGTCGCCGCGGGCTCCACGGAGGGCCTCGCCGCGCTGGCGGAGAGCGCGCCGCGCGGCGCTCGCGTGATCCCGCTGCAGGTGGCCGGCGCGTTCCACACGCGCTACATGGCTCCCGCGCAGGAGGCCGTCCGCGCCGCGATCGACGAGGTCTCCGCCGTCTCTGACCCCGCGCTTCCCCTGTGGAGCAACAGCGACGGAGGGCGGGTGTCGAGCGGAAGCCGCATGCTCGAGCTGATCGTGCACCAGATCACCCATCCCGTGCGGTGGGATCTGTGCATGGCCGACTTCGCCGAATCCGGCATCACCGGCATCATCGAGCTGGCTCCGGCCGGCGCGCTCACCGGCCTCGCCAAGCGCGGCCTGCGCGGCGTGCCCAGCGTCGCCGTCAAGACGCCGGAAGACCTCACCGCCGCTCGCGAGCTGCTCGCCGCCTGACCCGAAAGACGATCCATGACCGCCACCCTCACCGAAGCGACCGGCGCCGCGCACTCGCGCATCTACGCGATGGGCGCCGCCCGCGGCGAGAACGCCGTGCCGAACGACGACATCGTCGAGCCGATCAACTCATCGGACGAATGGATCCGCCAGCGCACGGGCGTCGTCACCCGCGCCCGCGCGAACCGCGACACCTCGGTGATCGATCTCGCAGCCGCCGCGGCGCTCGAGGCCATCGAGCGCTCCGGCGTCGACCCGGCGGAGATCGACGTCGTGATCATGGCGACCATCAGCAACCCGAAGCAGACGCCTTCCGCTGCGGCGATCGTCGCCGACCGCGTCGGCGCGAACCCTGCAGCGGCCTACGACATGAACGCGGCCTGCGCCGGGTACTGCTACGGCATCGCCCAGGCCGACGCCCTCATCCGCTCCGGCGCGGCTCGGCATGCGCTCGTGATCGGCGCCGAGAAGCTCAGCGACATCATCGATCCGACCGACCGGAGCATCTCCTTCCTGCTGGGTGACGGCGCCGGTGCGGCCGTGCTGGGCCCGAGCGACACCCCAGGCGTCTCGAAGACCCAGTGGGGCTCCGACGGCTCGAAGGCCGATCTCGTCGGGATGAACGCCACGCTGACCCAGTTCCGCGACGGCGAGGTCGAGTGGCCGACGCTCCGGCAGGAGGGGCCCTCTGTGTTCCGCTGGGCCGTGTGGGACATGGCGAAGGTCGCCCAGAAGGCGCTCGACGATGCCGGCGTGTCGGCGTCCGACCTCGCGGCGTTCATCCCGCACCAGGCCAACATGCGGATCGTGACCGAGTTCGCCAAGCAGCTCGGCCTGCCGGACACGGTCGCGATCGCCGACGACATCACCACGACGGGGAACACCTCGGCGGCCTCGATCCCGCTCGCCGCCCACCGGCTCCTCGAGGAGCGGCCGGAGATCAGCGGAGGGCTCGCTCTGCAGATCGGCTTCGGCGCCGGCCTCGTTTTCGCGGCACAGGTGGTCGTGCTCCCCTGATCGCGTGCCGTCGCTCATAGACTTGATCCCGGTTCCGAGACCCGAACAACCCCCGCTACGAAGGAGAAACCCATGGCACTGACGAACGATGAGGTCCTCGCCGGCCTCGCAGAGCTGGTCACCGACGAGACCGGAATCGACGCGTCCGAGGTGGCGCTCGAGAAGTCGTTCACGGACGACCTCGACATCGACTCGATCTCCATGATGACGATCGTCGTCAACGCCGAGGAGAAGTTCGGCGTCACGATCCCCGATGACCAGGTCAAGAACCTCAAGACCGTGAAGGACGCGGTCGACTACATCACCAACAACCAGTGATCTCGCGTGGTGCCGCGCACTCTGGCGCGGCACCCCGGCGGACCCCAGCACCAACCCAGCCCCGCTCAAGGAACCACAACATGACCAACCGCAACGTCGTCACCGGAATGGGGGCCACCACGGCCCTC
>JBQDDT010000039.1:0-14951 GCA_052092505.1 Microbacterium sp. | reverse complement strand
CACCACCATTTTGTTTTTGTTGGCGTACAAAAAAAACCCAAACCCCTTTTTTTTTGGGGGGGGGCGCCCCCGGGGGGGGCGCCACCACGTCGGACCCGAGCACCATCCCAGCCCGGATCAAGGAACCACATCATGACCAAGCGCATCGTCGTCACCGGAATGGGCGCCACCTCGGCGCTCGGCGGCACCGTCCAGGAGAACTGGACGAATCTGCTCGCCGGCGTGTCCGGCGCGAAGGCTCTCGAGTACGACTGGGTCGCCGAGTACAGCCTCCCCGTCACGTTCGCCGCTGAGGCGAGCGTGAGACCGGGTGAGGTGCTCGACCGGCCGACCGCGAAGCGCCTCGACATCTCGACGCAGTTCGCCCTCGTCGCGGCCCTGGAGGCCTGGCAGGACGCCGGAGCGCCCGAGGTCGACCCCGTGCGCCTCGGCGTGGACTTCGCCACCGGCATCGGCGGCGTGTGGACGCTGCTGGACGCCTGGGACACGCTGCGTGAGAAGGGCCCGCGCCGCGTCATGCCGATGACGGTGCCGATGCTCATGCCGAACTCGGCCGCCGGCTTCCTCTCCCTCCACTTCGGCGCGCGCGCCTTCGCCCGCACGGTGGCGAGCGCCTGCGCCTCGAGCGTCGAGTCGCTCGACAGCGCCTACACGCACCTGCAGAACGGCGACGCCGACATCGTCATCGCCGGCGGCGCCGAGTCGGCGATCCACCCGATCACCGTCGCCTCGTTCGCCTCCATGCAGGCCCTCTCCCGCCGCAACGACGACCCGTCGACGGCGTCCCGCCCGTGGGATGCGGATCGCGACGGATTCGTCATGGGCGAGGGCGCGGCCGTGCTGATCCTCGAGACCGAGGAGCACGCGCTCGCCCGCGGCGCCACGATCCACGCCGAGCTCGTCGGCACCGGCGTGACCGCCGACTCGCACCACATCACGGCGAACGACCCGACCGGTCAGGGCGCGGCGCGCGCCGTGACCGGCGCCCTGGAGCGCGCGGGCGCCGATCCCGACGCCGTGACGCACATCAACGCCCACGCGACGTCGACGCCGGTCGGCGACCCCGCCGAGTTCACGGCGCTCGAGACCGTGTTCGGCGAGCGGGTGCGCGAGATCCCCGCGAGCGCGACGAAGTCCTCGACGGGGCATCTCCTCGGCGGCACGGGAGCACTCGAGTCGGTGTTCACGGTGCTCGCGATCCAGAACCGCCTCGCTCCCCCGACGATCAACCTCGCCAACCAGGACGAGGCGGCGCCGTTCCGCGCGAGCGGCGAGCCGCAGCCCCTCGGTGACGGGTCGCAGCTGGCGATCAGCAACTCGTTCGGCTTCGGCGGCCACAACGCCGTCGCCGCGTTCGCCGACTACCGGGCCTGATCCGGCGTCGATCGCACGCATTGCGGCCGCCCGGGATCCTTCACCGGGCGGCCGCGGTCCTGTGTGCGGGTCGCTGAGCGGTCAGCCGACCTTGTGCAGCCAGACGACCGGGGAGTCGTCCCCGGCGTGGCGGAAGGGCTCCAGCTCCTCGTCCCATGCCGATCCGAGGGCGATCGAGAGCTCGCGCTGGAGCTCCGTGGCGTCCCCCGCCGCGACCTCCATCGCGTAGCGGACGCGGTCCTCGGGGACGACGACGTTGCCCGCCGTGTCCATCTGGGCGAAGTGGATGCCGAGGCCGGGCGTGTGCATCCAGCGCCCGCCGTCGCTGCGCGGCGACGGGTCCTCCGTCACCTCGAAGCGCAGATGCTCCCAGCCGCGGATCGCGGTCGCGAGGGCTGCCCCCGTGCCCGCCGGCCCCTCCCAGGCGAACTCGCCCCTCCGAGCCCCGGGCATGACCGGCTGCTCCGCCCAGTCGATGCTGACGGCACGGCCGAGGGATCGACCGACCGCCCACTCCAGGTGGGGGCAGAGCGCTTTCGGCGCGGAGTGGACGTAGATCACTCCGCGCGCATGTGGTGTCGTCATGATCTCTCCGATTCGTCTGGTTCGTGTCTCAGGTGCGTCTTCCCCAACGACCTGTCGCGTGAACCAGACCGGTGACCCGGCTGACGACGTATTCGATTGCGCTTCGATTATCACACTGTCCGCGCCGAAATCACAACCGTGTGATTCGGGCGATTCGCCCCGAGCGATACGACGGAGCAGAGGTGGGGCGGGTGGGACTTGAACCCACGGATCGTCGAGTTATGAGCTCGCTGCCTTGACCATCTTGGCTACCGCCCCCGGAGTGGTTCCGAGTCTATCGAGGCGCCTCGTCGTCGCCCTCACGACGATCCGGCGGCGCCGCACGCCGGGACAGTTCATCGGGGTCGCGCGCGGAGCGGAGGCGGTCCAGCGGCGTCGACGGGCTCGAATCGGCCCCGTCGACGGGATCGCGGACGACCGCGGAGTCCTGCTCGAACGGGGCGCTCGCCGAGCGGGGCGCGCCGCGAGGCGGCTCGGACCGCCCGCTCCCCCGCGGGATCTCGACCGACTGCGACTCGCTGATCACCTGCGGGTGGTGCTTGGCCAGGAGGAACACCCCGACCGACGCCGTCGCGCCGGCGAGCACGAAGACCGCGATCGCCCACACCGGCGCGTGCGACGCCTCGCCGAGGACGAGCGCACCGATGAGCACGGCGACGATCGGATCGATGACCGTGAGTCCGGCGATCACGAGGTCGGGCGGTCCGGACGAGTAGGCGGTCTGGACGAAGTAGCCGCCGACGGCCGCTGCCGCCACGAGCGCGAGCGCGCAGACGATCGTCACCCAGTCGATCGCGCCGTGCTGCACGCGGATGATGATGATCTTCGCGAACGTCGCGACGAAGCCGTAGAGCATCCCGGCCGCTGTGATGTAGAACAGCGCCGACAGGCGGCGTCGCAGGAGCGCCCACGACGCACCGAGCAGGATGGCCACGACGACGAGGATCGCCAGCACGACGAGCAGGTGACGCTGCGTGAGCGGCGCCTCCGTGGCGAAGACGGCCGCGACGATGACGAAGACGAAGATCCCGCCGACGCACAGGCCGATCGACGTGATCGATCGCCTCGTCGGCATGTGGCCCGTCATCTGGGCGTTCAGGAGCGTCGTGATCACGAGCGACACCGCGCCGAGCGGCTGGACGACGATGAGCGGCGCGACCGCGAGCGCGCTGAGCTGGCAGACGATCGCGACGCCGAGCAGCAGCGTCCCGACGATCCATGACGGCCGGCGGATCAGCCGCAGGAAGTGCGCCGTGCCGAGGCCGGTCCTGCCGGTCTCGCCCGAGAGGTGCTCGACCTTGCGCACGCCCCGGCTCTGGTACTGAGCGCCGAGTGACATGAACACCGCGCCCGCCAGGGCGAGCGGGATCCCGAGCAGCAGTCCCGGATTCTGCAAGAACCCCACCAGCTGCTCGCTGACGTCGTCCACCTCGGTCCCCCACATCACGTGCGAGCCTACTTCGCCGCGCCCGCCCGGACGCGCACATCAGGCCCGATTCGCCGCATGTCGGGGGTTCTCCCCCGTACCGTGATCGAACCGAGATGCGCCTAGGCTGGACGGATGGCCGTCCTTCCCATCCGCATCTGGGGCGATCCCGTCCTGCACGCTCCCGCCGTCGACGTCGAGGAGGTCACCGACGAGATCCGCACGCTCATCGCCGACATGCACGAGACGATGGATGCCGCGCCCGGCGTCGGCCTCGCGGCCCCTCAGGTGGGCGTCGCGCTGCGCGTGTTCACCTATGCCTACGAGGACGACGAGGGGCGCCCATGGCGCGGTGAGATCATCAACCCCGACCTGCTCATCGCCCCGCCGACGCCCGGCGCGCCCGACGAGGACGAGGAGGCGGAGGGATGCCTGTCGTTCCCCGGCGAGCGGTTCCCGCTGCGCCGCTCCGACCGCGCCGTCGTGACCGGCCTCGACCGGGACGGTGAGCCGGTCCGGATCGAGGTCGACGGATGGCGCGCGCGGATCCTCCAGCACGAGTTCGATCATCTCGACGGCATCATCTACGTCGACCGGATCTCGGATGCCGATGCGAAGATCGCGCGCAAGATCTCCCGCAAGCGCGGCTGGGGTCGGCCGGGGGCCAGCTGGATGCCGGGGGTCGACGACCTCGAGGGCTGAGCACGATACGGGGCCGCGACCGGGCGAGTCGTCCAGGCCGCGGCCCCGTGCTCTGCGCGGTTACTCGTTGCCGATGCGCTTGTCGGCGGCGTCGCGGGCGCCGTCGATCCTGTCGGAGTACTTGTCCCCGGTCACCTTGTTGGCCGCGTCGGATGCCTTGTCGAGGAGGCCGTCGCTGATCTCCTCGGCCTTGTCGGAGGTCAGCGCGTCCTTGGCCTTGTCGACGAAATCTCCGAGCCCCATCGTGTTCTCCCTCGATCGATCTGCTGGCGGATCCGCCGCGATCAGTCTGCCGCGGTGTCGGAGCATCTGTCCAGACGCGTGACCGTGGGCACGGAGAAGGCCCCCACCCGGAAGGGGGTGAGGGCCAGAAGCTCCCCGGGTTGGACTCGAACCAACAACCTATCGGTTAACAGCCGATTGCTCTGCCATTGAGCTACCGAGGATCACACTCTCGGAGTGGGTCATCGCCGCGGCGACGACTCCCCCAGCTTAGCAAACGATGCGGGGTGGTCTCGAACCCGCGCGCGCCGCGTCAGCGGACGGGGACGTCGCCGCTCGCGCGCGCGCCCGGCGTCCACTGGACGTCGTCCCCCGTGCCGATCGCCACGACGTGGCCCGCGCGCAGCTGCATGCGGTCGGCGCGCAGCTCGCGCGCGAGATACGGGTCGTTGCTGACGATGAGGGACGCCATGTCCCACTCGGCGCGGCGCTTCACGATCGCGTCGAACACCGTGTGCCGCACCTCGAGATCGAGGTTCGCGAGCGGCTCGTCGGCGATGAGCAGCTGCGGGTCGAGGACCAGGGCGCGTGCGATCGCGACGCGCTGGCGCATGCCAGCGCTGAGCTCGTACGGGAAGCGGTCGGTCGTGCCGAGCGCGAGCTGCACCTCGTCGAGGAGGGCGGCGATGCGCAGGTCGAGCGCGCGCCCCGTGGCACGCGGGTCGCGCGAGAGGATCGGCTCCGCGATGATCTCGGCGACGTTGAGCCGGGGAGGCAGACTCGCCCCCGCGCTCTGCGGGAGGTAGCCGACGCGGTACGTGAGCACGCGGTGGGCGCGGCCCGGCCGGCGCGCGTCGACGCCGCAGACGGTCGCCTCGCCGCCGGCGATCTCCCTCGTGTCGTCGCGCTCGCCCGCCAGCACGGAGACGAGGCTGGACTTGCCGGAGCCGGTGGGCCCGCTGATGCACATCGTCCCCGCCCACGGCAGCGTGAAGGTGATCCCGTCGGCGGCGCGGATCCTCTGCCCCGTGCCCGATCGCGCGACGCTGAGGTCGTGGCACGCGATCGCGACGGGCGGCGTGTTGTCGATGCGCATATGTCCCATCCTGCCCCACGTGCCGGACGAGGTCATCAGCTCTCGAGCGTGAGTCGCGCCCTCTCGGCGTCGATGTCGCGCAGCCGGACGCGCAGCGCTCTGCCCTCGTCGGACTCGGCGGGGACGCGCTGCATCGCGCCGAGCAGCTGGTTCTTCTGCGCCTGGAGCGCGCCGATGATGATCTGGCGCGCGAGGTCGTTGATCGACCCGACCGCGTGCTCCTCGTCGCGCGCGGGGAAGTCCCGTGCCAGGAGCTCGCCGGCGAGCGTGCGGTAGGCCGTGGGCACCCCCTCGACGACCGCCAGCGCCCAGCCGGGCCGCGTCCGGTCGGCGGCCTCGAGCGTCGCGCGCACCGCCTCGAGCGCCGGGTGGTGGAACGGCACGGTGATCGCCCGCGCGAACAGCGACGGATCGACCCGGTGCCCGTACTGGAGGAACCCGGTCAGCGCGTCGCGCTCCCTGGCGTTCTGGACGCCGCGCGGGAGCGTCTGCAGGGTCGCCGCCGGCGCGGCGACCGGCTCCGCCTGGCCGTGCGTCCTCGAGCGCGACGGCCCGGTGTCCGGCCGGCTCGTCCGGCGCGCGGCCGTCTCGACCTCGCGGCGCACGTCCGCCGGGTCCATTCCCAGGCGGCGGGTGAGCACCCGCTCGTACCCCGGACGCAGCAGGCGGTCGCGGATCTCCGCCACGATCGGCGCGGCCGAGCGCAGCGCGCCCACCCTGCCCTCGACCGTGTCGAGGTCGAAGCCGGTGATGCGGCGATCGATCATGAACTCGAACATCGGCCGCTTGTGCTCGACCATCCCCCGCACGGCGGCGTCGCCGCGCTGGAGGCGGAGGTCGCAGGGATCGAGACCGTCCGGCGCGACCGCGACGAACGACTGGGCGTTGAAGCGCTTCTCCTCGGCGAACGCGCGCACGGCGGCCTTCTGACCTGCCTCGTCCGGATCGAAGGTGAACACGACCTCCCCGTTGGCGGAGTCATCGCCCATGACGCGGCGCAGGACCGTGACGTGCTCGGCGCCGAAGGCGGTCCCGCAGGTCGCGATCGCCGTCGTCACGCCAGCGAGGTGGCACGCCATCACGTCCGTGTATCCCTCGACGACGACCACGCGCTTCGGATCCCCCCGCGAGATGTCGCGCTTGGCGAGATCGAGGCCGTAGAGGACCTGGTTCTTCTTGTAGAGCGTCGTCTCCGGGGTGTTGAGATACTTCGGCCCCTTGTCGTCCTCGTGCAGCCGGCGTGCCCCGAACCCGATCGTCTGGCCGGTCACGTCCCGGATCGGCCAGATGAGGCGCCCCCGGAAGCGGTCGTAGAGGCCGCCGCGCTGGTTCTGCGAGGCGACGCCGGCCGCGGCGATCTCCTCGCGGGTGAACCGCTGCGCGGTGAGCGCCGTGAGCAGATGGTCCCATCCGCGCGGGGCGTAGCCGACGCCGAAGTGCGCCGCCGCGGCAGGGTCGAAGCCGCGCTCCCCGAGGAAGCGTCGCGCGATCTCCGCCTCGGGCGTGCCGAGCTGCGAGCGGAAGTACTCCGCCGCCGCCTTGTTCACGGCCAGGAGGCGCGAGCGCCCGCTCGTCTCGGGGGCCGGACCGCCGTCCTCGTAGTGCAGCGGGAACCCGATGCGCGCGGCGAGCCGCTCGACCGCCTCGGTGAAGGACATGTGGTCCATCTCCCGCAGGAAGCTGTACACGTCGCCGGACTCGCCGCAGCCGAAGCAGTGGTAGTAGCCGTGCTGCGGGCGCACGTGGAAGCTGGGCGTCTTCTCGTCGTGGAACGGGCAGAGTCCCTTCATCGATCCGATTCCCGCGGGCTTGAGCGCCACGCGCTCGCCGACCAGATCGGCGATGTTCGTGCGCGCCTTGACCTCCTCGACATCCGACTGCCTGATCCGCGCCATCAGGCTCCCGCCCCCGCCGGCTCCGGCGCGCGCGGCCCCCAGATCCCGACCTCCTCAGGATCGATCTCGCCCACGAGGCGGTTGTGCCAGGCGAGCGCGGTCTGATCGGTCAGGCTCGCGACCTGGTCGACGATGACGCGCCGGCGCTGGGCATCGGTGCCAGCGGCGTGGAAGTCGGCGGCGAACTCCGGATCGAGCTGGTCCGCGCCCGTCGACCACAGGGCGTCCGTCTGCTCGAGGGCGTTCGCGACGCGCTCGAGCACCCTGCGCTGCTCCGCGTAGATCGAGCGGCGCGTGTCGAGCGTGACGATCGTCGCGCCCATCAGGCCCTTCAGGACGGCGATCTCGATCTCCACCTCGCGCGGGACGACGACGTGCGCGTGATAGCGGGCGAGGGAGACCGCGGGGTACGCCTCGCGCGTGGCCTGCACGGCCGCGCGGGCGAAGCGTCCGATGAGGTCGCTCGTGAGGTTCTTCAGCCGCGCCACGTCGGCGCGGGAGCGGTCGAAGGACCGCAGCCACATCGGCTGCCTGGTGAGGCGGTAGAGCCCGTCGGCCAGCTCGTCGCGTGGATAGTCGTACCCGACCCACTGCTGGATCCGCCCGACGAGCGGGTGATGCTCGACGGGATCGCTGACGCTCGCGAGGTCGAGGTAGCCGTTGAGCACGGCGTCCTCGAAGTCGTGCACCGAGTACGCGATGTCGTCGCAGAGGTCCATGACCTCCGCCTCGATGCAGCGCACGCGCGCCGGCGCGCTCGCCCGCATCCACCGGAAGACCTCCTCGTCCTCCGGGTACACGCCGAACTTGAGCCGGCCGCCGGGGTCGGCGACCGGATCGTCCAGCGTCCACGGATACTTGCAGACGGCGTCGAGCGAGGCGCGCGTGAGATTCAGCCCGTACGAGCGCCCCTCCGATTCGATCTTGGCCTCCAGGCGCGAGAGGATCCGCAGGCTCTGCGCGTTTCCCTCGAAGCCTCCGACCTCGGCCGCCCACTCGTTGAGCGCCCGCTCCCCGTTGTGGCCGAAGGGCGGATGCCCGAGATCGTGCGCGAGGCACGCGGTGTCGACGACGTCGGCTGCGAGCCCCAGCCACGAGCCGATCTCGCGGCCCACCTGGGCGACCTCGAGCGAGTGCGTGAGCCGATTGCGGGCGAAGTCGGCCGGGCTGGCGGGGCTGAGGACCTGGGTCTTGGCCGCCAGTCGGCGCAGGCCGGCCGAATGGAGGACGCGCGCGCGGTCGCGCGCGAAGTCGTCGCGCTCGGATCGGTGCGTCTCGGCGAGGAAGCGCTCGGCGTCGGCCTCGGCGTACCCGTCGGGCCGCGCCGAGCTCTGCTCAGCCCCCACTGGTGTCGAGCTCCGCGTCGTGGAGGTCGCCTCTGGTCGAGTCGGTGAGCTCCCGCGAGTCCAGCCACCGCTCGGGCAGGACGGTGCGCTTCGGGCGCCCGGAGCGCCCCCGCTGCCCCTCCGCGGCCTCGCCGGGGTACGGGGCGGTGAGATCGAGCTCGCCGATCAGATCGTCGATGTGGGCGAGGGACGTCACCTGCGCGAACTGCCCGCGCAGGTCGCCGCCGACGGGGTATCCCTTGAAGTACCATGCGGCGTGCTTGCGGATGTCGCGGCAGCCGCGCTCCTCGCTCTCGAAGAACTCGACGAGCAGCTCCGCGTGGCGCTTGAAGGCCGCGGCGACGAAGCCGAGGGTCGCATCGACCGTCGTCCCCTCCCCGCCGAACGCGGCGGCGAGCTCGCCGAACAGCCACGGGCGTCCGAGGCAGCCGCGCCCGACGACGACGCCGTCGCACCCGGTCTCGCGCATCATCCGGACGGCGTCGTCGGCGCTCCAGATGTCGCCGTTGCCCAGGACCGGGATGGAGGTGACGGCCTGCTTGAGCTCGGCGATCGCCTCCCAGTCGGCGTGACCGGAGTAGAACTCGTTCGCCGTGCGCGCGTGGAGCGCGACGGCCCGCGCGCCGACGTCCTCCGCGATCCGTCCGGCGTCGAGGAACGTGAGGTGATCGGCGTCGATCCCCTTGCGCATCTTCACGGTGACGGGAAGGTCGCCGGCGCCGTCGACCGCCGCGGAGACGATGTCGCGGAAGAGGCCGAGCTTCCACGGCAGCGCCGCTCCCCCGCCCTTGCGCGTTACCTTCGGCACCGGGCAGCCGAAGTTCAGATCGATGTGGTCGGCGTGCCCCTCGGAGGCGATGATCCGCGCGGCGCGCCCCGTGTACTCCGGATCCACGCCGTAGAGCTGGATCGAGCGCGGGGTCTCCGACTCGTGGTGACGGATGAGCCGCATCGTGACGGGGTTGCGCTCCACCAGCGCCCGCGTCGTGATCATCTCGCTCACGTAGAGGCCGGCGCCGTACTCGCGGCACAGGCGCCGGAAGGCCGTGTTCGTGATCCCGGCCATCGGCGCGAGGACGACGGGCACGTCGATCTCGAGCGGGCCGATGCGCAACGGCCCCCGCTGCGCGCGCTGGTCCGGCGCGGCGGCATCGAGGAGGGCTGCGGAGATCACCCGTCCATTCTCCCAGATCCCGCGGCTGAGGATGCGCCATGTGGACGGCCGAGCGCCGCGCGGCGGTCGTAGGCTGGAGACGAGCGGTCCGGACGCTTCAGAGCCGTCCGCCCGCCGCGACGAAAGGGGCCGCACATGAGCGAGCAGATCGATCCGCGAAGCATCCCGTTCCAGGACGCGAACGGCAAGGAGACCACCCTCGGGCGCATCGCCGCCGGTCCGGCGCTCGTCGTCAACGTCGCCTCGAAGTGCGGGCTCACGCCGCAGTACGAGCAGCTCGAGGAGCTGCAGAGGACGTACGGGGAGCGCGGGCTGACCGTGATCGGGTTCCCCTGCAACCAGTTCATGGGCCAGGAGCCCGGCTCGATCGACGAGATCCTCGACTACTGCGCGACGACGTGGGGCGTGTCGTTCCCGATCGCCGACAAGGTGAAGGTCAACGGATCCCACGCGCACCCGCTGTACAAGGCGCTGAAGCAGGTCGAGGATGCCGATGGGAAGGCCGGCAGGGTCGCGTGGAACTTCGAGAAGTTCCTCATCGGCTCCGACGGCTCCGTCACCCGGTTCCGTCCGCGCACGACGCCGGACGACCCCGCGGTCGTCCGGGCGGTCGAGGCCGCGCTCGACGCGTAGCGCCGGCGGCATATGCCGTTTACGGAATGTGACGGACGTCGACCTCAGCGGCTGCCCGGCGCGTCCACGGCCCCGCCGAAGCGGCGATCCCGTGCGTGGTAGATGCGGATCGCCTCCCACAGCTGCTCGCGGGTGAAGTCCGGCCAGAGGGTGTCGAGGAAGACGAGCTCCGCGTACGCCGACTGCCACAGCAGGAAGTTCGACGTGCGCTGCTCCCCGCTCGAACGGACGAACAGGTCGACATCGGGCATGTCGGGCACGTAGAACTGTCGGCGCAGGGCCTTCTCGGTGATGCCGGACGGCGTCAGCCGCCCCGCCTGGACCTCCTCCGCGATCCCGCGCACGGCGTCGATGATCTCGTTCCGGCCGCCGTAGTTCACGCACATGCTGAGGGTGAGACCGGTGTTCTCGGCCGTCACCTCCTCCGCTCTCTTCAGCTCGGAGAGGACGGAGCGCCACAGGCGAGGCTGCCGTCCGGCCCAGCGCATCCGCACGTTCCAGGCGTTCAGCTGGTCGACGCGGCGCCGGAGGACGTCGCGGTTGAATCCCATCAGGAAGCGCACCTCGTCCGGAGAGCGCCGCCAGTTCTCCGTCGAGAACGCGTACAGAGAGAGATGCCTCACACCCGCCTGGACGGCGCCGGCGACGACGTCGAGCATCGTCTCCTCCCCCGCCCTGTGGCCCTCGATCCGGTTGAGTCCTCGACGGTTCGCCCAGCGGCCGTTGCCGTCCATCACGATCGCGACGTGTTCGGGCACCGGACCGGCGAAGCGCGGCGGATGGATCCCCGTCCAGTCGAGCGGACGCACGGGGGCCGGCGCGTTCCTCTGGTGCGCGGTCACGGTCGTCCTCCCTGGCGTCGCCGTCCCGTCTGTCCGAGTGCGCGGATGCCGCGTTCGAGGTGCCACTGCACGTAGGCCGATGCGAGTCCGGAGGCCGATGCCAGCGCGTTCTCCTCCGCCGCGTCGACGCTGTCCCACTCCCCGGCGAGCAGCGCCCGCAGGAGCGAGAGGGTCTCCGGGGCGGCCTTCGGGCTCCCCGCGGCCGCGCACTCGGGGCAGACGCTCCCGCCGAGCTGCGGGACGAACGCCGCGTGCGGGCCAGGGGTCCCGCACCGCGCGCACTCGTCGAGCGCCGGCGCCCACCCGGACAGGGACATGGCGCGCAGGAGGTAGGAGGTCATGATCGCGGTGGGCCGATGCTCGCCGCGCGAGAGCGAGCGGAGCGCACCGACGAGGAGGTAGAACTGGTCGGCGCCGGCCTCGGCCTCCGAGATGCGGTCGGCCGCCTCCGCCATGGCGCTGGCCGCGGTGTAGCGGTCGTAGTCGGCGGCGATGGCCGCGCCGTAGGATCCGAGGGAATCGGCCTGCTGGACGATGTCGAGGCTGCGCCCCGCATAGAACTGGGCGTCGACGACCATGAACGGCTCCAGGCGCGCGCCGAACTTGGACGATGTGCGCCGCACGCCCTTCGCCACGGCCCTCACCTTGCCGTGCCGGCGGCTGAGCATCGTCAGGATCCGATCGGCCTCCCCCAGCTTGTGGGTGCGAAGCACGACGGCCTCGTCTCGGTAGGTCGGCACCCCTCCAGGGTACGACCCCTTCCGGTGCGGCATATCGCTCTCAAACGGGTGTTTTGGAGCGTTTTGTCGCACCGGAACGGGTCGTCACGCCGTGAGGGCGGGCTCCGCGACCTCCGCGCGAGCGCGGATCGTGCGGTTGAGCGCCGAGACGATCGCCTTCAGCGACGCCATCGAGATGTCGCCGTCGATCCCGACTCCCCACAGGCGGTGGTCGTCGATCTGCACGTCGACGTACGCCGCCGCCTGTGCATCTCCCGACGCGGACATCGCGTGCTCGACGTAGTCGTAGAGCGTGACGCTGCGACCGGCGGCGCGCAGGATCTCGAGGAACGCCGCGATCGGGCCGTTCCCGGTCCCGGTGACGGTCCGCCGATCGTCTCCGTCGCGGAGATCGACTTCGAGGGTCACATCGCTTCCGGCGCTGCGGGTGTCGGTCGAGAGGATCTCGAACCGACCCCAGCGCTCATCCGCGTCGTCCGCCGGCAGGTACTCGTCGCGGAAGACGCTCCAGATCTCCTCGCTCGTGACCTCGCCGCCGTCGGTGTCGGTGCGGGCCTGCACGACGCCGGAGAACTCGATCTGCAGCTTGCGCGGCAGGTCGAGGTGGTGGTCGGCCTTCAGCAGGTAGGAGACCCCGCCCTTGCCCGACTGGGAGTTGACGCGGATGACGGCCTCGTAGGAGCGGCCGAGATCCTTCGGGTCGATCGGCAGGTAGGGAACGGCCCACTCGAGCCGGTCGATGTCGGTTCCCTCCGCCTCGGCACGGGCCGCCATGGCGTCGAAGCCCTTCTTGATCGCGTCCTGATGCGAGCCGCTGAACGCCGTGAAGACGAGGTCTCCGGCCCAGGGGCTCCGCTCGGGCACCGGCAGCTGGTTGCAGTACTCGACCGTGCGCTTGACCTGGTCGATGTCGCTGAAGTCGATCTGCGGGTCGATCCCCTGCGTGAGCAGGTTCACGCCGAGGGCGACGAGGTCGACGTTGCCCGTGCGCTCCCCGTTTCCGAACAGGCACCCCTCGATCCGGTCGGCGCCCGCCATGTAGCCGAGCTCGGCGGCCGCGACGCTCGTGCCGCGATCGTTGTGCGGGTGCAGCGACAGGATGACGTTCTCGCGGTGGTCGAGGTGGCGGTTCATCCACTCGATCGAGTCGGCGTACACGTTCGGCGTGGCCATCTCGACCGTGGCCGGCAGGTTGATGATGAGGTTGCGCTCCGCGGTCGGCTCCAGGACGGTCATCACCTGGTTGCAGATCTCCGCGGCGAACTCGAGCTCGGTGCCCGTGTACGACTCCGGCGAGTACTCGTAGTACACCGTCGTCTCCGGGATCGTCTCCTCATACCGCCGGCAGTGGCGCGCACCCTCCATCGCGATGTCGATGATGCCCTGGCGGTCGGTGCGGAAGACCACCTCGCGCTGCAGGACGCTCGTGGAGTTGTACAGGTGCACGATCGCCTGCTTGGCGCCGCGGATCGACTCGTACGTGCGCGCGATGAGGTGCTCGCGCGCCTGCGTGAGGACCTGGATCGTGACGTCGTCGGGGATCGCGCCGTCCTCGATGAGGTGGCGCACGAAGTCGAAGTCCGTCTGGCTCGCCGCGGGGAACCCGACCTCGATCTCCTTATAGCCCATCTTCACCAGAAGATCGAACATCACGCGCTTGCGCTGGGGGTCCATCGGATCGATGAGCGCCTGGTTGCCGTCGCGGAGGTCGACGGCGCACCACCGCGGCGCCTGGGTGATGCGGCGCGACGGCCACGTGCGATCGGGGACGTCGACCGCGATCTGCTCGTGGAACGGGCGATACCGATGGACCGGCATGGACGAGGGCTGCTGATTGTTCTTCATCGCTTGGCTTCTTTCGTGGCGGGTTACGAGAACGGGCCCGCAGAGATCTCCGCGACGAGAAGGCCCTAGATCGAGGTCTCGTCGCGGCGGCTAAGAAGGAGCGCCTCGCGATGCAGCATTCCCTCACGATAACACGCACTCTGCGCAGTCCAAGACGGCGCAGACGCGCCCGGGCCGAGCAGAGTGCTCAGTCCTGGAGCGCTCAGAACCCGAGGCGGCCGAGCTGTTTGGGGTCGCGCTGCCACTCCTTGGCGACGCGCACGTGGAGAGCCAGGTAGATCTTCGTGCCGAGGAGCGGCTCGAGCTGGCCGCGCGCGGCGGCCCCGACCTCGCGGAGCCTGGACCCCTTGCGGCCGATGATGATCGCCTTCTGGCTGTCGCGCTCGATCACGATGTTCGCGTAGACGTCCGTGAGATCGTCGCGGCCCTCACGCGGCGCGATCTCGTCGACCGTGACCGCGATCGAGTGCGGCAGCTCGTCGCGGACGCCCTCCAGCGCGGCCTCGCGGATGATCTCGGCGACGCGGTCGGAGAGCGACTCGTCGGTGACGACGTCCTCCGGGTACAGGGCAGGGCCCTCCGGCATCAGCGCCAGCACCTCGCGCGCGAGGACGTCGAGCTGATCGTGCGTCGCCGAGGAGACGGGGATCACGCTCGCCCAGTCGTCCCTGAGCGCATCGACCTCCACGAGCCGCTCCATCACCTGATCGCGGGATGCCGCGTCGGCCTTCGTGACGAGAGCGATCTTCCGCGCGTGCGGGTGATCGTCCAGGGAGGCGGCGATCCGTCGATCGCCCGGTCCGACCTTCTCGTCGGCCGGGGCGCAGAACGCGATCACGTCGACGTCGCCGAGCACCTGCTCGACGAGGTCGTTGAGCCGCTGCCCGAGGAGGGTGCGCGGGCGGTGGACGCCCGGCGTGTCGACGACCACGAGCTGGCCGTCCGGCAGGGTGACGACCCCGCGGATCGCCCGCCGGGTCGTCTGGGGCTTCTCGCTCGTGATCGCGACCTTCTCGCCGACGAGCGCGTTCATGAGCGTCGACTTGCCGACGTTCGGGCGCCCCACGAAGG
>JBQDDT010000038.1:0-19685 GCA_052092505.1 Microbacterium sp. | reverse complement strand
TCGAGTACGACTTCGGCTTCCCCGGCAAGGGCTGGGGCGAGCTGATGGGCGTCGCGAATCGGACCGACTTCGACCTGACGAACCACATCGAGCACTCGGGCGCGAACCTGTCGTTCTTCGACCAGGCGTCCGGCGAGAAGTACGTGCCCTACGTGATCGAGCCGTCGTTCGGACTCACCCGCTCGATGATGGCCTTCCTCGTCGACGCGTACACCGAGGAGGAGGTGCCGAACGCGAAGGGCGGCACCGATAAGCGCACCGTGCTCAAGCTCGACCCGCGCCTGGCGCCGAACAAGGTCGCCGTCCTGCCGCTCAGCCGCAACGAGCGCCTCTCTCCGCTCGCGCGCGAGGTCGCCGACCGCCTGCGCGGGCGGTGGAACGTCGACTTCGACGACGCCGGCGCGATCGGGCGCCGCTACCGTCGGCAGGACGAGATCGGCACTCCGCTGTGCGTGACGGTGGACTTCGACTCGCTCGACGACGATGCCGTCACCGTGCGTGACCGCGACACGATGGGGCAGGAGCGCGTCCCGCTCGAGAGGCTCGAGGCCTCCCTCGCGGAGCACCTCCGCGGCGCCTGAACGACCCGTTCCGGTGCGACAAAACGCTCCAGGAACGGCGCGCCAGAGCAGTTTCTCGCACCGGAACGGGTCGTTCGCGCTCAGGGGCCGGGTGCGGTTCCGTCGACGGCGACCACGCGGACGCCGGCTTCCGCGACGCGGGTGGTCTGATCCGGTCGCGCGTCCGTCACGAGCGTCCCGGGGAGGGGCAGGCGCGCCCACGCGTGGAACGGTCGCCGCTGGAGCTTCTGCGCGTGCGCCAGCACGTACACCTCGCCGGCACGGTCCGCCAGCAGACGCTTCAGCCGCGTCTGCTGCGGATCGGCCTCGCAGATGCCGAGCTCCGCGTCGACGCCATCGGCCCCGAGGAAGACGCGGTCGAAGGTCATGCCCTCGAGGGTCGCCTCCGCGATCGGGCCGACGAAGCTCTGGCTGACGCCGCGCATCGTGCCGCCGAGCATGTGGAGCGTGATCTGCTCCGAGCGCGAGAGCTCCTGTGCGACCGCGAGGCTCGTCGTCGCGATGCTCGCGGTCACTCCGGTGCGGAACTGATGTGCGAGGGCGGCGACGGTCGATCCCGCGTCGAGGGCGAGCACCTCGCCCTGACGCACCTCGGCCGCGGCCCAGCGCGCGATCGCCAGCTTCGCGTCGTGGAACTCGCCGAGCCTCTGACGAAGGTTCGACTCCGCCTGATCGCGTGCCCCGACGGCGCCGCCGTGGGTGCGGGTGAGGTGGCCCGCATCCTGCAGCCGCGACAGGTCCCGCCTCACGGTCGACTCCGACACGGTGAAGCGTGTCGCGAGCGCGGTCACGCTCGCGGGCGCCCCCGACCCGACCAGGCGCAGGATCTCCTCGCGCCGATGCTGCGAACTCGGCATCGTCCCTCCCGTTCCGACTCGTGCGGTCACTCCGTGTATGCGTGAAACGCGCACTGACTGCGCGTCGATACCGCCAGTAAAGCGCAGTACGCGCAACTATCGGTCATTGTGTCGGCAATTCTTGCGCGAATCGAGTACGCACGTCCACACTGATCCAGGACCGACAGCACGACAGCGACCGGCGACGATGCCGACCCGAAAGAATCGACGATGATCATGACAGGCACCAGCGGTGCGCTCCCCGCAGAGCTGCGGATGAGCAGGCGATCGCTGCTTCGCGCCGGGGCGTTCCTCGGCGGCGCCGGGATGCTCGCCCTCTCCGGGTGCGCCATGCCGACCGGTCTTCCCGGGCCGGGAGCTCTCAACCTCGCGTTCAACCGCTCGCTCGCGTCCCTCGACAACAAGCTGTTCCAGTTCGACGCCGTCGTGACCGCGCAGCGCGGCGTCCGCGAGGCACTGACACGGCTGACGCCCGACCTGGAGGTCGAGAACGTCCTGGCCGACCGCTTCGAGATGACCCAGCCGACGCGCTGGACGGTGCGTCTGCGCGAGGGCATCCGCTACTCCGACGGATCCCCGGTGCGGATCGAGGACGTCTCGACGGCGCTCGAGATGTACCGCGAGACCCCCGGAGGCTTCCTCGCCACGCTGTTCCCGCAGTGGCCGACGGTCGTACCCGTCGATGAGCGCACGTTCCATCTCGACTCCGAGGCGCCGATGCCGGATCTCGACTTCCTCATGGCGAACATCCTCCTCACCCCCGCCGCCGACAACGCTCCGGAGGACCTCGTCACCGGCGTCGGGACCGGGCCATACGTCGTGGCGTCCGCGAACCCCGGCACCGGCCGGTACCGGTTGGAGCGCAACGAGAAGTACTGGGGCAGCCCCGCTCGGATCAGCCGGGTGGACGTGCAGTACCTGTCCGAGGAGTCGAGCCGGATCGTCGCGCTGCGCAGCGGCGAGGTCGACGTGATCGACTCGATCTCGCCCGACGGGATCGAGCAGCTGCGCGGTCTCCCCGGCGTCACGACGACCACCCGGCCTGGCGTGCGGCTCACGCACCTCTTCTACAACTTCCGCAAGCCGAAGGACGCTCCGCTCGCCGACCCTCGCGTTCGTCAGGCGCTCAGCTACGCGATCGACGGTCCGACGCTGATCGACCAGATCCTGCAGGACTCCGTGGAGCAGATCGACGGCGTGGTGCCGGCCGGCCTCGGCGGCGCGGCGGGTGTCGGAGCATACGAGTACGACCCCGAGCGGGCCAAGAGCATGCTCGACGCGCTCGGAGCGACGGACCTCGAGGTCACGATCATCTGGGAGACGGGGGAGTTCACCGCCGACGCCCAGGTGATGGAGGCGATCTACGAGATGCTCCGCCGCGTGGGCTGCCGACCGACGCTGAAGCAGTTCGAGCCGGGCGGGGACATCGCCACCTGGCGCCAGGGGCGAGGCGGAGACTGGGACGTCATCGCCAACGGCTTCCCCGGGACGACGGGGCTCGCCATCACGATGCTCCAGGGGATGTTCGCGGGAACGGCTGAGAAGGAGAAGAACCGCGACAGCTATCACGGCTTCGTCTTCCCCGAGATCACCGAGACCATCGACCGGGCGGCGACCGCCGCCGACGATGCCGAGCGCACGACGCTCCTGACGAAGGCGCAGCAGCAGGTGTGGGACACGTGGCCGGCGATGTGGGCCTTCTCCCCGAATGCCGTCGTCGCCCATCGCGAGCGCGTTCGCGGCGTGGAGCTGAACGCGGGGAACTTCTATGATCTGAACGCCGTCTCTCTGGCGGGTGCCTCATGATCGTCTACGTCGCGAAGCGACTCGCCCAGGGCGTGCTGACCGTCGCGCTGACCGTGTCGGCCGTCTTCGTGCTCGTGCGCCTGGCTCCCGGCGATCCCGCTCGCACCTATGCCGGCCCGATCGCGACCGCCGAGCAGGTCGAGGAGGTGCGTCGCCAGTTCGGGCTCGATCAGCCGATCGCGATCCAGTACGTCCGATTCATCGGCGATCTCCTCCGCGGCGATCTCGGCACGTCGTTCAGCTTCCAGTCCCCGGCCGTGGACGTCGTCATGGAGCGCCTTCCGTACACGATGACCCTGGCGATCGCCGCGATCCTCGTCACGATCGTCGTCGCGATCCCGCTCGGTGTGTGGATGTCGCGCCGCGCCGACACCCGACGCGAGCTCGTCGCCGACGTGGGGGTCATCGCCGGACAGTCCATGCCGGAGTTCTGGACGGGCACGATGCTCATCACCGTGTTCGCCGTGCTCATCCCCATCCTGCCGGCGTCCGGGTTCGCGACGTGGTCGGCCCTCGCGCTCCCGACGGTGACCATCGCGATCATGCAGATCGCGCTCATCTCGCGGATGGTCCGGCGCGAGATGGTGGGCAACCTCGCGATGCAGTACGTCGTCGGCGCCCGCTCGCGCGGCGTCTCCTCGGGCGCGCTCACCTGGCGTTACGCCTTCGGCAACGCCGCGGTCCCTGTGCTGACGGCGCTCGGAACGCGCTTCGCCGCCATGCTCAACGGCGTCGTCGTGGTCGAGGTCGTCTTCGCCTGGCCGGGCGTCGGATCGCTCGTCGTCCGCGCACTCGAGACGCGCGACTACCCGCTGATCGTCACGACGGTGCTCGTCACGTCGATCCTCGCGGTGCTCGTGCAGCTGCTCGTCGACCTGATCTATCCGCTGCTCGATCCGCGGGTGCGACTCGGAAAGGCTTCGTGATGAGCGAGACCATCAACGTGATCGTGCCGGGCCCCACGGCGTCCGGACTCCCCAGCAGCGTCACGGCGCGCGACATCGCGCGCTCCGGGGTCGCGCGCCGTCGCAGAGCCGCCAGAGCCAAGCTCTGGGCGGGGCTCGTGTGCACCCTTCTCGTGTTCGTCCCGGTCGCGCTGGCGCGGATCCTGCCGCTGCCCTCGCCCGACGAGCAGAACCTCGCGGCTCGCCGCCTGCCCCCGCTCACCGATGGGCATCTCTTCGGGACGGACGCCCTCGGCCGGGATCTGCTCTCGCTCGTCCTCCACGGCGGTCAGGTGTCCCTCATGGTCGGGCTGCTCGCCGTGACCGTCTCCGGGCTCATCGGGATCGCGCTCGGCTCGGCGGCCGGCTATCTCGGCGGCGCCACGGACGCGATCGTCTCGCGGGTCCTCGAGGCCCAGATGTCGCTGCCGCTGCTCATGATGCTTCTGCTGGTCGTGGCGCTGTTCGGCCCGTCGATGCCCGTCATCACGGCCGTCATCGCGCTCGCCCAGTGGCCGGAGGTGGCGCGCCTGACGCGCTCGCTCGTGCTGGTCGAGCGCGAGAAGCCGTACGTGGCCGCCGCCCGCGTCCTCGGCCTGCGCCGGGCGGCGATCGTGATGCGCCACGTCATCCCGAACATCATCAAGCAGGCCTCGCTCGTGATCTTCCTCCTCCTCGCGCAGGCCGTGCTCCTCGAGTCGGCGCTGAGCTATCTCGGCGCGGGACCGCAGCGTCCGTTCGCGACCTGGGGGCGGATCATCTCCGACGGGCAGGACTACATCACGACCTCGTGGTGGCTCGTGACCCTCCCCGGTCTCGTCATCGTGCTCCTCGTCGTCGGCGTCAACCTCCTGGGCGACGCGCTGCGCGACCGCCCCGGCCGCCGGAAGAAGGTGTCGTCATGAGCGCCGAGACGGCCTCGCCCGAGGGACGCATCCCGCTGCTCGACGTCCGCGAGCTGCAGATCGAGCTCATCACCGATCGCGGCGTCGTCCGCCCCGTCGACGGCGTGAGCTTCACGATCTCCGAGGGCGAGACCGTCACGATCATCGGCGAGTCCGGTTCGGGCAAGTCGACGACGGCGATGGGCATCCTCCGCCTTCTTCCCGACGACCTCGCCGTGCTCTCGGGGTCCGTGGTCGTCTCCGGGGATGATGTCATCGCCGACCCGGAAGCGATCCGGAGGGTGCGCGGTCGCCAGGTGTCGCTCATCCCGCAGGACCCGATGACGGCGCTGAGCCCCGTCCTGTCGATCGGGAGCCAGCTGCGCGAGGCGATCCGCATCCGTCACCCGAGGACGACCGCGGCCGAGACCCTCGAACGGGCCATCCGCCTGCTCGAGCAGGTGCGCATCCCCGATCCCGAGTCACAGCTGCGCAAGTACCCCCATCAGCTCTCCGGAGGAATGCTCCAGCGGGTGCTCATCGCGATCGCGCTGGCGGGCGAACCGCGACTGCTGGTCGCCGACGAGCCGACGAGCGCGCTCGACATGACCGTGCAGGCGGGAGTGCTCGACGTCCTCCTCGAACTGCAGGAGCGCACGGGCATCGGCATCCTGCTCATCACGCACGACCTCGGGGTCGCGCGCGCCGTGTCCGATCGGATCCACATCATGAAGGACGGGTGCTTCGTCGAGAGCGGCGAGGTCGACGCCATCGTGCACCGCCCCGAGACGGAGTACGCGCAGAAGCTGCTCGCCGCGGTGCCGCAGCTCGGCGAATGGGACGGCGCCGTCGAACAGGAGGACGAGCGATGACCGCACCGCTGCTGAGAGTCAGGGACCTGGTCGTCGAGTTCCCGGTCCGAGGCGGAACCTACCGCGGACTCGACGGCGTCGGGCTGGACGTCGAGAAGGGGCGCACGCTCGCGGTCGTGGGCGAGTCTGGGAGCGGGAAATCGACTCTGGCGCGTTCGCTCGTGCGCCTCATCCGGCCCACATCGGGGACCATCGAGCTCGACGGCACCGACATCGCGACCCTCTCGGAGCGGAGACTGCGCCCGATGCGATCGCGGATCCAGATGGTGTTCCAGGACCCCTACGGATCGCTCGATCCGCACCTGTCGGCGCAGGAGATCATCGCGGAGCCGCTGCGTCAGCGGGGCATGCGGTCCCGCGCGGAGAGGCTCGCCGAGGCCGCGAGGCTCGTGGACCTCGTGCACCTGCCGTCATCCGCGCTCGAGCGGAAGCCGTCGGAGTTCTCGGGAGGACAGCGGCAGCGCATCGGCATCGCCAGGGCGCTCGCGAGCAGCCCCGAGGTCCTCGTCTGCGATGAGGCGACGAGCGCGCTCGACGTGTCGGTGCAGGCGCAGGTCCTCCGCCTCCTCGCCGAGCTCCAGGAGACGACGGGCGTCACGTACGTGTTCATCTCGCACAACCTCGCCGTCGTTCGCGAGGTGAGCCAGGAGGTGGTCGTGCTCGAGCGCGGCCGCATCGTCGAGTCCGGCCCGACGGAGCGCGTGCTCGCTTCGCCGGTCGAGCCCTACACCCGTCGCCTGCGCGCCGCGGCCCTCGATCCGCTGCGCATCCGTGGCACGAAGGAGCGCGAGGTGCTCCGCATGGCAGAGAGGATCGCATGACCCGTTCACCCCGACCCGAGCTGGTGCTCGGCACGATGACCTTCGGCGACACCGTCGACCGCGACGCGGCCGCGCAGATGATCGATGTCGCGCTCGACGCCGGCGTCAGCATGATCGACACGGCCAACGCGTACGTCGGCGGCGAGACCGAGACGATGCTGGGCGAGCTCGGTGTCGGATCTCGCGACGGCGTGAGGCTCGCGACGAAGGCGGGGATGCCGCATCCGGATGCGGGCGATGACGCCCCGCTGTCGCCGGCGGCGCTCCGCCGCTGCGTCGAGGGGAGCCTGAGGAGACTGCGGGTCGAGCGCATCGACCTCTTCTACCTGCACCAGCCCGACCGTTCGACGCCTATCGAGGAGACCCTCGCCGAGGTCGCCGCGCTCGCGCGCGACGGCCTCATCGGCGAGCTCGGCGTGTCGAACTACGCGGCGTGGCAGATCGCCGAGCTCGCGCACGCGGCGGACGCCGTCGGTGCCCCTCGTCCGGTCGTCGCGCAGCAGGTGTACAACCTCGTCGCGCGGCGTCTGGAGGACGAGTACGTCGAGTACGCCGCGACGAGTGGCCTGGCGACGATGGTCTACAACCCGCTGGGCGGCGGTCTGCTGAGCGGGAGGCACCGGTTCGACGAGCGCCCTTCCACCGGCCGCTTCGGCGACTCGCGCCTGGCCGGCATGTACACCGACCGCTACTGGAGCGAGGAGCTGTTCGCCGCCGTCGGCGAGCTGGCCGAGATCGCGTCGGATGCGGACCTCCCGCTCAGCGAGCTCGCGTTCCGGTGGCTCGTCGGACGGGCCGGCGTCGACGCGATCCTGCTGGGCGGCTCGCGGCTGCGGCATCTGGAGAGCAACGTCGCCGCCGCGGAGCGAGGCCCGCTTCCCGTCGACGTCGCCGCCGCGTGCGACGCGGTCGGGGCGCGCCTGCGCGGGCCGATGCCGGCGTACAACAGGTGACGAGCATCACGATCGGACGAGCACGAGGGAGAACGACAGACATGAGCGCTGAGGATTTCGCGGCGAGGGTGCGCTCCGGCGACCCGGTGGTCGGGTACTGGGTCGTCACGGACAACCCCGTCGGCACGGAGCGGCTGGCTCGCGTCGGATACGACTACGTGGCGATCGACATGCAGCACGGACTGGTGGGCGTCCAGGGGCTCACGCATGGCCTTCTCGCGATCGATGCGGGCGGGGCCGCCGGTGTCGTGCGCGTCGAGTCGAGCGCGGCACCGGCGATCGGGCGCGCGCTGGACACCGGCGCGGTCGCCGTCATCGTGCCCCTGATCAACACGCCGGAGGACGCGGAGGCGGCCGTCGCGGCCACGCGCTACCCCCCGGCGGGCGTGCGCTCGTACGGGCCGATGCGCTCGGGCCTGCGGATCGGACCGACCCCGGCCGAGGCCGACGACAAGGTGCTCGTCTTCGCGATGATCGAGACGGCCGAGGGGCTGGAGAACGTCGAGCGGATCGCCGCGGTCGACGGGCTCGACGGGCTCTACATCGGGCCGTCCGACCTCACCCTCGCCCTCGGCGGCGCGACCTCGACCGACCCGTCCGTGTCCGACGCCTTCGACGTGGCGCTCGGGCGCGTCCTGGAGGCGTCGCGGGCGAACGGCATCGTCCCCGGCATCCACACGGCGAACGGCGACATCGCTCGCGAGCGGCTCGCGCAGGGCTTCCGCTTCGTGTCGATCGCGTCCGATCTGACCCATCTCGAGGCGGCCGCCGCCGCGCACCTGAAGCGGGCGGGCGAATGAGCTCCCGCTACGCCGCGCAGGCCGATCGCACGCCCGTCGTCGACCGGTCGCTGTTCGACGGCCGGCTCCGCCCCCACCCGGAGCAGCCGGGGCGCTTCGACGCGTATCTCGAACCGCCCACGGTGCAGAGCCACGCCGCGATGCTGACGCACCTGACGGACGGGGACCTCGGCCTCGTCTGGTTCGGCGGCACCCAGGAGGGAGTCGGCGACATCTCCATCCACTTCTCCCGCCTCGCGCGTGGCGACGACGCGTGGACGGCGCCGGTCGCGCTGACCGGCGACACCGCGCGATCCGAGCAGAACCCGATGCTCTTCCCGACGCCGTCGGGCGAGCTCTGGCTGCTCTACACGGCCCAGCTCGCCGGCAACCAGGACACCGCCGAAGTCCGTCGCCGCATCTCGCACGACGACGGGCGCACGTGGGGGCCGGTGGAGACCCTCTTCCCCGCGACCGAGCGCGGAGGAGTCTTCGTCCGCCAGCCGATCCACGTCACCTCCGAGGGCCGCTGGCTGCTGCCGATCTTCGCCTGCGTCCGCGTGGACGGCCGCCGCTGGTCCGGCGACGAGGACTTCAGCGCCGTGATGGTCTCGGAGGACGAGGGCAGGACCTGGCGCGAGGTCGAGGTCCCCGGCAGCACCGGGTGCGTGCACATGAACATCGTCGAGGGGCAGGACGGCGTGCTCGTCGCCCTGTTCCGAAGCCGCAGGGCGGATGCGATCCACTGGTCGGAGTCGCTCGACGGCGGGATCACGTGGTCGGTCCCCGAGCCGACGAACCTCCCGAACAACAACTCGTCGCTGCAGCAGGTCGCGCTCGCCGACGGTCGATTCGCCGTGGTCTACAACCACGCGAGCCGCGCCGACGCCACGGGCCGGCGCGAGAACCTCTACGACGAGATCGACGACGACGGGCTCGCGGAGGGCGGCGCGAACACCGTCCAGGCCGCGGAGCTCGATGACCCCTCCCGCGCGTTCTGGGGGGCTCCCCGAGCACCGCTGAGCCTGGCCGTCTCCGACGACGGCGGTCGGACCTTCCAGGTCGTGGGCGACCTCGACGAGGGGGACGGGTTCTGCATGACGAACAACTCCCGTGACGCCCTGAATCGGGAGTTCTCCTACCCGACGATCGTGCAGGGCCCGGACGGCGTGATCGACATCGCCTACACCTACTTCCGGCAGACGATCAAGCACGTCCGGCTCGAACCGGCGTGGATGGAGGCGAGGGCATGAGCGACGAGACGCGTCTGGATGACGCCCCTCTGGCCGTCGTGACCGGGGCGTCGTCCGGCATCGGCGCGGCGATCGCGGCACGGCTCCTGGACGATGGATGGCGCGTCCTCGGCATCAGCCGCAGACGGCCGGAGATCGACGATCCCCGGTTCTCCTGGGAGCGCATCGACCTCGTCGCCGACGAGGCGCCCGCACGGATCGACGCCGCGCTTCCGTCCGATCCGACGGCCGTCGTGCATGCCGCCGGGGTCCTGCGCAGCGGTCGTCTCGGGGCTCTCGACCCGGAGGCGGGCCGCGAGATGTGGCGGCTCCACGTGGACGCGCCGAGCCGGCTGCTGGATCGGCTCGCCCCGCGTCTCGTCGACGGCGGGCGCGTCGTCCTCGTCGGGAGCCGCACGAGCACGGGTGTCGCGGGCAAGAGCCAGTACGCGGCGACCAAGGCGGCGCTCGAGGGGCTGTCGCGCTCGTGGGCGATGGAGCTCGTCGACCGGCGGATCACCGTGAACGTCGTCGCACCCGGTCCGACCGAGACGCCGATGCTCGACGACCCCGCCCGCAGCGCGACCCCGCCGGTCGTGCCGAGGCTCGGACGCTTCGTCGACCCCGCAGAGGTCGCCGCCCTCGTGGCGCTGCTGGTCGGGCCGGACGGGCGCTCCATCACGGGTCAGCGGATCGCGATCTGCGGAGGAGCATCGCTGTGAGCGGGCCGCGCATCACCGCGCCGAGGAGCATCGGCGTCGTCGCCGACGACTTCACCGGCGCGGCCGACGCGGCAGGCACGTTCGCATGCCACGGCTGGGAGGTGCGCCTGAGCGTCGGCGGTGCGGCACGCACCGCGGACCCCGGCATGGTCCTGGCCGTCTCGACCGGAGCGCGCGAGCTGGCGTCCGTCGACGCCGAGGAGGCGACCCGGCGAGCGGTGGAACGCCTCCTCGCCGCACGGGTCGAGCGCCTGTTCGTCAAGGTCGACTCCACGGGGCGCGGCCCCGTCGGCGCGTATGTCGCGGGGGCGCTGGCGGCGTGGGGCGAGTCGTCCGGCGCGCTGATCTGCCCGGCGTTCCCCGCTCAGGGACGGACGGTTCGAGACGGCGAGCTCCTCGTCGACGACATCCCCGTCGACGAGTCGGACTCGGGGCGCGATCGGCTGACGCCGGTGTCGACGAGCGCTCTGGCCGAGCTCTTCGAGGTTCCCGATGCCGACGACGGTGGCGACGTGCGGTCACGCATCGTGCTCGCGGACGCCGAGACGGATGACGACCTGGACGCTCTCGCGGCGCGGATCGCCGTGTCCGACGCGGTCGCCGTCGGGTCGGCCGGACTCGCCGCCGGCCTGGCACGGGTCTGGGCGCTTCCCGGTGCCGCTGTGGCGCCCGAGCCGTCCGGCGGACCGGTCCTCGTGGCCGCCAGCTCCCGGCACCCCGTGACGATCAGGCAGCTGGCCGCGCTGAGGGAGGCCGACCCCTCGCGCACGGTCGACGTCGTGAGCGTCCCGGCCGAGCCGCGGGACGACGCGGCGGCGACGGCCGCGGAGTTCGGTTCGCGTGTGGCCGAGATCCTGCGCGGCGGCGGTCACCGCGCCGTGATCATCTGCGGTGGAGACGGCGCCGCCGCCGTGCTCGCGGCCCTCGGCGCCGAGGGCGTGCGCATCGATGCGGTCCTCGTCGACGGATGCCCCTCCGGCACGATCGTCGGCGGCGCGGTCGACGGCGTCCGGATCGTGACGAAGTCCGGCGGCTTCGGCCAGCCAGGCGCTCTGGTCGGGCTCGTCGACGTGCTCGGACCTCCGCTGTCCACTCCCGAGACCCGTCCGGCCCTCGAGGCCCATTCGCCAACCGTGAAGGAACAGTCATGACCGATGGTGCAGCCCTCCCGATTCTCGCGGTGACGCTCGGCGACGTCGCGGGGATCGGCCCCGAGATCACCGCGCGCTCGCTCCTGGAGCACCCGGAGCTGCGGGAGATCTGCGTTCCGGTCGTGGTCGGCGACGCCGACGCCGTCCGCCGCGGCGCACGCATCGCCGGACTCGATCCGGATGCCGTCCGCGTGATCGACGATCCGCGCTCCGCCGTGAACCGGCCCGATGTCATCGAGGTGCTCCAGACGGGCCCGTCGCTCGCGGACGTCCCGATCGGCGAGCTCAGTCCTGCCGCCGGCGACGGCGCGTATCGCTTCGTCGTGGAGGCCTGCCGGCTCGCACGCGAGGGGGTCGTGGACGGCATCGTGACCGCGCCGCTGAACAAGGCCGCGATGCAGGCGGGCGGGCACAAGTGGCCGGGGCACACGGAGCTGCTCGCGCACGAGTTCGGCGTCGACAACTACAGCCTCGTCCTCTCCGCCGGCGACTTCTACCTCTTCCACATCACGGCGCACGTCTCGCTCCGTCAGGCGATCGAACGGACGACGCCAGCACGGGTCGATGACGTGCTGACCCTCGCCGGCTCGTTCGTGAGCGCCCTCGGTTCGCCCGACGAGGCGATCGGCGTGTGCGGGCTCAACCCGCACGCCGGAGAGAACCGGATCTTCGGTGACGAGGACGCGGACGTCCTGGCTCCCGCCGTCGCGCGGGCGCGGGAACGCGGGGTCAACGCGCACGGACCGCTTCCCGCTGACGCGCTGATCCCGGCCGCGGTGAAGGGGAAGTGGAACGTCGTCGTCGCCTGCTATCACGATCAGGGGCACGCGCCGTTCAAGGCCGTGTATGGCGACGACGGGGTCAACATCACGATCGGACTTCCCGTCGTGCGCGTCTCCGTCGACCACGGCACGGCGTTCGACATCGCGGGGACGGGAATCGCCCGTGAGGCGAGCCTCGTCCTGTCCATCCGCCGTGCCGCCGAGCTCGCCCCCGGGTGGGACACGGTCTGGGAGGCGGCGCGCACCTCGAGCGCCACGGCCTGAACGACCCGTTCCGGTGCGACAAAACGCTCCAGAAACGGCGCGACAGAGCAGTTTCTCGCACCGGAACGGGTCGTTCGCGCTCAGGAGTCGGGGGCCGTCGCCTCGACGGCGGCGGTGACGATCTTCTCGAGGTCGTGATCGATCGCGCGGGTGGCGGGGAGAGCGGCGTCCTCGGTGTTCTCCACGAACTGGGTCGCGAGGTCGCTGATCTCGCTCGTGCCGTCCTCCCCATCGCTTTCGACGATGGGGGTCACCTTCGCGATCAGGTCCTCCTGCAGCGCGAGGACGTCGCGATAGGGGCCCGACACCTCGGCGATCATCGGCTCCTGGGCGAGTCCGTCGCCGTACGCGCGCGCCTCGGTCAGCTCCTGGAGCCACTTCTCGTCGGCGTCCCACACATCGGTCGCGACGTTCGAGAACGCCTGCACATCGATGAACAGCCGGTTCACTCCGGGGCGACGATCCTTCGCGACGGGGACGTCGGCGTCGACACCGACGTTCAGCTCCTCCGCCAGCGCCGCGCGCGCCTGGTCGTAGGCGTCGTCTGGCGTGTCCTCCAGCTCGCGGATCCGCCAGAGCATCCACAGGCGCCATGGCACGGAGCTCTTGTCGGCCTCGTCGGACTGCGGCGAGACGAACCCCTCGATCAGCGCCTCGCGGTAGGGGTCGCCGATCGCGGGGAGGGGCGAGGTGCCGTCCCCCTCGCCCGCGAGAGCCGTCGCGAGTCCGTCAGCGACCTCGACGAGCTGCTCGCCATAGCCGGCCGAGACGTCCTCGTCCATGTAGTAGGCCGCGAGGAGCATCCACGCGCTGTCGGTGTCGTCGGTGAAGTCCTTGTACCCGAAGTCGAAGCGCGACCACGACCCGGCGTCCTCGGCGGCACGCTCGTGGTGCGCGATGTCCTCCTGGAGCCAGTCGAGGAGGAATGCGCGCACGGACGGGACGAGCCCGCGATCCTCGTCGGCGGGGACCGTCTTCTCGACGAGCTCCACCTCATCGCCGAGCGCGGCCGCCATCGCCTCCGCGTAGGCGCGGTGCGTCGCGATCCGCGCCTTCTTGCCTTCGTCCTTCGACATCGTGAGGGTGTCGCCGGCGGTATCCGCGTGCTCCGCGTGCGCGGCATCGGTCCGCTCCGCGAGCTGGGAGGCGTCGTCGATCTCGTCGGACAGCGGATCGGCGATCTCGGATGTCGCATAGCCGCGCAGCTCGGTCTCGATGAGCTCCGCGTGCTCGGCGACCTCCTGCGCCGCCGTGTAGGCGGGGGTGCTCTCCGCGCCCTCGACCTGCTTCAGCTCCGGCGCCTCGTCGAGCACGTCCTCGAGGACGTCGGTGTCGGTCTCGAGCCGTTGGGTCGCCGCGTCGGCGACCTCGGGTGCCCAGGCGGAGAGATCCTCGCTGTACTGCTCCGCCGCGGCGATCCCCTCCTCGCTCTCGGCCGGCGCGCATCCCGCCAGGGCGAGCGCGCCCACCGCGCCCGCCGTCAGCAGTGTCAGAGTCCTTCGCATGGGTCCCCCCGGAGCCGTCAGCGCACGGAGCCGCTGCGGCCGCCGTGGCGAGTCCATTGTGCCTCAGGGTGCATCTCAGCCGATGACGGTGATCTCCGCGTTCTCGTCGCCTCCGCCCTCCACGAACGCGAGCACCTTCTCGAGGACGCCGCGCAGCACGCCGAGGTCGACCTTCTCGAGATCCTTGATGTAGAGGCAGGAGACGCTGCTCGTGTGCGGCCCAAGGGCGGCCAGCGCATCCGCGTGCCACTCGACGCGATCGAGGTAGACGGTGGACGCCGCCTTGCGCGGGGCGAAGGCGAGCACGGGCATTTCGCCCTCCGTGCCCGTCGGGTATCGGTAATGGCAGCTGCCGAAGCCGATGATCGTGCCCCACAGCTCGGGCTCGCGGCCCGAGACCTCGCTCAGAAGCGCGACGAGGGTCTCGGCGTCCCTGCGGCGGATGGCTGGCGTCGCCTGCGCGATGAACGCGCCGGCATCGCCCCCTGTCGGCTTCACGACGACGCCTTGGCCGCGGCCTTCATCGCCTTCTTCGTCTCGCGCACCTTCGCGAGCGTGGCGGGGCTGACGATGTCGGCGACCGAGCGGAAGGCACCGTCCTCGCCGTACGGAGCCGAGGCCTCGCGCCACCCTGCCCCGTCATATCCGCACTGCTTGCCGAGCAGCGCGAGGAAGATCTTCGCCTTCTGCTCGCCGAAGCCCGGCAGTGCCTTCAGCCGCTTCAGCACCTCGCGCCCGTCCGGATCGCCGTCGGTCCACAGCGCGGAGGCGTCGCCGCCCCAGTCGTCGACGATCGTCCGGCAGAGCGTCTGCACGCGGCCGGCCATCGAACCGGGGAAGCGGTGCACCGCCGGCTTCTGACGGAATGCGTCGGTGAACTGCTCAGGATCGAGCTCGGCGATCGTCGCGGCGTCGACGGATCCGATCCGCTCACGCAGCTTCGCCGGCCCCGCGAACGCCGTCTCCATCGCGACCTGCTGGTCGAGCAGCATTCCGATCAGCAGGGCGAGCGGGTTGTCGCTGAGCAGCCTGTCCGCAGCGTCGTCGTCGGTGAGGTGGAGGTCCATGTGGACAGTCTCCCGCATCGGCAGCTGACGGGTACAGGTCCAAGCACCCATGCCCGCTCGCGCGCACGCGGAGCGCGACCCCTCGAACGACCCGTTCCGGTGCGACAGAATGCTCTAGGACCTCCGTCTTGGAGCAGTTTGTCGCACCGGAACGGGTCGTGTCAGGCGGGGCGGACGGGCTGGCGGAGGAGGGTGCGCAGCCGGTCGGGGGCGACCCGGCGGGCGTCGCTGAAGTAGACCTCGTGGTGCCTGCCGTCCGGGCGCAGGCCGTTCTCGGGGAGGAACTCGTCGTGCAGGCGCTCGAGCACGGGACCCTCGTCATCGAACGAGCCGTGGTGGAGGGTCTGCACGCACCGCCCCTCCG
Source organism: Microbacterium sp. (assembly GCA_052092505.1). Classification (GTDB taxonomy): domain Bacteria; phylum Actinomycetota; class Actinomycetes; order Actinomycetales; family Microbacteriaceae; genus Microbacterium. The sequence continues at coordinate 4,101 of JBQDDT010000038.1, read as the reverse complement.
AGAGCGTCTCGAGGCGGACGTCCTCCAGGCGCGCGGCTCCGTTCCTGGCGCCTGCCTGCTCGACGGCGCGCCGGAATGAGGCGCGGTCGAGCCAGTCGGGGACCATGAGCATCATCGTCCAGTCCCACCGCGTCTTGTCGCGCGACACCGTGAAGGCGTCCATGTCGTCCGCCCACCACAGGCCCTCCAGGGGAGGGACCACGTAGTCGCGCCCGAGTTCCCGCTTGCTGAGGAACTTGAGCGCGTAGGCGACCGGGTACAGCGCCGACAGCGCGTCCGCGTAGGCCGGATCCGTGTTGGGATCCCCGTGCCCGTCGACCATGACGTACTGCATGTCGGGGATGTCCACGATGCGGAACCGGCCGCGCGGGGCCCGATAGCCGTCGAAAGACGTCTTGAAGTCGACCTTGTCCGTCATGGGAAGCCCCGTCTCGGGGAGGAATCACGGCCCTCCGGGCTTCCGATCCTGGCACGGGCCGAGGCCGCGCACCAGGTCGTGTCAGGCGATGCGGCCGAAGGGGCAGGACGCCGGCGCGGAGTCGGAGGCGTCGCCCTCGGACTCGGCGGCGGGTCGGGCATCGATGCCGTAGAGGGTCTCGAGCGCGTCGAACACCTCGTCCGCCCGGCCGGCGGCGGCCAGCTCGCGGGCGCGCGAGGTCGGCTCGTGCAGCAGCACCCCGACGAGGTGGCGCAGCGCCTGCTCGGTGCGCACGTCGTCGCCCCGGCCGCGGCTGCGCGCGATCTCCTCCTCCAGGAGGCCGAACACGTGCGAGCGCAGCCCGACGATCGCGGGGGCCGCGCTCAGCTCGCGCCCCACGACGTGGAACCGCGCGGCGGCGTCGCTCACGATGCGACGCGCGTCGTCGTGCGCCTGCAGTTCCTCGAGCGGCGCGTGCAGGCGGATGGTCTCGAGATCGAGGAGGGTGAGGCCGTCGATCTCCGCGACGTCGGGGTCGACGTTCCGCGGCAGGCCGAGGTCGATCACGAAACCGCCGGAGTCGCGGCCGCCCGCGCGCAGCAGGTCTGCCGCGATGACGGGCTCCTCGCGCGACGTGCACGTGATGACGAGGTCCGCCGCCGCCGCGGTCGCGGCCAGGCCGTCGCCGTCGACGTGGGCGATGCCGTGTTTGAGGCCGAAGCGCTCGCCGCGGCCGGAGGGGGAGTGGACCGTGATGCCGGTGACGCCGCGCTCTCGCAGGGCGGCGAGCGTCGCCGCCGCGTACGCCCCGGTCCCGACGAGCAGCGTGCGCTGGGCCGACCAGTCCGCGATCCGGCTGTCGGCGAGGTCGAGGGCGAGCCGGACGAGGGAGCGACCCGCTCGCCCGATCGCGGTGAAGTTCTTCACGCCCTTCTGCGTCTCGGTTGCGCGCTGGAAGAGCCGCTCGAGCTCGGGCGTCGTGGCCCCGTCGCGGTGCGCCTCGTCGCGAGCCCTGCGCACCTGCCCGGCGATCTCGCCCTCGCCGATGACGACGGACTCGAGCCCCGCCGCCACGGAGAAGAGGTGCTCGGCCACGTCTCCGGCGGACTTGACCTCGTACGATCCCGCGAGGTCGTCGGCCGTGACGCCGGTCGCCGCGTAGACGGCCTCGAGCGCGGCGCTCACGCCCGCCATGCCGTGCCCGGCCGGGACGTCGAGATAGGCCTCGAAGCGGTTGCAGGTCGCGAGGACGATGGCCCCGTCGACGCCGTCGCGGTGCGCGATCCGCGGGGAAAGAGGGTCGCCGGGTGTCGCCAGACGCTCGAGGAGGTCGAACGAGGCGGTCCGATGACTCGCGCTCACACACAGCAACACGCCCGCCATTCTACGCCCCGTCGAAGGGGAGATCTGAACGATTCATGAAAACCGGGCGCTCGGCGTCGGCCCCGGTCGGTCCTGGGACAATGGGCGCATGGCTTCCTCCGACGCGCCCCTGCTGCGCGCACTGGCGGGCGACCGCCCCGCGACCCCGCCGGTCTGGTTCATGCGCCAGGCCGGCCGATCCCTCCCCGAGTATCGGGAGCTGAGGGTCGGCACACGCATGCTCGACGCCTGCCTCGAGCCCGACCTCGCCGCGGAGATCACGCTGCAGCCCGTGCGCCGGCACGGGGTCGACGCCGGCATCTTCTTCAGCGACATCGTCGTGCCCCTGCGGCTGGCAGGCATCGAGGTCGAGATCGAGCCGGGTCGCGGCCCGGTGTTCGCCTCCCCTGTGCGCACGCGCGCCGACGTCGACCGGATCGTCGCGATCGATCCGGCGGAGGTCGCCCAGGCGGCATCCCCCGTGCGCGAGGCCGTCTCCCGGGTGGTCGCCGAGCTGGGGGAGCGTCCCCTGATCGGGTTCGCCGGAGCGCCCTTCACCCTGGCGGCGTATCTCGTCGAGGGCGGCCCGTCGAAGGAGCACCTGCGCGCCAGGGCCATGATGGCGGGCGATCCCGAGGCGTGGCACCGGCTCGCCGGGTGGCTCGCGCGGGTATCGAGCGCGTTCCTGACCGCCCAGATCGAGGCCGGTGCCGCCGCCGTGCAGCTGTTCGACTCGTGGGCAGGCTCCCTCTCCCGGAGCGCGTACCTCGAGTACGTCCGGCCCCACTCGATCGCGGCGCTCGAGAGCCTCGACGTCCCCGTCATCCACTTCGGCGTCGGCACGGGAGCGTTCCTCGACGACATGCGCCTCGACGGGATCGCGTCGGCCGTGGGCGTCGACTGGCGCGTGCCGCTGGACGAGGCCGCCGCGCGCGTGGGTGGATCGACGACCCTGCAGGGCAACATCGATCCGGCGCTGCTGCAGGCGCCGTGGCCGGTGCTCGAGGCGCATGTGCGCGACGTGATCCGCCGCGGCGGCGCCGCGCGTGCCCACATCGTCAACCTCGGTCACGGCGTCCCGCCCGAGACCGATCCCGGCGTCCTCACCCGCATCGTCGACCTGGTGCACGAGGGCGCGCGATGACCGGAGCCGAGCTGGAGCGGCTGCGGCGGAGGGCCCAGAGCACCCGGATCGCGGTGATCGGCGCCGGGGCCGCCGGGCTCGTCGCGGCGCGCGAGTTCGCCAAGCTCGGCTTCTCTGTCGAGGTCCTCGAGGCCGCGGACCGCCCCGGCGGGGCGATCCGGGGCGACGAGCTCGACGGGCTGCGCCTGGATCTGGGCGCGGAGAGCTTCGCGACTCGCGGCGGCCACGTCAGGGCGCTCGTCGACGAGCTGGGCCTCGGCGGCGACGTCGTCGAGCCGGGGACGGGGGCCGGCGGCGCCTGGCTCACCGGGCTCCCCGGTGGGGGCGCAGCGCCGCTGCCGGCCGGGGGCGTGCTCGGGATCCCCTCCTCGCCCTTCGCGCCGGACGTCCGCCGGATCATCGGCCGCGGCGCCGCGTGGCGCGCGTACCTCACCGACCGGTTCCGGCCGCTCCTCACGATCGGCCACGAGCAGAGCCTCGGCCGCCTCGTCCGCTCGCGGCTGGGCGATGCGGTGGCCGACCGGCTCGTCGCCCCGGTGACGAACGGCGTGTACTCGGCCGATCCGGACGACATCGATCCCGACCTCGCCGTGCCCGGCCTCAACGCGGCCCTCTCGCAGGCCGGTTCGCTCCTCGCGGCCGTCGACGCGATCCAGCGCGAGCGCCGCGCGGGAGGGAAGGCGCCGGGATCGGCGGTGCAGGGCATCGACGGCGGCATCGGTCGGATCGTGGACGCGCTCGTCGCCGACCTCGCCGAGCGCGGCGCGATCCTCCGCACGGGCCACCGCGTGGAGGCGCTGGAGCGCGTCGGCGACGGCTGGCGCGTCGTCGTGGACGGTCACGATGCGCCGGGGGCTCCGGTGGGCGACGACGCGGCGGGAGACGGCGACGACGCGGCGGGAGACGGCGCGGACGGCGACCTCCCCGTCGCGGCGGAGGGTGATGCCGGCCCTGAGGCGAGCGATCCCGCCGACTTCGACCACGTCCTCGTCGCGGCGGATGAGGACGTGGCCCGGCGCCTCCTCGCCCCGCACGCGCCCGGCCTCGAGTCCGCTCCCGCCCGGCCGGGGCCCGCTGTCGCGGTCGTCACGCTGGTCGTCTCGTCGGCCGAGCTCGACGCGTCCCCCCGTGGCACGGGGGTGCTGACGGTCCCCGGCTCGTTCCGCGCGAAGGCGCT
>JBQDDT010000037.1:0-20638 GCA_052092505.1 Microbacterium sp. | reverse complement strand
ACGCGGATCCGACGTCGTCTGACATACCGCTCGCGGTCGAAGTCGTAGTCGGTCACACGCTCGAGCCCCGCCTCTGGTCGGAGGGGGTGGGCCGTGCCGTTCGGGTACGCTCCCCCCACCAGCGCGATGGCAGAGCGCCCCGCCCTGCGCACGAGCATGGGGGCATCCGTGCGCGCGTACTGCGCGTCCCGGACTCCGTGCAGCGCCGCGATCGCCTCCTCGGCGCCGGAGACGCGCTCGAGCTTCCGGTGCCCCGCGAGAGCGCGCACGACGCCGTCGTCGCCCGCGGCGCCGCAGGCGTGCTCGGGGAGCGCGCCGACGACGATGACCCGGCCGCCGCCGTCGAGGTGGTCGAGCAGCATCGTCGCCGTCGACTCTTCGAGGAACACCGCGGAGGGCACGATGACCACCGACCAGGAGCCCTCGCCGACCGAGATGCGGCCGCCGCCGGGAGCGGCACGCGCCACCGAGGCGTCGTCGACGATGTCGAAGCCGATCCCTGCGCGATCGAGCGCGCTGGCGTGGAAGTGGAACCAGTCATCCTTGCCCACGAGATCCAGATAGATCCGCTGAGTGCGCGCGACATCGGTGAGCGCGCCGTCGAAGTCGGGGGCGCCGAAGTGCGTGATCGGCATGTCGAGCGGAAGCGATGCCTGCATGGTCGCCGTCGGGTGCAGCACCGCGACATCGGCGTCCGACCGGCCCCAGGTCATCGTCGAGGTCACGCGCGCGACGGCGTCGGCGAACTGCCGGTAGTGCTGCCAGTACGGCTGTCGCCAATCCGTCGACGGCGGTGCCCATTCGAACCATCCGCCGACCGTCGAGAAGTACGTGGCGTGCGGGTTGTACAGGGTGGCGCCGCGGCGGAGGAACGGCATCAGCCAGTCCCAGGTCTCCTCGAGCGTCCCGCCCCATCCCGAGGAGTGGAAGGCCTCGAGCCACACCCGTTCGTGCCCGTAGAGCTTCGCGAGCGAGGCGTGGAACTTGGAGTCCCCCTCGTGATCCGACCCCACCGCGGAGACGTGACGGTGCGTCCGCGGGTAGTCGGTGTAGATCTGAGTCGACTGCGCCGGCAGCCCTGCGCGCGCCGGGTTGGACTGATCGGCGCCGAGCAGCATCCCGCGTTCGTCGTGCCAGTCGCGCAGGGGGCGGAAGAGCGCCTCCTCCGTCAGCTCGGTCCTGACCGCGTAGTAGTCGGAGCGCACCTTGGCGCCGGAGACGTCGGTCCGGCCGAAGAGCGCCTGCAGCCGGGGCCGGAGGTCGTAGCCGCGACGCGCGGCGAACTCGTCGAGGAAGGACGGCGTCCACGGATTGGTCGACGGCAGCTCGTCCTGGAAGCTGCCGGCGATCACCGTCCCCAGATGCTGCGGGACACGACGATCGAATTCGCCGTGCACGCGGTCCATCAGGAGCCGCACCGCGTCCTGAGAGAGGTAGTCGAACGCGGTGGGGACGGCGGTGATGAGGTCGAGCGACGAGTCGGACGGAGCGTCGAGGAGGATGCCATCGTCGCTCGTCTCCCGCAGCGTGCCGTCGGGCGTGTAGGCGGCGACGAGCGCTTCCCCCGCCTGAAGCACGGCGCGACCGCCTCTGGACTCTCCCTGGCGACGTCGCAGCGTGCTGCCGGCGGCCCACGGATGCTCGCGCGTGATGCTCCCCTGCAGGTTCGCGCCGGAGAAGCCGATCTGGTCGTAGAACCACAGGCGCATGTCGAGTTCCCTGGCGAGCTCGCACGCGTGCTCCACCCGCTGCCACCACGCGTCCGAGAACCATGGCGGGTCATCGGCCTCCGCATCGAACTGCGGCCCGCTCGGCGCCAGGTTGATCAGGACGAGGTTGTCGATGCCGCCATCGGAGAAGCGGCGCATCTGCCACTCCAGTCGTTCGTCGGTCACGGGTTCGCCGCTCCACCACCACAGGGGCGTCGGGCCGAACCGACGCGACGGAGTCTCGAACCGGCGGCGCAGCCGCTCATCGATGCGCGAACGCTGGCTCGCGGGAATGCGGGGGTCAGTCGACATCGGATCCTCCTCCCGCCATCAGACCTGTCGGAACTCGATGCCCAGGAGCGAGGCCGCCGCGCGGTAGTCCGAAACCCGATCGCCCACGGACAGAGACCAGTGGTGACCGACGCCGCTGGCGGACCACTCGTCGACCCATTCGCCTGGATCGCGCTGGAAGTCCACCCTGCTCGTCGTGTTCCCGATCTGGAGGAGCGGTCCCGGCACGACGCGACCCGCCGACGCCACGAGGGACAGCGTTCCGTCCGGGTCCTGTCCGAGCCCGAGCAGTGTGACCGGACCGTGCCTGACGTCGAACTCGACGCTGACGCCCCAGCCGCGCTTGCCGTGGAAGGCACCGAGGCCGCGAAGCAGCGGATCCCGGTTCGAGACCGTGATGTGCGCCGGCCCGTCGTGACCCATCTCGACGACGCCGTCCTCGAAGTTCAGCGCCTGGATCTCGCAGAACGATCCCCCGGCGCCGACCGTCTGGGTGATGAGCTGGGCCACACTCGTCCGCAGCTCGTACTCGCCGGTCGTCGGGACGCCCCGAGCCGTCAGCAGCGAGGCACCCAGGATCATGCCGGCCCCGAGCCGCTCGTGGATCTCCTGATCGAGGCCACGGTGATAGTACGCAAGGCTGTCGAGCTCGAAATCGTCGACCAGACGGTCGAGGCCCAGGGAGACGCGCACGCCCCATTCGAGGTCGTCGGCGTCGACGCTCGGATCGATGGTGAAGATCTCCCTCACTGCGGCGGTGCGCTCGCGGACGTCCGCATCGGCGGCGTGATCGACACGCACCCGCAGATCGTCGAACTCCACCACCTCCACGTGCGATCCGAAGGCCGCCGAGAGCATCGTCGGGTCCGTGGAGACGTCGAGCATGCCGGGGTACAGGTGTCCCATGAGGCCGTGGCGGGCATGCCGCAGCGCTCCCCGCACATGGGCGGCGTTCACCCAGTGCTCGATCCTCTGCCACGCCGGCTCCTGACGAAGCCAGCCGGAGACGGAGCGGAACGGGATCCCGGCGCGGCGGAAGACGTTGCCCAGCTCCGGAACCGGGCACTGGCCGCAGTACGCCAGCCAGTCCCCCGTGTCGAAGGTCGCGTGGCCCATCTTCTCGGTCGGCTGCAGGTCGATCACGAGTACGGGTGCGTGGGAGCGCTGGGCGATCGGCAGTACCATCGAGGCCGTGAGGTAGGTCGTCAGGAAGAGAACGATGAGATCGCAGTCGGCCTTGCGCAGCGCCTCAGCCGCACGGGCTCCGTCCTGCGCGTCCGAGATGAACCCGGCATCCGTCACCTCGGCGTCCATCTCCTGGAAGCGCTCGGATACATAGCGCGCCGACTCCTCGAGCTGCGGCCGAAGGCCGGGGAACTGGGGCCAGTAGGTGCCCAGTCCGCCGGCGACGAGCCCGATCCGGGTCCGGCGCCGCCTCCTCGGGGCGATCAGGCCTGCGGCATCGTTCACGATCGGTCGAGCCGGTGCGGGTGAATCCACAGCACTCTCACTTCCTCATTGACAGCAAGATTTAATCGATTAAATGCAGAGTAGCCCTTCCCCACTGGGCGATGTCAACCCCCGGACGGCGGATCAGGGCGCTGACGCGCGCACGACGAGGCTCGGCTCCAGGAGACGCGCCTCGTGAGCATGGGTGCCCGCCGCATCGATCTCGGCCACGAGGAGTTCGACCGCGGATCGTCCGAGCAGCTCCTTCGGCTGCTGCACGGACGTCAGGGGGACGAGCGACTCCGTCGCCAGCGCGAGGTCGCCGTACCCGACGACCGCCACATCCTCCGGCACGCGGATCCCCGCGGAGGCGAGGCCGCGGATGACGCCCAGCGCCAGCTGATCGTTCGTGCAGAAGACGCCGGAGGGCGGGTGCTGGACGAGGCTCTCAGCCGCGCGCATCCCCCCGTCGATGGTCATCTCCGGCACCTCGATCACATCCACGGTCGAATCCGCGCGACCCGCAGCGTCAGCCGCCTGATGCGCCCCGCGCTCTCGCTCGAGGCACTGCGGGATGTCCCGCGGGCCGTTGACGACGGCGACGTCGCCGCCACGGGTGCGCAGGAGATGCTCGACGGCGAGAAACCCTCCGCGTTCGTCGTCGATCGCCACGGAGCATCCATCGGAGACGGGCCATCTCCGGTCGACGAGCACCGGATGCGCCCCGACGAGCCTCAGGCGCGACAGCCGAGACGTGTCGGCCGCCAACGGCACCACGATGGCCCCGGCCGCCCTCTGCTCGGCCAGCATCCGGAAGTGCTCGAGCTCGGTCTCCGCATCGTCGTCGCTCACGCACAGGCCCGTGACGTACCCGCGCTCCCTCGCGGAATGCGCGACCGCCTTCGCGATCGCCGCATAGAAGGGATTCACGATGTCGGGCACGACGAGACCGATGAGCCTGCCGGTCCCGTTCCGCAGGGCCGACGCAGAGCGGTTCGGCACGAACTGCAGCTCGTCGATCGCCGCACGGACCCGATCCTGCGTCGCGGCGGAGACGAGGTGCGGACGATTGAGCGTGTTCGAGACGGTCGCCGTCGACACCCCGGCCCGTCTCGCGACGGCGGCGACGCCCAGCTCCTCCGCGCGCTTCGCTGCCACTGCCCCACCTTCCACCGGAGGGGTCGACACCTCGACCCCGGCGTGCGCGGCGTCTCGCCGCCCGGATGAGGCGAGCGACACCTCCTCTCACGCGAGGAAGACGACTCGCACGGTGAGAGCGACCGCGTGGGCCCACCGGGGCTCGAACCCGGGACCCGCGGATTAAAAGTCCGATGCTCTGCCAGCTGAGCTATAGGCCCGCGACCACTTTACTGGAACGCCCGCAGCGCCCCCGCGCGCCCCGGCCGCGAACCGGCCCCGCCGACTCAGCCGGCGATCGCTTCCGCGATCGGGACCGAGCCGTTGCCGAAGACGATCGTCCGGCGAACCGTCGAGTCGTCGAGAAGCGCAGCGGCGGCGACTCCCGCGACGTCGGCGCGGGACACGCGCCCGTCGCCGGGATCCGCGACCTCGATGAGGCCCGTCGGATCGTCGAGCGTCAGCGGGCCGGGGCCGAGGATCGTCCAGTCGAGCGGCGACTCGCGCAGGTGGGCATCGGCCGCCGCCTTCGACTCCGCGTACGGGAAGAAGGAGCTCCCCGGCTCGACCCCGTGATCCGTCCTCGCCCCGAGGTAGGACACCATCACGTACCGCTTCGCACCGGCCTTCGCCGCCGCGTCCATCGAGCGGATCGCGGCGTCCCTGTCGATCGCGTAGGTGCGATCGGCGTCGCCGCCGCCAGCGCCGGCCGACCACACGACCGCGTCGTACCCGGAGACGAGGTCGACGAATCCGTCGACGTCGAGGGCCCCGATGTCGGCGACGACCGGCTCAGCGCCCGCCCCGCGCACGTCGTCGGACTGGCCGGGGTCGCGGATCACGCCGGCGACCTCGTCGCCGCGCTCCGCCAGGATCGGCGCCAGGCGCAAGGCCACCTTGCCGTGTCCTCCGATGATCAGCACTCGACTCATGGCATCCTCCTCATCGTTCGGTCTCCCCTCCCACGCTAGCCCTCATCGGGGGCGGACGGGGCGCCGCTGGGCGGCTCCCCCGGCATCTCCCCGTCGGCCGGCGGCTCCCCGCCGCCACCACCAGGACCGCCACCGCCGGGCGCCGCGCCGCCCGACGGCTCGGTCTCGGTGTCCACCTTGGCCGTGAGCGTTCCGGTGAACCCGGAGTCGACGTCGCCCGACATCGTCGCGAGCTGGAGCTCGCCCCCGTCGTCGCCGAAGACGTTGTCGTCGTCGAGGCTCACCTGCTCGAGGTTCGCACTCGATCCCTCATAGGCATCGAGCGCGTAGATCGGGGCGAGGATCTCCTCGGGGACGGCCACCTGGGACACGGCGATCGCGTTCTCGGCGTCGTCGATCGCGTCCGCGTCGGGATACACCTCGAAGTGGATGTGCGGCCAGCGGCCCGTGTAGCAGCCGGGCACGATCGTCGTGAACGTCACCTCGCCGTTCGCATCGGTGACCTGCACGCCCCGCAGGAACGTGTCGTCCTCCACACCCTCCGAGTACATCGAGTATCGGCCGAGTCCGTCGCACTGCCAGACGTAGACCGCGACGCCCTCGAACGGCGCGTCGTCGTTCTGCATGTCCAGGATCGTGAGCGTCAGCGAGAGCGCGACGCCGTCGACCGGGGCGGACGCGCCGATGTTCGAGCGGATGTCGGAGCGCACGATCCCGGACTCCGTGAGCGCGTTCGGTCCGTTGGAGCCGTCACCCGGGTAGGGGCCGGCGGTCTCGTCCGGGATCTCGCCGGTCGAGGTCGTCGTCTCCGTGTCGGTCCCGCCCGAGGCGCTCGGCGCGCAGGCGGCGAGGGTGAACGCGCCGGCCCCGATCCCGAAGATGCCGAGGACTCTGCGGCGGGACAGGAGGGTGCGGATGTCGAATCCCGCTCCCTGGTCCACGACCTCGTCATCCGGTCGTGCGAGGAGGCGCCCCTCGTAGGCGGGGCCGTCGTCGGTCTGGGTCGGCTCGGGCTTGAGGATCACGTTCTCGTCCTTCCATCGGGTGATCCCCACCCTCCCCGGCCCGCCCATGAGCGCGGCCGGATCCGGCTATGACGCCGCGATGAGCGCGCGCTCAGCTCGCGCCGGGCGCCAGCTCGGCGATCCGGCGGACGGCGCGTGCCGCCTCGGCGCCCTTCGTGACGAAGTGCCGGCGGAAGAAGTCCGTGTGCACCTCGGTCGGCTGGAACTCGTGCGGGGTGAGACTCACGGAGAGCACCGGCACATCCGTCTCGAGCTGGACGCGCATCAGACCGTCGACCACGGCCTGCGCGACGAACTCGTGCCGATAGATCCCGCCGTCGACGACGAGCGCCGCCGCCACGACGGCGTCGTACCCGCCAGACAGGGCGAGCCGCTTCGCCTGCAGCGGGAGCTCGAACGCGCCGGGGACGTCGATCGCGTCGATGTCGTGCGCGACGCCGGAGTCGCGCATGTCCTGCGCGAATCCCTCGAGCGCCCGGTCGACGACGTCGGCGTGCCAGGCGGCCTTCACGAAGGCGATCTTCAGCGGTCTGGTCATGTCGGACTCCTTCGGTGTGGCCTCAGCGGATCAGTCCGCCTCGGGCGCCGGCTCTTCGAGCAGCGCCCTCGCAGTGGCGAGATCGGTGATCAGGACGTTGATCCAGCCCCCGCGGACGGCGCCGCGGATGGCCCTCAGTTTACGAGCCCCGCCCGCGATCCCGATCACGCGGGGAACGCCGCGCAGCACGTCCTCCCCGATCCCGACGACGCGCTCCGCGAGCTCGGAGGAGATCGCGCCGCCGTGCTCGTCGAAGAAGTGCAGGCAGACGTCGCCCACGCTGCCGAGGCGGCGCAGCTGGGCGAGGTCATCGTCGCTGACCGCGTTGCCCGAGTCGCGCAGGAGGGGCGACGGTTCCACGCTGCCGATGCCGACCAGCGCGACCGACAGCGCGCTCCAGACCTCCGACAGCTCGGAGATGTAGGGGTCCTCGAGGAGGGCGTCGCGCAGCGCACGGCTCGAGACGAGTCCCGGCGCCGGCAGGAACCGCGGGGCGGCGCCGGTGACCCTGGCGAACTGCTCGGCGAGCCTGGTCGCGTTCACCTGCACGTTCGGCTTGCCCACCCCGCCGATGATCTGCACGATCTCGGCCGCCGTGCGGACGGTGCCGGGCGTCATCCGCTCGGCCGTCGCCAGCAGCGTCGACGACCAGGAGCTGATGCCGACCCTGTCCTGGCCGGTGAGCGTGTTCTCGAGGTACGCGGCGCCGGCCGCGCCGAGCGTCCGCAGCAGCGCGTCCTCCGAGCCCTCCGGCCCGTCGGCGACCACGGCGTCGCGCAGTCGGAAGCGCTCCTTCAGAGCGTCCTCGATCTCGCCATACACGCCCGTGGGAGGCACGACGACGGTGCGGACGATGCCGATGCTCGATGCCTCCTTCAGCGAGCGCGAGACCCGCGACTGGGACATCCCGAGCGTCGTCGCGATCTCGGGCTGCCGGATGCCCTGCTCGTGGTACATCCGCGCGACCTTCGTCAGCAGGCGCAAGCGCTCCATGCCCTGCTTGCTGCCGGCCCTGCGCGGTTCCTGTGCCATGTTCTCCACGTTAATGCCGGGCGAATCCGTCCGTGACACGCGTCACCACGACGTCGTCCCGCCGTCGACGAGCAGGTCGATCCCCGTGACGTAGCTGGCGGCGTCTGAGAGGAGGAACACCGCCGGCCCCGCGATCTCGTGCGGCTCCGCGACGCGCTGCATCGGCACCTGGTCGGCGAACACGCGCATCCGGTCGACCATCTCGGGCCGGGTGTTCATCGGGGTGGCCGTGTACCCGGGGCTGAGCGCGTTGACCCGGATCCCATGCTCCGCCCATTCCGTGGCGAGCGATCGCGACAGCTGGACGACCGCGGCCTTCGCCGAGTTGTAGTGCACCTGCTGGAGTCCGCGGTTGGCGATCGTCGCCGACATCGACGCGATGTTGACGATCGCTCCCCCGGACCCCACGGCGAGCATCGCCCTCGCCTCGGCCTGCGCGCTGAGGAAGACGCCCGTCACGTCGACTTCGTAGAGCGCGTTCCACTGCTCGAGGCTCATCTCCTCGGCCGGGGCCGCGTTGGCGATCCCCGCCGCGTTGACGCCGAGGTCCACGGGCCCGAACGCCTCGCCCAGGCGCGCGACCGCCGCGTCGAGCGACTCCCCGTCGGTGACATCGCCCTCCAGCGCCAGCGAACGACCGCCCGCGGCGGCGATCTCCCGCTCCGCCGCCGCGAAGTCGGCGCCCGGCCGGTCGAACAGCCCGACGTCCCCGCCGCGCTCCGCGATCCCGACGGCGATCGCGCGGCCGATCCCGCTCGCGGCGCCGGTGACGAACGCCGTGCGTCCCCGCAGATCGAACTCGGTGCTCATGGCGTGGTCCTCGCTCCCTCTCTCGTCGGCATGGCGTCAGGCGGTGGCCGCGAGCCCCATGACCCGCTCCGCCGTCGCCTCCTCCCGCGGCAGGACGCCGCGGACCGCCCCCTCGGCCACGACGAGGACGCGGTGCGCCAGGCCGAGCACCTCGTCGAGATCCGAGCTGACCACGACGATCGCGGCTCCCTCGCGCGCCATCTCCGCGATGACCTCGTAGATGGCGGCGCGGGCGCCGACGTCGATGCCGCGCGTCGGCTCGTCGAGGATGATCACCCTGGGGCCGCGTTCGAGCCATTTGCCGATCACGACCTTCTGCTGGTTCCCGCCCGACATCGACGAGGCCGGATCGAAGGCGCGCCCCTTCACGCCGAGGCGCGCCTCGACCCGCTGGGCCAGCGCGCGCACGGACTTCGCAGAGACCCATCCGCCCGAGCCGATCTCGCGCAGGCTCGGAAGGGCGATGTTGTCCTCGATGCTCTGCTCGAGCACGAGCCCCTGCTGCTTGCGATCCTCCGGGATGAGGACGATCCCGCGGCGGATGGCGTCCTCGGGATGACGGTGGGGAACGGGCTTCCCGTTCACCCTGACCGTTCCCGTCACGTGCGGATCGGCCGAGCTGACGGCGCGGACGATCTCCGTGCGGCCCGCTCCGACGATCCCGGCGATGCCGAGGATCTCCCCCGCGCGCACCTCGAAGCTGACGTCCTCGAACAGCCCGGCCCTGCTCGTGAGCGACGAGACCTCCAGGACCACGTCGTCTGTCGGCTCGGGGATGTCGGGGAACAGCCGCTCGACGGAGCGGCCCACCATCTCGCGCACCAGCTCGTCCGGCTCGACGTCGCCGCGCTCGTGCGACGCGACCTGAGCGCCGTCGCGCAGGACGACGATCCGGTCGGCGATCCGGCGGATCTCGCTGAGCCGGTGGCTCACGTAGATGAACGACATCCCCTCGGCCTTGAGCTGCCGCACCGTCTCGAAGAGGGCGTTCGTCTCGTCGGCGCCGAGCGATGCGGTCGGCTCATCGAGGATCAGCAGGTTCGCATCGAGCAGCAGAGCCTTCGCGATCTCGACCTGCTGCTGCGCGGCGACCGAGAGCTCGGAGACGAGCTGATCGGGACGACCGGAGAACCCCAGCCGCTCCAGCTGCTCCATCGCCCTGCGGCGCATCCGGCGCTCGTCGAGGAACCCGCCGGTGAGCGGCCAGCGCCCCACGGCGACGTTCTCCGCGACGGTGAGCTCGGGCAGCAGTCTCGTCTCCTGGTGGATGAGACCGATGCCGCGAGCGATCGCCTCGCGAGGGTCCGCCGGCGCATACGGCTCGCCCCGCCAGGTCATCGACACCTCGGTCGCCTGCGTGACGCCGGCGATGATCGCTGAGAGCGTCGACTTGCCCGCCCCGTTCTCGCCCAGCAGCGCCACGAGCTCCCCTGGGCCGACGTCCAGGTCCACGCCGTCGAGCGCCACGGTGCCGGGATAGACCTTCCGCGCGCCGCGGACGATCAGGCCGGCGTCTCCGTGCTCATTCATCAGTGCCTCCTCGCACGCGATGAGCGGGGAGCGTGCGCTCCCCGCTCCGGATCACGGGTGGTTCTCGATGTAGGGCTCGACGTTGTCCGCCGTGGCCAGCACCGCTTCCTGCAGCTGAATCGGAGGGACCTCCTCGCCATTGGCGAGCTTCATGGCGGACTCGATCGCGAGCTCACCCATCGCGTTCGTCTGCTGGATCATCGTGGCGTCGATCACCCCGTCCTGAAGCGCCTCCAACGCCGCGCGGTCTCCATCGTGTCCGACGACGAGGATGTCATCCCTGCCCGCAGCCCTTGCGGCGCCTGCCGCTCCAAGCGCGAGCGAATCCGCGCGACCGAAGAAGACATCGATCTCCGGGTGAGACTGGAGCATATCCGTCGCGATGTCGTATCCCTCGTCTTGCATCCACTGGTCAGTGGCCTGCCGAGCGACTTCCTTCAGGCCAGGGAACTCTGCAATTCCCTCCTTGAATCCGGTGTCGCGATCGATCTCGGGAGTGGTGCCGACCTGACCTTGAATGACTCCGATGTTCCCTTCCCCTCCGGTCTGTTCGCCCACCCACTCGCCAAGCGCCTTAGACGAGGCAACTGAATCCGTTGCGATGAAGGTGTCCCCGGGTTCCTCTTCGGGGTTGCGATCGACAGTGATGACAGGAATCCCGGCTTCTTTCGCATCTCGAACGGGGACCGCAGCGGCGCTCGCGCCAGCCGCGATATAGATGATGACGTCGACACCCTGCGTCACGAAGTTCTGCATCTGGTCGACTTGCTTGTCAGCATCTCCCTGCGCATCGGCCGTGCTGACTTCCACGCCAGCATCCTTTCCGGCTTCCTCGATCGATTGGCGGATGAGATTGAAGAAATCCGATTGCTGATTCGCCACAGCAAACCCGACGACGATCTCATCGTCGTCACCTTGCGTCGCCTCTGTGATGGCGCACCCTGAGAGAGCAAAGGCTCCGAGCGTCCCGACTGCAAGCACCGCCGTCGATTTCCGAACAAGTTTCATGATGATGCCCTTCCGTTTTCTCGCCGACATTGGCGAGCTTGACTTACGTACTAACGAGTCCGTCGACGAATGATGTCGACGACGACGGCCGCCGCGATGACGAGCCCGATGACCACCTGCTGCAAGAACGAAGAGACCCCGAGGAGATTCAGACCGTTGCGCAGCACGCCGATGATCAGGATTCCGATGACGGTTCCGGATATGCGTCCGGTGCCACCCGCCAGACTGGCTCCGCCGATCACCACCGCCGCGATGACATCGAGCTCGTACCCCATTCCCGCACTGGGCTGCGACGAATCCAGACGAGAAGCGAGGATGATCGCCCCGACACCCGCGAGCGCGCCCGCCATGACGTACACCCAGGTCGTCGTCTGCTTGACCTTGATGCCGGCCAGGCGTGCGACCTCCGCGTTGCCGCCGATCGCATAGACCTTGCGACCGGATGCGCGGTACCTGAGGATGACTGCGGCGATCAGCGCGATGAGGATGAAAGCGATCGCTGTGATCGAGAAGAACCCGAAATAGTGGTTGGACGCAAGGGAGTAAAACCACTCCGGATAGCCGACGATCCTCTGGCCATCGGAGATGAGATTGGCAAGGCCTCGTGCGATCGACATCATCGCCAAGGTCGCGATGAACGGCGGCAGCCCGAGCAACGTCACACCCAGCCCGTTGCAGAGCCCGGCGAGGCCGCCGACGACGATCGCGGCGAGCATCGCCAGGATCATCGGCACGCCGGCCTCGTTCGAGAGCCAGCCGAGCACCATCGTCGACAGCGCGAGGACGGATCCGACCGACAGATCGATGCCGCCGGTGATGATGACGGCCGTCGCCCCGATCGCGAGGACGCCGAGCACCGTGACCTGGTCGACGACGTTGATCAGGTTGAGCGCCGAGAAGAATCGGGGCGTCGTGACCGCGAAGACGGCGAACAGCAGGAGGAAGCCGAGCAGCGCGCCGCCCGACCCCTGGAGCAGGCGTGACAGCCGGCCCCCGGTCTGGCGTCCCGGCGTGGAGGCGCCGCGGATGAGCGCCGTCTCGGACGGCGAGGTGATGGGATTGCTCATGAGAAGCTCCTGTGGTTCTCCGATGTCAGTTCATGAACATGCCGCCGTCGATGTTGACGGCCTGTCCGGTGATGTAGCGCGCCGCGTCCGACGCGAGGAAGAGGACGAGTCCCGCCACGTCGGCGCCCTCGGCCGCGCGGCCCAGGGGGATCCCGTCGATCCACTCCTCGATGAGCTCGCCCGGCGCGTAGTCGCCGAGCCGGGAGCCCCATTCGCGGTCGTTGTACTCCCACATGTCGGTCTTGACGATCCCCGGGCAGTAGCAGTTCACGCGGATGTCGTGCGGGGCGAGCTCCTTCGCCAGCGACTGACTCATCCCGACGATCCCGAACTTGCTCGCCGCGTACGACGGCGTGAACACGAATCCCTGCCGTGCCTGTCCGGATGCGGCGTTGATGATGGAGCCGCCGCGCCTCTTCAGCAGCGGCAGCGCCTCGCGCGCGGTGAGGAACGCGGCCGTGGTGTTCACCGACATGACGGCCTCGAAGTCCTGCAGCGAGGTGCGCTCCAGCTCGTTGATGCGGATGATCCCGGCGTTGTTCACGAGGACGTCGAGATGACCCCATCGCTCGGAGAGCTCGGAGAACAGCCCGCTGACCGCCTCCTCGTCCGTCACGTCGAGCCGGCGCGATTCGACATCCATGCCCTCGTCGCGCGCCCGCGACGCCGCCTCGTCGACCCCGGGATGGAGATCGACGGTGACGACCGAGGCGCC
This sequence comes from Microbacterium sp., assembly GCA_052092505.1. GTDB lineage: Bacteria > Actinomycetota > Actinomycetes > Actinomycetales > Microbacteriaceae > Microbacterium. The sequence goes on along the minus strand of JBQDDT010000037.1, from coordinate 7,395 downwards.
CGACGAGGCCAGCGCCCGCGCGATGTCGAGGCCGATCCCCCTGGCGGCGCCCGTGACGAGCGCGGTCCGTCCCGTGAAGTGCCCGTCGAACAGCGCCGTCGGGCTGAGTGGGGTGGGTGTCATCTGTGCTCCTTTGCATGCGGTGTGGGGATCAGTCGGTGCCGCCGGCGATGCGCGCGGCGGCGTATCCGATGGCCGGCGCCGGCTCAGTCGTCTCGCAGCCTCGCCCTGGCCATGGCGTCCGACCAGCGCTCTCGCCTCACGGCCGCGTCGATGTCCGGAGAGGCGGCGAAGACGGAGTGCGTGCTCGGGTCGAGAGCCTGCCGATCGCGGATCCCGATGGTCTCGGCGGCCATGGCGGCCGCCCCGAGCGCGGACAGATCGGCGCCGTCGTGGCGATGCACGTCGCGCCCCGAGAGGTCGGCCTGCAGCTGCATGAGCCACGAGTTCCTGCTCGGCCCGCCATCCGCGAGCAGACGGCCCAGGTGGAGGCCGGTCTCCTGCTCGGCCGCGCGGAGCACGTCCTCGATCTGCAGGACGATCGACTCGAACGCCGCGCGCGCCAGGTGCCCGCGCCCCGTGCCGAGCTGCAGCCCGGAGGCGATCGCGACCGCGCGCTCGTCCCACCACGGCGCACCGAGCCCCGCGAAGGCGGGGACGATGTCGACGCCGCCGGAGTCCTCGACCGACTGCGCGAGGGCGGCGAGCTCGTCGGCCGTGACGCCGAGCACGTCGGCCAGCCAGCGGACGGTGGCTCCCGTGGAGAGGATGTTGCCCTCGAAGGCCCGTGCGGTCGCGCCGTTCGCGCGCCAGGCGATCGTCCCGACGAGGCCGGGCCCCACCACCGGACGATCCGTCAGCCCCATCACCGAGGAACCGGTGCCGTAGGTCACCTTGACGTCCCCCGTCTCGCGCGCCCCGTGCCCGTACAGCGCCGCATGCGAGTCGCCGAGCACCGCGCCGAGACGCAGCCCCATGGCCTCGCCGGGGGCGTCGGAGTCGCGCACGTCGGGCAGCGCCTCCCTGGGGATCCGGAAGAGCTCCAGCAGCTCGGCGCTCCAGTCCCCCGTCGCGAGGTCGAGCAGCTGGGTGCGGCTCGCACTGCCGGCCTCGATCCGGTGCTCGCCGGTCAGATTCCACAGCAGCCAGGCGTCGACCGTGCCGAGCGCCAGACGCCCGCTGCGCGCGAGCGACCGATCGGGATCGATGTCGTCGAGGATCCAGGACAGCTTCAGCGCCGAGAACATCGGATCGAGCGGGAGACCGGTGATCTCGCGCACCCGAGCGGCGTGCTCGTCGAGGGAGCGCGCGGTCGCGACGGTCCGCCGATCCTGCCATCCGATCACCGGCGAGAGCGGGCGCCCGGTCGCCGGGTCCCACGCCACCGCCGACTCGCGCTGGGCGCTGATGCCGATCCCCGCGATCGTGCTCTCGACCGGCGAGCGGACCTCCGCGATCGCGGCGCGCACGCTCTCGAGGAGCTCGCCCGCGTCCTGCTCCACCCAGCCGGGCCGGGGGTGGCTCTGGCCCAGCCCCCGGCTGGCGCGCGCGACGACGTCGCCCTCGCCGTCGACCAGCAGCGCCTTCGTGGCGCTGGTCCCCTGATCGACCGCGACGACGAGCGGCCGCCCACTGTCAGCCATCGATCAGCGCCTCCCGCGCGGCCCGCGCGTACCCGTCGGCGGTGAGGCCGAAGTGCTCCAGCAGGAAGTCTGTGCTCCCCGTCGGAGCGAACGCGTCGAGGCCGAGCATCCGGACCGGGACGCGGTGCGCCGGCAGCTGCGCGACGGACGAGGTCACCGCCGCGCCCAGCCCCCCGGCGATGTTCGCCTCCTCCGCGACGACGATCGCGCGCGTCTCCGACGCCGCCCTCTCGATCGCCTCGACGTCGAACGGCGCCACCCACGACGCGTTCAGGACGCGGGCGGACACTCCCTCGTCGGCGAGCGCCTCCGCCGCGTCGAGCGCGCGCGACACGGTCGTCCCCGCGCCGACCAGCGTCACGTCGCTCCCGTCTCTGAGCGTCTGCATCCGCCCGCGCTCCCATGGGGTGTCCCCGGTCGTCACGTCGGGCACCTTGTGCCGCCCGACGCGGATGTAGGTGGGGCGCGGATCCGCGACGGCGCCGCGCAGGGCGCGCCGCGTCTGCTCGCCGTCGGCCGGGACGACGATGTCCAGCCCGGGAAGCGCCCGCAGCCAGGAGAGGTCCTCGACGGAGTGATGGGTCGGTCCGAGCTCGCCGTACGCCATCCCGGGGCTCATCCCGCACAGGATGACGTCGTGTCCGCTGTAGACGACGTCCGCCTTGATCTGCTCGAGGGCTCGTCCCGTGAGGAAGGGGCCGGCGGCGCACACGAACGGCACGAAGCCGCGGTCGGCGAGCCCCGCTCCGACGCCGACCATGTTCTGCTCGGCGATCCCGACGTTGATCAGCCGATCGGGGAAGCGCTCGCGGAACCCCACGAGATTGCTCGAGCCGACCGAGTCGTTGCAGACCGCGACCACGCGATCATCGGACTCGGCGAGCGCGATGAGCTCCTCGGCGAAGGCGACCCGGTTGTCGTACACGGCAGTGGTCATGACAGCTCCTCCAGTGCCAGCTCGACCTGTTCGGCGGTCGGCACCTTGTGGTGCCACTCGACGCGGTCCTCGATGAAGGACACGCCCTTGCCCTTGATCGTGTTGGCGACGATCGCCACCGGGGCACCGGTCTCGGACGGCCGGTACGCGCCGATCAGCGCGCCGTAGTCGTGCCCGTCGATCTCGCGCACCTCCCACCCGAAGGCGGCGAGCTTCTCGGGGAGGGGGTCGAGGCCGTTGGTCTCCTCCGTCCGCGCACCCTGCTGCAGACGGTTGCGGTCCACGGTGATGAACAGGTTGTCGAGCCGGTGATGGGCGGCCGACATGAGCGCCTCCCAGTTGCTCCCCTCCTGCATCTCGCCGTCTCCGAGGACCACGAACACGCGCTCCCCGGTGCCCGCCAGCTTCGCCCCGATCGCGGCGCCGACGCCGACGGGGAGGCCATGCCCGAGCGGACCCGTGTTCGTCTCCACACCGGGGACCTTCTGCCGGTTCGGGTGCCCGTTCAGCGCCGACAGGGGCGCCATGAACGTGTCGAGCTCGGACGCGGGGAAGAAGCCGCACCACGCGAGGGTCGAGTAGAGCGCGGCGGCGCAGTGCCCCTTGCTGAGGATGAACCGGTCGCGGTCCGGACGAGTGGGCTCGGCAGGGTCGACATCGAGCACGCTGTTGAAGAGCACCGTGAGGATGTCGGACACCGAGAAGTCGCCGCCGATGTGGCCGGCCCTCGCCTTGTCGATCATCGACACGATCGAACGACGTGTCCACGAGGCGCGCTCCCGAAGCAGGCGATCGCGCTCGTCGTCCGCTGCGGAGGCGATCCACCGCCGGGATTCCTCCCAGCGTGCGATCTGCGAGAGGTCCTTCTCTAGCATGTGCATACCTATTCAGTAGTGAATGGACTGTGCATTCACAGTAGAGCGCCGTCGTGCGCCCTGTCAAGACACCGCGATGCGCCCCCATCCGAAGCACCCCTCACGCCGAACAACCGGTGACAGAGAGGGGGCGCACCATGTCGCTCGCCATCATCGGGTTCCTCGGCGGCCTCATCACGGGGATCTCGCCGTGCATCCTGCCGGTGCTGCCGGTCATCTTCCTCACCGGCGGCGCGCAGTCGGCTCGCCGGGACGACGCGGCAGGCGATGCCGCGGGCACCGTCTCGCGCTGGCGCCCGTATCTCGTCGTGCTCGGCCTGATGACGAGCTTCACCATCATCACGCTCCTCGGCTCCCTGGCGCTCGGCGCCCTGGGGCTCCCGCAGAGCGTCATCCGCTGGGTCGGGATCGGCCTGCTCCTCCTCATCGGAGCCGGGCTCCTCGTGCCCCAGCTCGAACGGCTCATCGAGAAGCCGTTCTCCTGGATCCCGCGGCGGGAGGTGTCGAATCGCCGCAACGGCTTCGCCGTCGGCCTCGCACTCGGGACCGTGTTCGTGCCGTGCGCCGGTCCCGTCCTCGCCGCGATCATCGTCGCCGGCTCGACCGGGAGGATCGACCCGGGCACGGTGCTCCTCACGGTCTCGTTCGCGGTCGGCGTCTCGATCCCCCTCCTCGTCTTCGCGCTCGCCGGGCGCGGCGTCATCGAGCGGATCCGCGCATTCCGCCGGAGGGAGCGCGGCCTGCGCATCGCAGCGGGCGTCGCCATGGTGGCGCTGGCGATCGGGCTGGTCTTCGACGTCCCCGCGCTCGTCCAGCGCCTCGTGCCGGACTACACCGCGGGCCTGCAGGAGCAGCTCGCCGAGGACGACGACGTGCAGGAGGCGCTGGATCTCGGCGGCCTCGTCACGGACGAGAACCGCGAGCTGAGCAACTGCACCAACGGCGCCGAGGAGCTGGAGTCCTGCGGGCAGGCACCGGCGCTGCGCGGGATCGAGGCCTGGCTGAACACCGACGGCGGGAGCGCCGTCGAGCTGGAGGACCTGCGCGGACAGGTCGTCCTCATCGACTTCTGGGCCTACTCGTGCATCAACTGCCAGCGCAGCATCCCGCACGTCGTCGCGTGGGACGACGCCTATCGGGACGCGGGACTCCAGGTGATCGGCGTCCACTCCCCCGAGTACGCCTTCGAGAAGGACGCTCGCAACGTCGAGGCGGGAGCGGAGGACTTCGGAATCACCTATCCCGTCGCGCTCGACAACGACCTGGCGACGTGGACGACGTACCGCAACCGCTACTGGCCGGCGCACTACCTCATCGACGCGGAGGGTACGGTCCGCCAGATCTCCTTCGGCGAGGGCGGCTACGCGCAGACCGAGAAGCTCATCCGGGAACTCCTCGAGGACGCCGATCCTGGGGCCGATCTGCCGGAACCCACGGACGTGGCGGACGAGACCCCGACCGACCCCGACCGCACGCCCGAGACGTTCTTGGGCTGGTCGAAGGAGAGCAACTACGCGGGGACGACGTCGTACAACGAGGGCGAGGACCGATTCGCCTTCCCCGACTCGCTGCCCGACGACACGTTCGCGCTCGACGGCGCGTGGGATCTCCGCACCCAGTTCGCGACGCCCGCCGACGAGGAGGGACGGGTCCGACTGTCGTACTCCGCGAGCGAGGTGCGCGTCGTGCTCGGCGGCCAGGGCCAGGTGCGGGCGAGCGTCGACGGGCAGGATCCGGTCGCCATCGACGCGAGCGGCACCCCGCGCTCACACCTCCTGCGCGACGACGAGGCGGGATCGGGCACGGTGGAGCTCGTGGTCGACCCCGGCGTCGAGGTCTACTCGTTCACCTTCGGGTGACGTTCGGGTGGCGGGAGGGCTCCGACGCCGTCGCGCTGTCCTAGGGCGTGTGGATCAAGTCCGATCTGATTTAGATGGGCGGAGCGTTGCGAGCAGCGACGTCAGTGGCGGAGCGTAACTTCGGTCTCGTGGCAGCGAACGAAGCAGGACGACCCCGGGTCGTCATGATGTGCGGGCCGGGTGGTGCCGGCAAGACCACCTACTCCAAGCGCCTGGAGCGCGAAGGCTGGACACGTCTGTCGTTCGAGGTGGAGTTCTGGGATCGCGGGATCACAACGATGCCGTCCGCCGACGTGGTGGCCGAGGTGGCAACAGACCTGAAGGCACGGCTGCTGCGCCACGTCGCGGCGGGGGACGATGTCGTGCTCGACTTCGGATTCTGGTTCCGGCGACAACGCGACGAGTACCGCGCGCTGCTCGCGCCCCACGGCCTCGTGCCAGAGACCATCTACATCGCGACGAGTCTTGAGACCATCCTGAGCCGGGTCGATGACCGACACGGCAGGCAGGCGGACGATTGGCCGCTCACAGAGCAGACGGCAACAGAGTACTTCGAGCGGTTCGAGCCGCCGACGCCTAGCGAGGGACCGCTCGAGGTGGTGCGCTAACCCACGTGAACCAAGTCAGTCTTGATTCAGATCAGCGTGGCGGCGAGAGCGATCGCGGCACGGTAGACGCGAGCGGTCTTGTCTGAGCGCATCGCGATGCCGCGCCATTGCTTGAGCTTGTTGAAGCACCGCTCGACAACGTTGCGGCCCTTGTATCGCTCCTGCTGGGCCTCCCCGAAGTCGATGGGCCGGCGGGACTTCGTGCGGCGATGCGCGATCTGGTCGTCGCGCTCGGGGATCGTCGCGGCGATCTTCCGATCCCGCAGCCACGCGCGGTTCTTCTTGGACGGGTATAGCCCTTGTCGGCGAGCACCCGGTCCGGGCGCTGCCGCGGACGGTCGGTTGCGCGGAGGACGCGGATCTGCTCGAGCGTTGCGGTCATCATCGTGGCGTCATTGATGTTTCCGCCGCTGATCACCCAGCTCAGCGGACGTCCGCGGCCGTCGCAGACGAGATGGACCTTGCTCGTCAAACCACCTCGCGACCGGCCGATTCCGTGACCAGGCGGCTCTTCCCGCGGATTCTTGTGATTCGACAGAGCCCCCTGTGTCGCGACGGAGGGTCGCGCCATGTTGATGCACGCGCGCGATCGTCGAGTCGATCGAGACCACCCAGTCGAGCTTGCCCGCCGCGTCCGACTGCTTCTGAACCTCCGCGAGTAACTTGTCCCAGGTGCCGTCCTCAGCCCAGCGAGCGAACCGTCTATAGATCGAGTTCCACTTCCCGAACCGCTCCGGCACATCCCGCCAGGTCGCCCCGGTGCGGTGCTTCCACGCCATTCCCTCAACCGCAAGCCGATGATCCGTCCACGGCCGGGAACGCCCGGCCGGCACCGGCATCAACGGCTCCAGAACAGCCCACACCTCATCCGAGATCTCCTGACGCGCCACACCCTCGAAAGTCCCCGACCATAAGCGCAGACTTCGTGATCAACAAGCCCTAGTCCGTGGGGATCGCGGCGAGGGGGTCGGTCGTCGGCTCACCGGTGGGCGACCCTCCGTCCGCCTCGACCGTCACGGCGACCACGTCCCCGTCGGCGAGCTCGCCCTGGAGGAGCGCCGGCTCGGCGTCTCCGCCGTCGAAGACGCCGGCGGAGACCGGGGTCTCATCGCGCACGAACCAGAGCTCGTACTGGCTCCCGTCGTCCAGCTCGGGCATCTCGCCGGCGAGGACCACGACCTCGCCGACCTCGTGCGACCAGCGCAGCACGAGCGATCCGCCGTCCGGCAGCTCCTCGGCCGCGCCGCGCGCGTCGTCCGCACCCTCGATCCGATCGAGGGCGACGACGCCCTCCGGCCGGTCGAGCAGCTGCGTCATCACGACCGCCCCGACGCCGATGCCGGCCACGACGACCACCGAGGCGGCGAGCGCGAACCAGCGCCTCCCGGCGCGCCGGGCGGCCGGTGCCGCGGGAACCGTGTCGGGGGCGTCGTCCTCGGGGCGGGGGTCCGGACCGGATCCGCCCGCCTCCTC
>JBQDDT010000036.1:0-20761 GCA_052092505.1 Microbacterium sp. | reverse complement strand
CTGGACGAGCCGCGCACCGCCTACCTGTTTCGCGGCACGGTCGCCGAGAACCTGCGGCTCGGGCGCGACGCGTCGGACGACGAGCTCGACGCCGCGCTGGCGGCCGCCGACGCGGAGTTCGTCGCTCACCTGCCCGGCGGTGTCGAGAGCGGCCTCGACGACGGCGGCGCGACCCTCTCCGGCGGCCAGCGTCAGCGGCTCGCGCTGGCGAGGGCGCTGCTGGCCGATGCCGATCTGCTCGTGCTCACCGATCCGACCTCGGCGATCGACTCCGTCACCGAGCTGCGTGTGGCCGGAGGGCTCCGCGCCTACCGCGCGGGGCGGCCCGGAGCGGCGACGGTCGTCGTCAGCACGAGCCCGCCGCTGCTGGCCTCGGCCGACCGCGTCGTCCACGTGCGCGCCGACGGGACCAGGGCCGACGGCACGCACGAGGAGCTGCTCGGCGCGGATCCGTCCTACGTCGCGGCGGTGTCCGGATGAGCCCGCTGCCGACGCTCGGCGCGCGCGACGCGTGGCGGCGCCTGCGCACCTACGTCGCACCCGACGCGGGGACCTGGGCGCTGGCCGTCGTCGTGCCGTGCCTGGCGGCGGTGGCGGGGCTGGCGCTCCCGCTCGGCGTCGGCCGCCTGATCGACGCTGCGCCGAGCCTCGACGCCGGCTCCCTCGCGGTCATGACGCTCGTCATCGGGGCGGCCCTCGTCGCCAGCGCGGTGCTCGGCGCGCTCGGCGCCGCGGTGACCGGCCGCGCGGTGCAGCGCACGCTCGCGCGCCTGCGCCTCGACGCCCTGCGCGACGCGCTCACCCTCCCGGCGGCGCGCTTCGCCGAGCAGGGCGCCCGCGGAGACGTGCTCAGCCGGATCGGCGACGACCTCAGCGTCGTCTCGCGCACGGCGGGGGCGCTGCTGGCGCCGTGGATCTCCGCCGTGACCACGATCGGCGCCACGATCGGCGGGCTCGCGCTGCTGGATCCGCTGCTCGCTCTGGCCGGCATGGTCGCGGTGCCGGTCTACGCGCTCGCCGTGCGCTGGTACCTCCCGCGCTCCGCTCCGCTGTACCGGGCCGAGCGCGAGGCGTCGGCGCGCCGCACCGCCTCGCTCGTCGGCGTGCTCGACGGCCGGGAGACCCTCGAGGCCTACGGCGCGGCCCGCGCGGGCATCGCGCGCGTCGAGCGCGACTCGGACGACGCCAGGCGGCGCGCGCGGCGCGCGCTGTGGTTCAGCACCGCATGGGGCAAGTGGATCAACCTCGCCGAGTGCATCGGGCTGGCCTCGATCCTCGCGGTCGGGTTCGCGCTCGTCGGCGGCGACCTCGCCACGGTCGGACAGGTCTCGGCCGCGACGCTGTTCTTCCACCGCCTCTTCGGCCCGCTCGGCCTCGTCGTGCTGAGCTTCGACGACCTGCAGATCGCCGCCGCCGCGCTCGCGCGGGTGCTGGGTCTGCGCCACGACGAGGCGCCCGTCGAGCACGCGGACGAGGGTCAGGGCCGGATCGAGGTCGACGGCGTCGTCCACCGTTACGTCGACCGGCCGGCGCTGCGCGAGGTCACGGCGCGCATCGATCCGGGCGAGCACGTGGTGCTCGTCGGCCCCAGCGGATCGGGGAAGTCGACCTTCGCGGCCGTCGTCGCCGGGGCGCAGGTGCCGACGGCCGGCGCGGTGCGGATCGACGGCGTCGGGCACGACGAGCCGCGTCCGCGCGGCTCGCTCGTGTACCTGCCGCAGCACAGCCACCTGTTCGACGCGACGATCGCCGAGAACATCCGCCTCGCCGCGCCGGACGCCGACCGCGCCGGCATCGACGCGGCGCTCGCCGCCGCCGGCGCCACGTGGGTGCGCGAGCTCGACGAGGGCGCAGGGACGGCGGTCGACCGCGCCCTCCGGCTCGATCCCGTCCGTCATGCCCAGGTGGTGCTGGCCCGCGCGATCGCGGCCGCGCCGAGGGTCGTGATCATCGACGAGCTCACGGCGGGGCTCGGCGCGCGCCCCGCCGCCCGGCTCGAGCACGCCATCGAGCGGCTGGCGCGCCAGCGGACGACCATCAGCATCGCCCACCGGCTCTCGCAGGCCCGCACGGCGACCCGGATCCTCGTGCTCGAGGACGGCCGGATCGTCGAGCAGGGCGCGCACGACGAGCTCCTCGCCGCCGGCGGCCGGTATGCCGCGCACTGGCAGGCGTGGTCGGCGGGCGACGCGCCTCCGCCGCGGCGGTAGCCGCCGGGAGCGCGGCTCAGGAGGCGGATCGGGGGATGCGGGCGCTGCGTCGGCGCAGGCCCACGGAGGCGAGGACCACGAGCGCCAGCCCGATCGCGCCGTAGCTGACGAGATCGGCGGGGCCGAGCGCCTCCCCGAGGATCAGCGTCGACGCGACGACCAGGAGGATCGGCTCGAGGTACGACAGGAGCCCGAACAGGCTCATCGGCAGCGCGCGCTGTGCGAGCGTGTACGCCGTGAAGCCGACGGCGGTGAGCAGCCCGAGCAGACCGGCCCAGAGCCCGTTCGCCGGGTGGTCGATCATGGCCCCGAGCGCATCGGGCCGCAGCGCGAGCGCGATCCCGACGGGGGCGAGCACCGCCATCTCGAGCATGAGCGCCGCGGGGGAGTCGAGGAGGAACCGCCGGCGCAGCATGAAGTAGGCGGGGTAGCCGAACGCGACGGCGAACGTCGCCCACGAGATGCTCGCCCCCGCGACGATCGCCACGAGCACGCCGATCGCGGCGAGCGCGACGGCGAGCCCGCGCGCCCCGCTGATCCGCTCCCGGTAGACGAGCACGCCGAGCAGGACGAGCACGAGCGGCAGGAGGAAGTACCCGAGGGACACCGCGAGCGCGTTGCCGGTGATCGGCCCCCACGCGAACAGGAACAGCTGCAGCCCGAACAGGGCGCCGTCGATGGCGATGATCCCGAGGAGCCGCGGGCGGCGGCGGATCCGCGCCAGCAGCTCGCGCAGCTGGGCCCACTGTCCGAGGAGGAGCACGCCCAGGGCGACGATCGGGAGGGCGATGATCACGCGCCAGCCGGTGACGGCGAAGGGGTCGAGCCCCGTGAAGGCGTCGGGGATGAGGAACAGCGTGGCGAAGACGACCGACGCCAGCACCGAGGCGGCGACGCCGCGCGTGCCGGACGGGCGCGGACCGGCCGTGGAGACGACGGGGATCGGGGCCGTGGGCGGGAGCAGAGCGTTCGACACGCCTCCACGCTAGGGCCGCGAAAGATCCGGGAAAAGCGATAGTTTCGAGCCATGATCGTTCGCATCTGCTTCACGATCGGATCGGGCTCGTGAGCGAGATCCGCCGGCTGCGGATGCTGCTGGAGCTGCGGCGCCTCGGGACCGTCTCGGCGGTGGCCCGATCGCTGTCGTTCAGCACGTCGGCGGTGTCGCAGCAGCTCGCGCAGCTCGAGCGCGATGTCGGCGCGACGCTCCTCGAACCCGAAGGGCGCCGCCTGCGCCTGACGCCGTCCGGGGAGGTGCTGCTCGACCACGCGGAGGCGCTCCTCGACGGGTGGGAGCAGGCGCGCGCATCGGTCAGCGCGGCCGAGGACGAGGTGGCCGGCAGTCTCGCGCTCGGCGCGTTCGAGTCGACGATGCTCTCGTTCGTGCCGGAGCTCGTGAAGCGGCTGCACGCCGAGCACCCGGGGGCGCGGCTGTCGGTGATGCAGGCGGACGCCGACCTCACGCGCGAGCTCGTCGCCTCCCGCGCGATCGACGTGGGGCTGGTCGAGCGCTACCCGGATCAGACGTTCCCGCGGGATCCGGACATCGTCGAGACCGAGCTGTTCGACGACCACATGCTCCTCGCCGTCCCCCCTGACCTGGGGCGCCAGGTGAGGGGCCCCGCCGACCTCGCCGATCTCGACTGGGTGCTGGAGATGCCCGGGTCGCCGGCGCGCGAGTGGGCGGTATCGCTGTGCCGGAGGCACGGGTTCGAACCGCGTCTGCGCTTCGAGTCGACGGACATGCTCGTGCACCACCATCTCGTGCGCTCCGGCGTCGCGGTCGGCTTCGTCCCCGCACTGCTGCCCGGTCGGCTCCTCGAGGGCGTGGAGCTCATCGATCTCGGCCCCTCGGCTGCGCGCACCGTCTCGGCCCTCTCGCGCCGTGCCCAGCAGGGAATGCCGCTCATGGTCGCCGTCCTGGATCTGCTCCGCCGCCTCTGAGGACCGCGACCCGCCCGCCCGACGGCGGAGATCGGGCCGAACTGCGGAGGAATCGCCAGGATCCGTCCGCAGTTGCGCCCGATCTCCGCAGCTGCAGTCGCCCGCCGGCGGCGGAGCGGGACGTCACGCGATGGACAGCTCCGGTTCACCTGAGGGCCGTCCTCCCCTCGACCTGCGGACAGCGGGGGCCGATGGGGTGGACGGGGCCCGCTCGTGCCGCGGGCCCCGCACGCATCCGCCCCGCCCAGAGGACATGTCCGAGTGAAGACGCCAGCCAGATCCACCGACCGGAGGTCTCCCCTCAGGACCCTCATCATGGGGGCGGTGGTCATCGGGCTCGCCGCGAGCACGGCGGTCGCGTCGCCGGCGACGGCGGCGCCCTCCGGACCCTCGACGCGGCCGGCCGCCGCCGAGGGCGCCGTCCCGGAGCCGGACGTGATCAGCGTCGACTTCACCGAGGACGGACCGGTCGAGCATGCGGCGGATCGCGCGCTGACCGCCGAGGGCGTCGCGCCCGAGGTCGTGTACGACGAGTCGCTCCAGCGCCACGTCGCCGAGTTCGCCGCCGACGAGGCGAAGCCCAGCACCGGCACGGGCGCGTACGTCGCGGACATCCCCGACGCGTGGTCGGCGGATGACCCGGCGCACGAGGACGAGGTCGATCTCCTCGACGGCGGCACGTTCGAGTGCTACTTCCGCTACGACGGCGAGAGCCCCGTCCCCTCGGGCCAGGCCAGCCAGCTCTGCGGCGGCGGGCCGGAGGGATACGCGTTCTACCTGCCGGCGACCGGAAGCGGCCTCCGCTTCAAGGCGACGGCGACGAGCGGGAACAAGAACACCGCGACGGCGCCGATCGCGCTCCGCTCCGGGGAGTGGGTGCACGCGGTCGTGACGGTCGGCGGCGGCGACATCAAGATGTACCTCAACGGGGCCCCGGCGTGGAACCTCGAGCAGGAGGACGGCAACGGTCTCGGAAGCGGACGGAACCACAACGGCCCGTACACCGAGCTCAAGGTCGACTCCGTGCCGAAGTGGGGCATCGGGGGCGCTCCGACCGCCGACGGGTTCAGCCAGCCGGCGAACACGGCGGTCGCGGCCTCGCGCGCCTGGAGCGCGGTGCTCACCGACGCCGAGGTCGCCGACCTCTGGCGCCAGGAGAAGCCCACGCCTCCCGACGTCGAGCTGCCGGAGGCCGACGTGCTGGACGTCGACTTCTCCGACGAGGCCGAGCCCTTCCGCGACCACTCCCCGTCCGCGCGCGAGCCCAAGGTGACCGGGATGTCCGACGTGCGGACCGACCCCGCCTTCGCGACCCAGCCGCACCGCGCCTACACGGCCGACGGGCAGAAGGACCACGCCTTCTATCCGCTGCAGGACACTTGGGCCGACACCGGGGAGCCGCACTCCGACGACGTGGCGACCTACGTCGACGACACCTGGGCCGGCGAGGGCGCGACCCTGCAGTGCGACGTCAAGGTGAACGAGGAGCTCCCGGTCGACGGAACGCCCCATCTCTGCTCCGGCAAGAGCGGGGGCGGATTCGGCCTGCATCTCAAGGGCTCGTCGATCGTCGCGGGCTTCCACGTCAACGGCGGGTACAAGAGCGTGACGTCGCCGGAGATCCGGTCCGGCGTCTGGCACAGCGTCGTGGCGACCTTCGACGGCACGAGGGTCGACCTCTACCTCGACGGCGAGCGGGTGGGGAGCAACACCACTGACACGGTGGGTCCGATCGCGGCGCCGACCTCCGGATCCATCATCGAGCCCTATGTCCGCTACTACGCGATCGGATCCGACGTCGCCGGCCGCGGCTCGATCGAGCACCCCGCCGAGGTCACGGTCGGGAACGCGCGCATCTGGAGTTCGGCGCTGAGCGCCGAGCAGGCCGCGCAGCTCGACCGCGAGTCGTTCGGGGACCGCGCGGTCGCCCCCGAGCTGCAGTCGTCGGTCCCCGCCGCCGGTTCGGTCGTGGACGGGCCGACGGAGTTCGGCGTCACGATCTCCGAGCCATCCCTCGCCACGGGCTGGACCTACGCCCTCGACGGCGAGCCCATCGCGCCGGGGGACGTGATCGGGGCGGGGATGACCGCCGGCGACCACGAGATCGTCGTCTCCGCGACGGACGTGTTCGGCCGGCCCGTGAGCTGGTCGATCCCCTTCACCTCGCCGCGCATCCCGACGGCCGGCGGCACCGACACCCAGCAGAAGAAGGGTGCGGCGCGCCTCACGGCGATCGTGAAGAGCGAGAGCGAGAACGTCACCACCACGTTCACGGAGGCGGAGCTGACCGGCCCGTCCGCCGGCGTCCAGGGGACGATCGACGCCTCCCCGGAGAACCTGGGTCTCGACTTCGCCGCCGACGTCGATGACGTCACCGAGATCACGGACGAGCTGGCGCCGGGCGACGACGAGGCGGCGACCAGCCCCGCCGCGCACGACGGCTTCCCGTTCCAGCGATTCGACGTCGATCTCCCGAACGCCGATCCCGGCCAGCAGGTCCTGTGGAGCGGCGGCGTGGACCCCGCCCGCGTGGTGAAGCTGTGGGTGTGGGATGCCGACGAGGGTGCGTGGGCGCTGGTCGCGAAGGCGCGGGGCGAGGCCGAGGGCGACACGCGGCTCGAGGGCGCGCTGCACCCGCGGCTGATCGACGCGGACGACCCGGAGCGGCTGGCGGCGCACGTGCTGGTGACCGCGGAGGATCCGTTCGCCGACGATCTCGCGCCGCGTGACGAGTCGGCGGGGACGCCGGAGGCGAAGGACCACTTCGAGGATCCGGACGACTACGACTTCTCGTTCGTGCACTACACGGACCAGCAGTACACGACGGAGGCTGCGACCGGGAGCGACATGGACTGGCCAGCCAGCCTGCCGTGGCAGCACATCGACGGCGCGACGAACACGCCGGAGGAGGCCGCCGTCTTCGAGAAGTCGCTGCGCGCCCAGAACGAGTGGATCGCCGACAACGCCGACGAGCGCAGGATCGACTACGTCGCGAACACCGGCGACCTGATCAACAGCGACGTCTCGCTCAACGATCTGCAGTTCGATCCCGACGCCGTCGACCCCGGCGACGGGTCGAGCGTGTTCGACTACACCACGTCCGACGGATCCGTCCCCGGCTCGAAGGAGCAGATCGCGAAGGAGTTCTCGACGATGCTCGACCTCCAGGAGCCGCTGTGGGGCTCCGGCGTGCCGAACCAGACGATCGCGGGCAACCACGACAATCACAACGGGACGCACAACGGGCCGACCTCGCCCTTCGCCGCGTTCTTCACGGCCGGCGACTACTACGACCAGGCGGAGAACGCGTGGCCGGCCGACGCGTCCTTCCACACGATGGACGAGGTGTCCGATCCGGACTCCGGGAAGATCGTGACCGAGGGAGAGGACAGCTCCAACAGCTACGTCCTGTTCTCGGCCGGCGGCCTCGACTTCGTCGCGGTCGGCCTCTCGTACGGGGTGACGCAGGAGGAATCCGACTGGGCCGACTCGGTCTTCAAGCGCTACCCCGACCGCAACGGGATCCTCATGACCCACGGCTACCTCGGCGCCTCCGCCGAGCCCGACGGCCGTGACGCGGCCCTCGGCGCGGACGGCAGCAAGCTGTACGACGAGGTCGTGCGCGACAACACCAACGTCTTCCTCGTGCTCGGCGGCCACTTCCACGGCGTGGGGACGAACGTGGAGACGATCGAGGGGCCCGGCATGAACCACAAGGTGGTGCAGATGCTGGCCGACTACCAGGGGTACATGGTGCCCGCCGGCACCGTCTTCACGAAGGAGCGCTGCGCGTCGGCCGGGCTCGACCCGTCGACGCAGTGCGTGTTCGGCACCGGCGAGGACGAGGGCAAGATCGACGTCGACGGCGACGGGTCGTGGGATCACCTGACCTCCGACAAGCTCGCGATGGGGGCGAGCTTCCTGCGGATGCTCCAGTTCGACACGGAGCAGAACACGATGTCGGTGGACACGTACTCGCCGTTCCTCGACGAGTTCGGGGCATCCGGCTACGACCACGGCAACTCGCCCAAGGAGACGCCGGATCCCATCGAGCGCTACAACGGGGCGGAGGACAACCTCACGCTCCCGATCGATCTGACGACCAGGCAGACGTCGTTCACGACCGACGCGCTGACCGTCGCGACCCCGACGGACGAGGTCATCGGATCGCGCACGGTGGCATCGGGGATGCCGGCGACGGTCGCGTGGAAGGGGCTCACCGAGGGCGAGGCCTACGCGTGGACGGCCAGCAGCACGGAGGAGGGTGCCGAGTCCGGCGTGGTCACCCAGTTCGGTGACCTGTTCGTCGCGACGGCGGCCGGCACCGACACGACCGCCCCCGTCCTCACGATCCCGGAGTCGACGACGATCGCCGAGGGCTCGGCGTTCGATCCGCTCGAGGGCGTCACCGCGATCGACGACACGGACGGCGACGTGAGCGACCGCATCGAGGTGATCGGCGAGGTCGACACCTCCGTGACGGGACCGCACGTCCTCGTCTACCGCGTCACGGACACGAACGGGAATCAGGCGATCGGTCCCCGGCTGGTGATCGTCGAGGCCGCGGCGGGCGGGCCGGGTGATCCCGAGGAGCCGGGCGATCCCGGCGGGCCCGGTGATCCGGGAGACCCCGGCGATGACGGTGGGTCGGGCGGCTCAGGCGGTTCCGACGGCGCGGGCGGGTCCGGCGGGTCCGACGGCGCGGGCGGTGCGGGAGACCCGGGTCCCGCCGCGGGCGACTCCGGCCAGGGCGGCGAGGGATTCCTCCCCGCGACCGGCGCGGAGATCTCGGCGACCGTGATCGCGGCCGGTCTGCTGCTGCTCGGGGCGGGCGCCGTGCTGGCGCTGGCTGCTCGCCGCCGACCGATTCTGCGCGGGCACGCGCGGTGATCCGCCCCCACTGCGGACGAATCTCGAGGATCCGTCCGCAGTGGGGCCCGATCTCCGCAGCTGCGGTCTCACGTCGGGGCATTGAGGTGCGTCGGAGGCGGCGTCTACGGTGAGAGGGGAACCCGGCGGCTGCCGACGCCCCGGTCCGAGAGGAGCGACATGCCGAACCGGATCGTCGTCATCGGAGGCGGGCTCGCGGCCGGCACCGCGGTCGCGAAGCTTCGAGAGCGCGGGTACGAGGGCGCGATCGACCTCGTGACGTCCGAGGCGCACCGCCCGTACGAGCGCCCGCCCCTGTCGAAGGGGTACCTGACCGGATCGGAGGAGCGCGACAGCGTCTTCGTGCATGCCGAGGGCTGGGAGGCCGCGCACGACGTCGCACTGCACGTCGGCAACCCGGCCACCCGGATCTCGCCGGACCACGGCACGGTGGAGCTCGCCGATGGAACGACGCTCGCGTTCGACCGACTGCTGATCGCGACGGGCGCTCAGCCCCGTCGGCTCGACGTCCCCGGGGCCGATGCCGCTGGCGTGCGCACGTTCCGCACCCTCGACGACGCCGAGCGCCTGCGCGGCGAGCTCGCGCCCGGTGACCGGCGCGTCGTGCTCGTCGGAGCGGGGTGGATCGGGCTCGAGCTCGCCGCGGCCGCGCGCGGGTTCGGGAACGACGTGGTCGTCGTCACCCCGGATCGGGTGCCGCTCGCAAACGCGCTGGGCGAGCGGATGGGGCGGGTGTTCCTCGACCTCCACGAGGAGCACGGGGTCGACTTCCGCCTCGAGGAGCGGGTCACGGCCGTCGAGACCGGCGACGGCGGGGCAGTCACCGGCGTGCGCACGGAGAGCGGGGTCATCCCCGCCGATCTCGTCGTCGTCGGCGTCGGAGCGGCCCCCGACACGGCGCTGGCCGAGGCGGCGGGGCTGGCCGTCGACGGCGGCATCCTCGTCGACGCACGTCTGGCCACGTCCGACCCGTCTGTCTACGCCGCGGGCGACGTCGCGAATCCGCTCCATCCGGTGCTCGGCGAGCGTCTCCGCAGCGAGCACTGGCAGAACGCGATCTCGAGCGGCGAGGTCGCCGCCGCCAACCTGGTCGGCGGCGATGCGCAGCACGACGAGATCCCGTACTTCTTCACCGACCAGTACGACCTCGGGATGGAGTACTCCGGGTACGCGCCGCTCGCCGTCGACGCCGACGTCGTGATCCGCGGCGACCTGGGCTCGCGCGAGTTCATCGCGTTCTGGGTGGCGGACGGGCGCGTCGTCGCCGGGATGAACGTGAACGTGTGGGACGTGAACGATCAGGTGCAGCGCCTGATCAGAGACGAGGTCGCCGTCGACGCCGACCGCCTGTCCGACCCGGCCGCCGAGCTGGCGTCGCTCACGTGATCCGCCGGATCGGACGACGCGAGTTCGACTTCGACCGGCAGATCGCCGTGATGGCGGTCGTCAATCGCACACCCGACTCCTTCTCCGACGGCGGGGCGACCTTCGCCCTCGATCGCGCGGTGGAAGCGGCCCTGCACGCCGCCGACGCGGGCGCCGACTGGATCGACGTCGGCGGCGTCCCGTTCGGCTGCGGACCGGCGGTGTCGGTCGCGGAGGAGATCGATCGCGTCGTGCCCGTCGTCGAGGCGATCGGCGCGTGCAGCGACATCGTGATCTCGGTCGACACGAACCGGGCCGCGGTGGCGCGGGCTGCGGTCGATGCGGGCGCCGCGGTCGTCAACGACACGAGCGGTCTGCGCGACCCCGAGATGGCCGGCGTGATCGCCGAGTCCAGGGCGCACGTCGTCATCACTCACAGCGTGGGCCCGCCCCGCGAGGAGAAGCCGGCCGCGCGCTTCGACGATGTGGTGGCCGAGGTGCGGCGCTTCCTCGAGGAGCGGGTGGCGGAGGCGCTCGCCGCGGGGATCCCGCGGGAGCGGATCATCATCGATCCGGGGCACGATCTCGACAAGAACACCCTCCACACCCTGGAGCTGACGCGGCGGCTCGAGGAGATCGCGGCGATCGGGCTGCCTCTGCTCGCCGCGGTGTCGAACAAGGACTTCGTGGGGGAGTCGACGGATCGCCCGCAGGGGGAGCGGCTGGCAGGATCGATCGCCGCGATGGTCAGCTGCGTCGAGCGGGGCGCGCGGATCGTCCGCATGCACGACGTCCGTGCGGCGGTCGACGCGGCGCGGATGACGGAGGCCGTCCTCGGCCTGCGCACACCGGAGAGAATGGAGCACAACATGCACCCGACGAGGAACGTATGAGCGCGCGGATCGACCGGCTCTGGCCGGAGCCTGCCGAGGATCTCGACGACGAGCGGATCGTCGCGACCTACGCGTTCCCGGACGACAAGGCGTGGCTGCGGGTGAACTTCGTCTCGAGCCTCGACGGGGCAGCGACGCGCGACGGCCGCTCGGGCGGGCTCGGGGACGACGCCGACCACCGGGTGTTCGATCTCCTCCGCCGCCCGGCCGACGTCGTGCTCGTGGGCGCGGGCACGGTGCGGACCGAGGGGTACGGGGCGATGACGCTGGACGACGCCGCCGTCGCCTGGCGGCGGGAGCGCGGCCTGCCGCCGCAGCCGGTGTTCGCGCTCGTGTCGCGGCGCCTCGACCTCGAGCCCGGCTCCGCGGTGTTCGCGGATGCCCCGGTGCGCCCGGTCGTCTACACCGTGGCGGCGGCCGACGCGGACCGGCGGGCCGCGCTGTCCGAGGCCGCCGACGTCGTCGACGCGGGCCAGACGGAGGTCGACCTCACGGCCGTGAAGCAGGACCTCGCGGGCCGGGGCCTCGCGCGGATCCACTCCGAGGGCGGCCCGACGCTGTTCGGCGCGCTGATCGCGCAGGGCGCCGTCGACGAGCTGTGCGTCACGGCGGCGCCGAGCCTCGAGGGAGGCGACGCCCCGCGGATCGCGGTCGGCTCGCCCGCCCGCCCGACGGACATGGCGCTCGCCGCGGTGCTCCGCGGGGGCGACGAGCTCCTCCTCCGCTACACCCGCCCCTGACTCCACGACCCGTTCCGGTGCGACGAACTGCTCCAAGATCCGAGCTCTGGAGCACTTTCCCGCACCGGAACGGGTCGTCCCCAGGGAAGGGGACCCGGTACGATCTGGGGAGCGATTCCGCTCGTCGTCCGCGACGGGCCCGTCCCGAGGACCTCACATGACTCAGCACTCCGTTCGTCGTCTCGCGATCGCCGGCATGGCCGCCGCGCTCCTGTTCGGCACCGCCGCCTGCGCCTCCGAGGAGGGCGGATCGGGCGACGGGGGCACGACGAGCGCGAAGATCGGCGTGCTGCAGTTCGTGCAGCATCCCGCGCTCGACGCGGCCACCGAGGGCTTCAAGGACGCGATCGCCGACGCCGGCATCGAGGCCGAGTACGACGACGAGAACGCCCAGGGCGAGGTGACGAACACCAACACGATCGCGACGACCTTCGCCTCGGACGGCCTCGACCTCGTCTTCACCGTCGCCACCCCCGCGGCGCAGGCCGCCGCGCAGGCGATCGCCGACGCCCCCGTGCTGTTCACCGCCGTCACCGACGCCGAGGCGGCGGGCCTCGTCGACTCGAACGACGCCCCAGGCGCGAACGTCACCGGCACGAGCGACCTCAACCCGGTCGCCGACCAGCTCGCGCTGCTCGCCGAGATCGCGCCGGACGCCAAGACGGTCGGCGTCGTCTACAGCTCGGGCGAGGTCAACTCCGAGGTGCAGGTCGACCTCGCCAAGGAGGCGGCAGAGGAGCTCGGCGTCACGATCAAGGAGGCGACGGTCTCCAACTCCTCCGAGGTGCAGCAGGCGACCCAGTCCCTCGGCGACGTCGACGCGATCTACGTCCCCACCGACAACACCGTCGTCTCGGGCATCGCGGCGCTGATCCAGGTGGCGGAGCAGAAGCAGATCCCCGTCGTCAGCGGCGACTCCGGCCCGGTCGACAGCGGCGCGATCGCCACGATCGGCATCGACTACACGAAGCTCGGCTACCAGACCGGTGAGATGGCCGCGAAGATCCTGCAGGACGGCGCCGACCCGGCCGAGATGGCGGTCGAGACGTCGAACGACGTCGAGCTGATCATCAACCCGGCCGCCGCCGAGCGGATGGGCGTGGAGATCCCCGACAGCGTCACCGACCGCGCCGACACCGTCGTCGAGTAGCGGCGCATGATCGGAGCGGTGGAGCTCGGCCTCCTCTACGGGGTCATGGCGCTCGGGGTGTACCTGACCTTCCGCGTGCTGCGATTCCCCGACCTCACCGTCGACGGCACGTTCACGATGGGGGCCGCGGTCGCCGCGGCGATGATCACCTCGGGCCAGAATCCCGTCCTCGCGACGCTCGCCGGCGGCGGCGCCGGCCTCGTCGCGGGGTTCGTCACGGGCCTGCTCCACACGAAGGGCCGGATCGACGGCCTGCTTGCGGGCATCCTCACGATGATCGCGCTGTGGTCGGTCAACCTGCGGATCATGGGCGGCGCGAACGTGCCGCTCCTGCGCGAGGACACGCTGATGACCCCGCTGCGCGACGCGCACCTGCTCGGCCGCACCTGGATCGGGGCGCTGATCTTCCTGGCCGGGGTCTTCGTCCTCAAGCTCCTCGTCGACTGGTTCCTCTCCACGGACCTGGGCCTCGCGATCCAGGCGACCGGCAACAACAAGGAGATGATCGGCAGCCTCGGGGCGAACACCGACCGGACGACGATGCTCACGCTCGCGCTGTCGAACGGCTTCGTGGGGCTCTGCGGCGCGCTCGTGGCTCAGTACCAGGGCTTCGCCGACATCAGCATGGGCATCGGACTGATCCTCGTGGGCCTCGCGTCCGTGATCCTCGGGCAGGCCGTGCTCGGCCAGCGGTTCCTGTTCCTCGCGAGCCTCGCCGTGGTCGTCGGCGCGGTCATCTACCGGATCATCATCTTCGTCGCGCTCCAGGTCGGGCTCGACCCGAACGACATGAAGGCGGTCACGGCCGCGCTCGTCGTGCTGGCGCTGCTGCTGCCGCGGTGGGGCGTGCTGAAGCGCCTCCCGTCGTGGCGGGATCTCCGTGGCGGGCGGGTGCCGCCGCGTGAGACGCCGGAGACGGCCGCGGAGACCGCGCCAGCGGCGAAGGAGGCCTGAGGATGCTCGCGATCGACGGCGTCAGCAAGACGTTCTTCCCCGGCTCGGTCAACGAGCGCCGGGCGCTGAGCGGGGTCGACCTGCGGCTCGACGAGGGCGACTTCGTGACGGTGATCGGCTCGAACGGCGCCGGCAAGTCGACGCTCCTCAACGCCGTCGCCGGGCGGATCCCCGTCGACGCCGGCCGCATCGAGATCGACGGGACGAGAGTCAACCGACTCAAGGAGCACCGCAGGGCGCGGTTCGTCGGGCGCGTGTTCCAGGATCCGATGGCCGGCACGGCACCCGACCTCACGGTCGAGCAGAACCTCTCCCTCGCACTGCTGCGCGGAAAGCGCCGCGGCCTCGGGCGCGGGGTCACGCGTCAGCGGCGCGAGCGCTTCGCCGAGGAGCTGCGCGCCCTGGAGCTCGGCCTCGAGGACCGGCTGAAGGCCAAGGTGGGCCTCCTCTCCGGCGGGCAGCGTCAGGCGCTGTCACTGCTCATGGCGGGCTTCACCCATCCGCGGATCCTCCTGCTCGACGAGCACACCGCCGCGCTCGACCCCCAGCGCGCGGAGCTCGTGACGGGGCTGACGGGGCGCATCGTGGAGCAGGGCGGACTGACGACGCTCATGGTGACGCACAACATGCAGCAGGCGCTCGCGCTCGGGAACCGGCTGATCATGATGCACGAGGGGCGGATCGTGTTCGAGGCCGACGAGAAGGCCAAGCGCACGCTGACGGTCGAGGCGCTCATGGCGGAGTTCGGCAAGGTCAAGGGCGCCGTCTTCGACGACCGCGCCATGCTCGGCTGATCCGCCGGAGCGCCGCGATTACGCTGGTCGGCATGACGGATGCGCGATACGACGCCCGCCCCGGCCGCTCCCACGGTGCGTGGACGCCGTCGGCGCGCGTGGATGCGGCGCTGCGCGAGCTCGTGCAGCGAGGATCCGTCACCCTCGCCGGAGCGGAATCGCCGGCGTACCACCGGTGGGAGCGGCGCCGGAGCGCGGCGACCCTCGTGTTCGGCATCATCGGCGTGCTCGGAGTCGCCGCGATCGTCGCGGGCTTCCTCCTGCGTGACGTCGGGGGATGGGGGCTGCTGACCGTGTTCGGCGGCTTCGCGGCCTTCCTCGGCCTGTTCTCGGCCGCGCTCCTGCTGGTCCTGCGCCCCGTCTACCGCCGTCATGTCGGGCCGGAGCTCGAGCCCGTGACGCTGTCCGCCGCGGGCGTGACGCTGCGCGGAATCGGCCCGATCCCGTGGACCGACGTGCTTCCGCCCGAGATGCGCAGGGTCACGACGAGGCAGCCGATCGGGGGGATCCTTCCGGTGATGCCCCTGACCGAAGCGGGCCGGGCGCGGGCGATCGCGTCGCACCGGCCGCTCGTCGTCGGCCCGCAGCCGTACCTGCACTTCGGGATCCCGTTCCTCCGGCTGCCGGGGATCGCGGGGTTCTCCGAGGAGGAGGCCCTGGAGCTGTTCGGTCGTGCGCACGAGATGTTCCTCGCGCGCTGACACACCCGTCGGGCGCTACGGGAGGCTGATCGTCCCCGTTCCGGGGTGCTCGCGCGGCATCCGGTCGCGATCGTAGGTGATGTCGGTGTAGCCGTGCGGGGCCGGGCGCCCGCTCTCGTCCACGCTGACGAACACGATCCGCTCGATCGTGAGGATCCGCTTGCGCGTGATCATGTTGCGCACGACGGCGCGCATCGTCAGGGAGGTGCGCCCGAAGTGGGTGGCCTGCAGGCCCATCTCGACGAGGTCGCCCTGGAGCGCGGACGACTCGAAGTTGATCTCGGAGATCAGCTTGGTGACGACGCGGTAGTTGCCGAGCTGGAGGATCGCGTAGATCGCTGCCTCCTCGTCGATCCACCGCAGCAGGCTCCCGCCGAAGAGGGTGCCGTTGGCGTTGAGATCCTCCGGCTTGACCCACTTGCGGGTATGGAAGTTCACGCCGTCCTCCGACCAGTGCCAATCAGGGAGAGCCGTGTCCGTCACGCTCCCAGGCTACCTGCGCCCGCCCTCCCGGAGCCGAGTCCGAGCGCCGCAGTGGGGCAGAACTGCCCATGACCGCGTGTGGATTCCGGTAGTCCGCTGTGGTTCACTCGAGGAACCGAGAGAGCAGGGGGACCCGATGGGGGCTGTACGCAGGGGAATGATGCGCACCATCGTCGCGGGGGGAGCGATGATGGTCGCGCTCCCTGCTCTCGCCGGCTGCATGGGCGGCACGGCCGTCGCGCAGGCCGACGTCGAGGAGCAGGTCTCGTCCGCGCTCGAGGAGCAGATCGGCCAGGCGCCGGACAAGGTGACGTGCCCAGGCGATCTCGAGGGCGAGGTCGGCACCGAGATGCGCTGCGAGCTCGAGGCACAGGGCGAGACGATCGGCCTCACCGTGACCGTGACCTCCGTCGAGAGCAACAACGTCGAGTTCGACATCCAGGTCGACGACCTCTGACCCATCGCCGTCCGATCGGCGGCGCGACCCGACGGCCGCGCACACGGTCTCCGAACCCCGGTGACACGCGAACTCCTCGCGTCGCTCACCGGGGTTTCGTCGTGTTCGCGATCCACACAACCCGTCGAAAGCGTTGAGTCGCTCATACAAACTGACTGAAACGTGCACTATTGATGACGAACTCGTCATGATCGCGCACTATGGGGTCACAGTCGACCAGAAACGTCCGGTCGACCAGGATGGCCGGGACGGCCAGATGGAGGAGACCCCGACGTGACGGCGATCAGCATGACGGAGCACGAGATCCTCAGCCAGCCCGCGGTGTGGACCGAGGCGCTCGGGCTCGGATCGGATGTGCCGGCCTTCGGGCGAC
The DNA here is from genome assembly GCA_052092505.1 of Microbacterium sp. Taxonomy (GTDB): domain Bacteria; phylum Actinomycetota; class Actinomycetes; order Actinomycetales; family Microbacteriaceae; genus Microbacterium. The sequence goes on along the minus strand of JBQDDT010000036.1, from coordinate 3,807 downwards.
CGGGGGAGAGCGTCCTCATCCTCGGATGCGGGACGAGCGCGTTCATCGCCGAGTCGATCGCGATGCTGCGCGAGAGCGCGGGGCAGGGGATCACCGACGCCGCCTACGCCTCGGAGTGGACGCCGCTTCGCGCGTACGATCGCGTCGTGGTCATCAGCCGCTCCGGGACCACGAGCGAGGTGCGACAGGCCCTCGCCCAGGTCCCCGCCGGCACGGCGACCTCGGCCGTCGTCGGCGTCGCCGGCACGCCCGTCGCGGAGGCTGTCGACGACGCGCTCGTCCTCGATTTCGCGGACGAGCGGTCCGTCGTCCAGACCCGCTTCCCGACGACAGTGCTCCTCATGGCGCGCCGGGCCTTCGGCGAGACCCTGGGGTCGGTCCCCGCGCAGGGGAGGGAGCTGCTGGCTCTGCCGGTCGCGGCCGACGTCGGCGCCTTCTCGCACTTCGTCTTCCTCGGCCGCGGGTGGACGCACGGGCTCGCGCAGGAGGCGGCCCTGAAGGTGCGCGAGGCAGCCCAGGCATGGTCGGAGTCGTACCCCGCCCTCGACTATCGGCACGGTCCGATCGCGGTCGCCGGGGCGAGCTCGCTCGTCACGGTCTTCGGCGCGCTCGACGAGGCGCTCGTCGCCGACGTGCGCCGCACGGGGGCGGAGATCCTCCACGAGGACGCCGACCCGGTCGTGCAGCTGGCACGGGCGCAGCAGCTCGCGCTCGCGCTCGCCGCGCATCGGGGGCTCGATCCGGACGCGCCGCGGCACCTGACCCGCTCCGTCGTCCTGCACTGACCGAGCGCCGTGGCGGTCGTCCGCCGCGGTCGCGGACAACCGAAGAGGGAACCGTCACACAGATCACGAAGGACACCCACATGATTCCTCATCAGCATCGCGCGCGCCGCACGGGCCGCGCGCTCCGCCGCGGCATCGTCGCCGCGACGGCCGCCGTCGCCGGGCTGGGCATGACCGCGTGCGCGGCCGGATCGTCGGGCGCCACGGAGCTCGACAAGGACGCCGACGTCACCCTCACGTGGTGGACGGGGCAGGCCGACCAGGCGGAGACGATCCTCGAGGGACTCGCCGCGGAGTTCGAGGAGGAGCATCCCAACGTGACGATCGACGTCTCCTCCGGCGCTCCCTCCACCGAGGACCTCCTCCAGAAGCTCTCGTCCTCCTTCGCCGGAGGGACCTATCCCGACATCTCCTACGCATTCGGGTCATGGGCGAGCGAGCTCGCCGCATCGGAGCGCACGCTCGACATCACCGACCAGGTGGCCGATCCCGACGTCGCCTGGGAGGAGTTCCCCGGTGCCGCGCGAGCGACGGCGCAGCCGGAGGGCGGCCCCACGATCGGGTTCCCCGCGGTCGTCGACAATCTCTCGCTCATCTACAACAAGACGGTGTTCGACGCGGCCGGAGTCGACTACCCGACCGAGGACTGGACCTGGGACGACTTCCGGGAGGCCGCGGCCGAGCTGACCGACCCCGCCACGAAGACCTACGGCTACGCGTACTCCGTGTCGGGCTCGGAGGAGACGACCTGGCAGTTCTGGCCGCACCTCTGGCAGAACGGGGGCGAGATCCTCGACGGCACCACGGCGACGTTCGATTCGCCTGAGGGCGTCGACGCGCTCACCTTCCTCCAGGAGATGGCGGTGGAGGACGAGTCGGTGTACCTCGACCAGACGGACACGAAGTTCGCGCAGTTCTTCGCGAGCGACCAGGTGGGCATGATCACGTCGGGGCCCTGGACGCTCTACGACCTCCAGGTCGCCGAGACCGACTACGGCGTCGTGCCGCTCCCCGGCACCGACGGCGACCACACGACCATCTCGGGCGCCGACATCTGGGTGCTGTTCGACCACCAGGATGCGAACCGGGAGTACTGGTCCTACGAGTTCACCAGGTGGCTGACCGACGCGGAGCAGGACGTGCGCTGGAACGTGGAGTACGGGAACCTGCCGCTGCGCGAGAGCGAGACGGAGACGCCGGAGTTCGCCGAGCAGGTGAAGGCCATGCCCGGTCTCGACATCATGGCCGCCAACAGCGAGAACGCGACGATCCCGCGCCCGACCGTTCCGGGCTACGTCAACCTCTCCGAGGCCGTCGGCAGCGCGATCTCGCAGGTGCTGCAGGGGCAGGCGGAGCCGGACGAGGCGCTGACGGATTCCGCGGAGAAGGCGACGGCGGCACTGGAGGACCGGTGACGACGATCGCACCGTCCCGGCGGAGGGGCATCCGACTCCGCCGGGCCAGGGACACGCTGACGGGATGGGGGTTCGTCGGGCCGGCGACCCTCATCGTCCTCGGGCTGTCGATCTTCCCCGCCGTCTGGGCGTTCCTGCTCTCGCTGCAGGACTGGAACGGCTTCTCCACGCCGGAGTGGGTCGGCACGGCCAACTACGCGGACATGGTCTCCGACGCCGATCTCGGCGCGGCCGTCGTGCACACCCTGGTCTACACGGCCATGTTCGTGCCGGCATCGGTGCTCCTCGGACTGGGGCTCGCGGTCGCGCTGAACCGTCGGGTGGTCCTAGTGGGCCTGTACCGGACGCTCATCTTCCTGCCGTTCGTCGTCTCCGCGGCTGCCACCGGCATCCTCACCACCTACCTGTTCAATCCCCAGTTCGGGCTCGTCAACAACCTCCTGCGGATGCTCGGCCTGCCCCAGCAGGGCTGGCTCGAGGATCCCGGCCAGGCGATGCTCGTGATCGCGATCATGTCGGTGTGGGGGCAGGCCGCGCTGACCACGGTCATCTACCTGGCGGCGCTCCAGGACATCCCCGCCGAGCTGTCGGAGGCCGCGCGGGTCGACGGCGCGACCCGCTGGCAGACGTTCTGGCGCGTGATCTTCCCGCAGCTCGCGCCGGTGACGGTCTTCGTCACCATCTGGCAGGCGATCCAGGCGATCCAGCTGTTCGACGTCGTCTACACGACGACCCGCGGCGGCCCGCTCGGAGCGACCGAGACCATCGTCTACTACCTGTGGAGCTCGGCGTTCAAGGAGCTCGAGTTCGGATACGCGTCCGCCGTGGCCTACGGGCTGTTCGCCCTGACGCTCGTCATCACGCTCGTCGTCGTCGTGACGCAGCGCCGATCGGCACGAGGAGGTGCCCAGTGACAGCCCCGCTCCGGGTCCGCGATGTCGACTATCGCGGACACGAGGACCCTGCGCCGCCCACGACGCGGACGATCACGGTGGGGACGGCCAGGCGGCGGCGGCGCGGATCGTGGATCCATCTGCTGCTCGTTCCCGTCGCGATCGTGTTCGCGATCCCCTTCGCCCAGATGTTCCTCACCTCCCTCACGCCGGAGGCGGAGATCAATCGGTTCCCTCCGCCGATCATCCCGTCCGCGCTGACGCTTGACGGCTACGTGAAGCTCTTCCAGCAGTCCGACATCCTGCTGTGGCTCGGGAACTCGATCATCGTCTCGGTCGTCGGCATCGCCTCGCATCTCGTCCTGTGCTCGCTCGCCGGCTACGGCTTCGCTCGGCTGAGGTTCGCGGGGCGCAGCATGAGCTTCCTCCTCATCGTGGCGACGATCATGATCCCGACCCAGCTGCTCATGGTCCCGACCTACGTCATGTTCGCGACCGTGGGGATCATCGACACCCTTGCCGCGGCCATCGTCCCGTGGCTCGCTTCGGTGTTCGGGATCTTCCTCATGCGGCAGTTCTTCCTCTCGCTGCCCGCCGAGCTCGAGGAGGCCGCGGTGCTCGACGGGTGCTCGAAGTTCGGCACGTTCTGGCGGATCATCTTCCCGCTGGCGCGCCCGGCGCTCGCGACCCTTGCGATCTTCACCCTGCTCTGCT
>JBQDDT010000035.1:15429-20772 GCA_052092505.1 Microbacterium sp. | reverse complement strand
ATCCTTTCGTGAGGAGGGGTCGAACCGGTGTCCTGACCTGCTCCATTGTGAGGCCCGCGGCCGATCATCAGGAAATCGCGGATCAGAGTGCGCGTCACAGAGCGAAATGATCTTGCCCAAATGAGTGACGATGCCCGCATCGGGTGTGCATGATGATCTGCGGGGGAGTCGGGTCCGGGCGCGACGGTAGCGTCGGGACCACACCGCCGAAACGATGGGAGACGACGTGACCGGTTCGCGCATCCACCTTTCCAAGTCCGCCCCAGAGGCCTACAAGTCGCTCGACGCGTTCGCGAACACCGTCTCGCGCATCGCCGCGGAGAACGGGATCGACGACCGGCTCAAGGAGCTCGTGCTGCTGCGCTGCTCGGAGATCAACGGCTGCGCGTACTGCGTCCGCGCGCACACGGACCGCGCCGCAAAGGCGGGCGTCACGTTCGACGACCTCGCGCAGCTTCCCGTGTGGCGGGAGTCCGGCGTGTTCAGCGCCGCCGAGCGTGCGGCGCTCGAGCTGGCGGAGGCCGTGACCCTCATCCACGACGGCGGTGTCCCCGACGACGTGTATGCCCGCGTGACCGCCGTGCTCTCCGCCGAGGAGTACGTCGGGGTGGCGTGGCTCGCCGTCGAGATCAACGCGTTCAACCGGATCGTGCTCACGAGCCGTCTCGTCACGTCGCGTCCGACGGGGGAGTGAGCGCGCGGGTCGATTCGCCGCTTTCGGTTCCCTTGGAGGTAAGGCTCCCCTATACTTGAGGGCATCATGAGCGTCGACCCGCACGAACACAGCGCGACCGCGTGCCGAGCACCGCGTCATTCGCGCGTGCAGCACCTGGTGACCGCCGACGAGACCTCGCTCGCCGAGCTCGAGGCGCTGCTCGCGACCCTGCCGATGTGCTCGACGGGCCGGATCTTCATCGAGGTCCCCGACGCGTCGTGGGTGGGGCAGGTCGTCGCGCCGCCGCGGATGATCGTGACCTGGCTCGACCGCGCCTCCCGGACCGGCGCCCCCGGCACGGGCCGCGGGTGCGGCGCCGGCGAGGCGATCAGCCGGGCCGTCGGCGCCTGGGCCGACGAGATGATGTGCGAGGACGGCGACGAGACGCGCGTCCACCTCCTCGGAGGGTTCCTCGGGACGGCCGACATCCTCGATCACCTCACGGAGAAGGTCGGGGTCGTCCGCGAGAGCGTCGAGCTCCCGCGCTGGTACCCCGCGAACGCCTGATCGGGCTCAGTCCCTCGCCACGTAGCCGCCGTCGGCCAGGCCGGCCTCGATCTCGAAGCGGTTGCGCAGCGGATCCCTGCCGGCCAGCAGGTACAGGATCGGCATGAGCAGACCGTAGCGGCGCCACTGCTCCGCATGCACGCGCTCGTGATCGCGGACGCGTCTGCTCTCGGTGGCCCGGTGCGTGAGGAAGCAGCGGCCGACGCAGACCCCGGCGCGGGCGTGGGTCCAGCGCGGCATGCCGCGGAAGACGATCAGCCCGTGCTCACGCGTGACGCGACCCGTGCTCCAGATCGCGCCCCACGCCCAGCCGAAGGCGGTCGCCAACCCGGCGCCCGCCCTGCTGACGGGGGAGTCGAGGAGGAACGCGGGGATCCAGCGATCGAGCTGCCGGCCGTGCTCGACGCGGAGCTCGGCGATCTCCCGCCAGTTCCTGGGGCGCGGGTCGCGCGGGAACGAGACCCTCACGACGGGTCCTTCGTGAGGGCGGAGACGATGCGCAGGATCGCGCCCATGTCGTCGACGGCCGCCGCGGGGCTCGACGGGGCGAAGCCGGCGATCGTCGCGCCGGCGAGCTCGGAGCGCGCCCGCAGCGCGGCGATCGCGCCCGTGAGCGCGGCGACCGAGATCCCGAACGGCACGGGGGAGGAGACCCCGCCGAGCTCGGCGGGGTCGAGCGCGTCCAGGTCGATGTGCACGTACACCCTGGGCGGGTCGCCGAGGGCGTCGGCGACGGCTGCGGGGCTCTCCTCGATGCGCTCGGCGGCGACGCGCGCGACCCCCGCCTCGTCGAGCCAGTCCGCCTCGGCGGGGTCGACGTCGCGGGCGGCGGCGAGCACGACCCGCTCCGGCGCGACGCGTCCGGGCTCCAGCGCCAGCTCGCCGGGGAACCCGCCCAGCACGGCCCGCAGCGCCATGCCGGCGAAGGCGCCCGTGGCGCTCGTGCCCGGCGCGTGCGCCGCCGCGTGCGCGCTGAACCACGCGATCCCCGTCGTGTCGTCGGCGGCCGCGTCGACCGCGGCCAGGGAGATGCCGCCGTCCCCGCCGACCGCGATCGCGGGGGCGGGGATGTCGGCGAGGAGCTCTGACAGCTCGCGGCGGATGCGCAGCAGCGCGCTCGCGCGGTGGACGCCCGTGCCGATGTCCTCGCCAGCCTCGAGCGGCACCTCGAACCGGGTGCACGCCGCGCGGGGCAGGTCTCCGGCGATCGCCTCGGCCCCGTCGATGAGCGCCATCGCGCGCGACGACGACGATCCCTGCCACTGCGGTGCCACGACGAAACGAGCCATGCGTGTCATCCTGCCCTGCCGGAGTCCGTGCGGCGTGCGCCGATCCGGATCAGGCCCCGATCTGCCCCTGTCCGCCGCTCTTGAGAGAGGCCAGGCGCGCCTCGACCTCGGTCAGCTCGCCGACGTCGTCGAGCTGCTCGAACTGGGCGTCGAGCGACGAGGCCGCCAGCTCCGCCTTGCCCGTCGCGAGCGCCTCCTGCCGGCGGACCTTCTCCTCGAAGCGGCCGAGGTCGCTCGTCGGGTCCATGACGTCGATCGACTTGACGGCGTCGTGCACCCGGTTCTGCGCCTCGGCGGTCTTGGCGCGGGCGACGAGCTCGTTGCGCTTCGACTTCAGGTCGGTCAGCTTCGACTTCATGCCGTGGAGGCCGCTCTTGAGCTTCTCGACGACCTCCGTCTGCGAGGCGATCTGCGGCTCGGCGTCCTTCGCCTCCTTCTCGGCGGTGATCTGCCGCTGCAGCGCCACCTTGGCGAGGTTGTCGAACTTGTCGCCGCCCGCCGTGTCACCGCCGGTGCGGAGCTCGTCGGCCTTGCGGCTCGCGGCGATCGCCTTGTTGCCCCACTCGGCGGCCGTCTGCTTGTCCTCCTCGTAGTCGCGCTCGAGCAGGCGCAGGCCGCCGATGGTCTCCGCGATCGCGGCCTCGGCGTCGGCGATGTTGTTCGTGAAGTCCCGGATCAGCTGGTCCAGCATCTTCTCCGGATCCTCCGCCTGGTCGATCATCGCGTTGATGTTCGCCCGGACGAGGGTGGAGATGCGACCGAAGATCGACTGCTTGCTCATGTGGGTTTCCCTTCGTGGATGGGTCCGACGTTATCTGGTGGGGGTGTCCGGGAGGAAGACTCCGGCTGGCCGCCGGCTATGGGGTTCCTCTGAATCGGTGACGCGGAGGATCAGAACCTCCGGCCCGACGACGAGCGGCCGCCGCCGCTCGAGCTGCTCCTGCGCGATCCGCCGGACGAGCGGCTGCGGGAGGACCCGCTGCGGAAGCTCGAGCGGTGACGGGACGACGAGTGCCAGCCGGACGACGACCCGCGGCTCCGGTTGCCGCCGAACGCGCTGGAGAGCGAGCCGATGAGCGCCCCGACGACGACCCCGACGACGATCAGCGCGGGGCTCTCGCTCTCGGCCGCGGCCCCGAGACCGGCGAACCCGCCGACCGCCCCGCCGCCGACGGCGCCCATGGCCGCCTTGGCGCCGACCCTGCCGCGCGACGCCGTGGTCGATGAGGATGTCGACGGCGCGGAGCGCCCGTGGCTCGTGGGCCGTCCGGCGCCCGGCACGAGGCGCTTGGCGATCTCGGCGCGGTCGAGCGCGGTGCGCGCGTGGCGCTCGACGCCGGCCGGGTCGGAGGGGCGCGCCGCGTCGGCGGCGTTCAGCGACTCGCGTGCGAGGGCGGTGCAACGCGCGATCGCCGTCGAGCGGGCCGCGGGGTCGCGCTCGCGCGACTCGACGGTCCGGTGCGCCCTGGCGAGCGCCGCCTCGGCGCTCGCGAGCTCCGGCGCCGCGCCGGGCGTCGGAGCGAAGACGGGCGCTGGACGCTCGCGCGGCTCGACGGGCGCGTCGGCCGTGATCGTCGATCCGGCTCCCGCCGTCGCTCGGGCGGCGAGGGCCTCGGCGCGCTCGTCGACGTCGTCGTGCAGCTCGGAGACCTCGGCGAGCGCCTCCTCGACCGCGTGGATCGAGCGGGTGATCGCGCCCCCGCGGCGTGCCTGCGCGGCATCGGCGAGCGCGGAGAGGGCGGCGTCGGCGTCGGCGAGTCGCAGGCGGATCTCCTCCGGCACGTCGGCGACGATCGCGACGTCCGCCGGTTCGTATGCGCTCGACAGCGTCGCGAGACGCCGTTCGGCCGCCGCGAGGGTCGCGTCCGCGGCGCGGCGCTGCTCCGTGAGGCGGGAGAGCGACGCGTCGGCGCCGCTGACCAGATCGCGCAGCCGGTCGAGGTCCTTCTTCTTCGCCCGCAGCTGAGCGTGGATCGCGGTGCAGGTCGAGAGGATCTCGTCCGTCCAGGAGCGGGTCTCCTCGACCGTGTCCTCGATCGCGTCCTCCAGCTTGCCCTGGAGCTCGAAGGCGCGCGCGAGCTTCTCGCGCGCATCGGAGAGGACCTCCTCGAACGGGGCGGTCTGATCGCCGTCGAACTCCGCCGTCACGAAGCCGAGCTCCTGGGAGCTGGAGCGCACGGCGTCGTCGGCGCGGACGAGCTCGCGCGCCGCACGCTCCTTCTGCCCGTCGAGCGTGGCCAGCTCGGCGCGGCGGGCGGCCGCGCGGCGCGCCCAGCGGATGCCGGCCGTGCCCCCGACGATCACGACCGCGAGGCCGGCGACGAGCAGCATCCACACCCACCAGGGCCACGGCTTCTTCTCGAACTCCTCGATCGCGAGCTCGACGGCCGCCGCCCACTCGTCGTTCGAGAGATGCTCCGTGGCGAGTCCGTCCATGATCGCGTCGACGCGGTTCGCCGACAGCGGGCCGTCGTTCCCGTAGGACATCGCCATGCCGCGCTGCTCGGTCGCGATCGCGAGGAGGTACTGGTCCTGCCCGAGGAACTCGTCCTCTGCGGCCTGGTCGACCCAGTTCGGGCCGTTCGCGGGATCCGTGAACTCGTCGATGAACATGACGTAGAGCTCGGGGACGCCGTCGGTCGACGCCAGATCGCTCAGCTGCTGCTCGAGGCTCGCCTCCTCCTCCGGCGTGAGCACGTCGGAGGCGTCGGTGACGTACCCGTCGATGGGGAGGGGAGGGGTCGCGGGAGGCCCGGGGGCGGGGGGCGCGAGTCCCGCGGCGGAAATCCGGGCGCGGGCACACGCCCCCGGGCGCCGGGGCCCCGAGGGGGG
>JBQDDT010000035.1:13923-15419 GCA_052092505.1 Microbacterium sp. | reverse complement strand
GTTGGGGTGGGTGCGTTACCCTTGTTGGGGGTGGGGCGGGGGCGCGCTCGCGGGGGGGCGGGCGACCGCGATGCCGGCGGCGATCAGCGTCGCGAGGACACCGGCCGCGAGCCGAGAGGACCGAGAGGGGCGCATCGAGCGCCGCCGTGCGCTCAGAACCTCCCACCTCCTCCGCCGAAGCCGCCGCCCCCGCCGAAGCCGCCTCCGCCGCCGCGGAACCCGCCGCCTCCGAGGCCGCCGCCGACGCCGCCGCCGCGGCGACCGCCGCCTCCGCTGAGGAGGCCGCCGATGATGCCCCCGATGATGGCGCCGCTGAGATCGCCGCCGCCGCGCCTGTTCCCTCCGTACCCTCCGCCGAATCCGCCGCCGAATCCGGAGATGTCGTTCTGGGCGCGCCGCAGCGCGTCCTGCGCGAGCTGGAGTGCGCGCTGAGCGTGCGGCTGCGCCGCGCTCGGGTCGGCCTGGCGCAGCGCGTCGGCCTGGGAGAGGGAGCTGCGCGCCTCGGCGAGGCGCGTGCGCGCGTCCGCGCCGATCGCGCCGCGCCGCTGGGAGATGAAGTCCTCGGCGGCGTCGATCTGCGACCTGGCCTGCAGCAGCAGCTGATCCAGGACGTGGAGGGTGCGCTCGGCGTTGTGGATGACGGTGTCGATCTGCTGATCGGCGCGCTGGAGCTGCTCGAGCATGATCCGCGGCAGGCGGCCCGTGCCCGAGAGGTTCGCCTGCGCCGTGCGCACCGCCTGCTCGGTCGCCGCGATCGTCGCGGCGGCCTGCGGCGCCGACGTCGACCTGGCGCGTCGGATATCGTCCTCCAGTTCGGCGATCAGCGCCGCCGCCTGCTTCTCCGCGGTGGCGAGGACGCCCTCGAGCTCCGTGACGGATCGTTCGAGTGCCGTGGCCTGGTCTACGGCGTTCTCGGCGGTGACGATCGCGCCGGCGGCCTCCCCGCTGTCACCGGCGCCGATGTGCTGCTGCGCGTCGGCGAGCTGCTCATCGGCGAGCTCGAGGCGCTCGCGGGCCTGCTGAGGGTTGTCGACGACCGTCTCCAGCGCCTCCGGTCCGTAGGTCTCGCGCAGCCGGGCGAGGACGACCTCCGTGCGTTCGTCGGCGCCGCGCGCTCTCTCCCGTGCGGCGCGCACCCGTTCCAGCGCGGCGGGGGCGTCGTTCGCGACGCCGCGCATGACCTCGAAGGTCTCGCTCTTCTCGTCGAGCACCCGGTGCGCCGCTTCGCAGTGCTCGAGGACGGTGGCCTGCGCGCGCCGGACGTCGGCGTCGGACGGGTCGGCCTCCGCCTCCAGCCGCCTCGATGCCTCGAACGCGTTCCCGAGCCGCTCTCCGGCGACGCCGATGGCCTCCTCGAACTCGCGCGTCGGCTCCTCGCCGAACTCCGCGACCGCGAAGCCGAGCTCCTGACGCGCGGAGCGGACGCGGTCGTCCGTCTCGATGAGCGCGGCGGACGCGCGCGTGCGCAGCTCGGCCGTGCTGACGCCCTCGTACGG